>DAIODI010000021.1:0-21867 GCA_036746875.1 Aestuariivirgaceae bacterium | reverse complement strand
CAGGTTCGGTCGCCTCGCCCAACCGCGAGACGGAAGCGATGCGCGACGGCTCCGATGCGGTCTCCGACTGGCCGCTCCTCAACGCGCTGCTCAACACCGCCTCGGGCGCGACGTGGGTGTCGCTGCACCACGGCGGCGGCGTCGGCATGGGGTACTCGCAGCACGCCGGCATGGTGATCGTCGCCGACGGCACGCCGGAGGCCGCCCGCCGCCTTGAACGGGTGCTGTGGAACGACCCGGCCTCGGGCGTCATGCGCCACGCCGACGCCGGCTACGATATCGCCGTGGACTGCGCGCGCCGGAACGGGCTGAACCTTCCGGGCGTCACATGCTAGAATCGGCGTCCTCGACATGCGGGAGGACGCGATGAAGCGATTGCAGGGCAAGGTGGCGCTGGTGACGGCGGCCGCGGCAGGCATCGGCCGGGCGGCGGCGCAAGCGATGGCGGCAGAAGGCGCAGCCGTGTTCGCCACCGACACCGACCGCGACGGCCTCGCCTCACTGAAGGGCGAGACGCGCCGTGTGCGCACGTTCGCGCTCGACGTAACGAAGCCGAAACAGATCGCTCGCGCCGTTGAACGTACGGGCCCGGTGGACATTCTCGTCAACTGCTCGGGCTGGGTGCACACCGGCACGGCGCTTGAGTGCGAGGAGGACGTCTGGGACCGCTCCTTCGACATCAACGTGAAGGCGCACTACCGGATGATCCGGGCGTATCTGCCGGGGATGCTGGAGAAGGGTGCAGGATCGATCGTCAACATCGCTTCCGTTGTCTCCACCATCAAGGGCGCGCCGAACCGGTTCGTCTACGGCACGACCAAGGGCGCGGTGATCGCGCTGACGAAGCAGCTCGCCACCGATTTCGTCACGAAAGGCATCCGCGCCAACGCCGTGTGTCCGGGCACGGTGGAGACGCCGAGCCTCCTCGCTCGCATGCGCGATTCCGGCGACTACGAAAAGGCCCGCGCCGCGTTCATGGCCCGCCAGCCCATCGGCCGCTTCTGCCAGCCGGAGGAGGTTGGCGCGCTGATCGCATTCCTCGCCTCCGATGACGCCGCCTACATCACCGGGCAGGCGCACGTCATCGACGGCGGCTGGACCATGTGACGCGCAAGCCTGGCCTAAAGTGTTTGATCCTTGGGTTCGATGATGCATCGGGTGATCGCAGGAGCGATTGCATTTCGCCTCCAGCGCCACGACTGGCGGATGACAGGACCAGCGAGATAGAGCGGTCGGCCTGACTGCGTCTCACTGGCTGCTCGATCTTCTTGGTTTTGCATCATCTTTATCCGCCAAGCGACGGCCACCAGGCGGGATGATGCCGCTAGGCTCCAGACCCATAGACAGGGTTCCGAGATTGGTCGATGTGTGATTCAGGCTTCCTGGGAGGAGCTTGAATATCGATTGGTTTTTGGTTGACGGAGCAGCAGTTTGGGCGGCTGCAACCGCTGTTGCCGTCGAATTCGCGGGGCAAGCCGCGCGTTGATGACCGACGGATCATCTCGGGCATCACTCATGTTCTGCGGTCGGACTGGCGATGGAAGGACGCGCCATCGAGCTACGGTCCGTGCAAGACGCTGTATAATCGCTTCGTGCGATGGGCGGACAAAGGCTTCTGGGAGCGCGTTTTTCTCTGCCTCGCCGAGGCCGGCGGCCCGCCGGCGCCCTGATGCTCGATGCAACACATGCAAAGGCGCACCCTTCGGCAGCGGGCGGAAAAGGGGCGGTTCAGCAGGCTATCGGACGATCCCGCGGCAGATCGCTCGCCCGTCCGCGCCCGGCGTGCAAGGGATCGTCGCGCAGGCGGGCGTGGCGGCAGGCATCCCGAACCTGCGTGTGGCCGGGGAACTTGCCCATCACCGGCGGGGTCATGCCCGCCTGAAACGAGCCGCGACACGACGGCAGGGCGCAGGTCGCGGATACGCACAGCCACCGCGCTCCGCCTTCGCCCGGACGGTTGCCGGCCGTCTCGCGCCGGGGCAGCATCCGGGGGATCGATCCCGAACGCAATGGAGCAGGCCACACCCGTGCGCGATCCCCGATATGACGTGCTGTTCGAGCCGGCGCCGATCGGCCCGCTGATGGCGAAGAACCGCTTCTACCAGGTGCCCCACTGCAACGGCGCGGGCTACCGCGACCCCTCCGCCGCCGCCGCCATGCGCGGCGTGAAGGCGGAGGGCGGCTGGGGCGTGATCTTCACCGAGCAGACCGAGATGCACCATTCGTCGGAGATCACCCCGTTCATCGAGCTCAGGCTGTGGGAGGACCAGGACATCCCGGCCATCGCCCGCATGGCCGAACGGATGAAGTCGCACGGGGCGCTGGCCGGCATCCAGCTCGCCTACTCCGGCGTCAACGGGCCGAACTTCTACACCCGCGAGACGCCGCTTGCGCCGACCGCGTTGCCCATCCGCACCTTCACCAACGATCCCGTGCAGGCGCGCGCCATGGATCGCACGGACATCCGCAACCTGCGCCGCTGGTTCGTCCACGCCGCGCGGAGATCGCAGCGCGCCGGGTTCGATCTTCTCTGCCTCTACGGCGCGCACGGGTTCGGCGTGTTCCAGCACTTCCTCAGCCGCGCCACCAACCAGCGCACGGACGAATACGGCGGTTCGCTGGAGAACCGCTCCCGCTTCGCCCGCGAGGTGGTGGCCGATCTGCGCGATGCGGTGGGCGCGTCAATGGGCCTCACCATGCGCGTCTCGCTGGATGAGACCATCGGCGATCTCGGCTTCTCCAACGCTGAGGTGCGCGAGTTCATCGACATGAACCGCGATCTCCCCGACCTCTGGGATCTGGCGCACGGAACGTGGGAGGATTGCTCCGGCCCGTCGCGCTTCCGGGAGGAGGCGGCGCAGGAGGCGCTGGTCAGGGGCATCCGCGCGATGACCTCGAAGCCCGTGGTGGGCGTCGGCCGCTTCACCTCGCCCGACGTGATGGTCCGCCTGCTGCGGCAGGGCGTGCTCGATTTCATCGGCTGCGCGAGGCCCTCGATCGCCGATCCGTTCCTGCCGCGCAAGGTGGAGGAGGGCCGCATCGACGACATCCGCGAATGCATCGGCTGCAACATCTGCATTTCCGGCGACATGACCATGTCGCTGTCGCGCTGCACGCAGAACCCGTCGTTCATGGAGGAATGGCGCAAGGGCTGGCATCCCGAGCGGATGAATCCGAAGGGCGAAAGCCGCAGCGTGCTGGTGGTGGGCGCGGGGCCCGCGGGTCTGGAGGCGGCGCTGGCGCTGGGCCGGCGCGGGTACGAGGTGGCGCTCGCGGAGGCCACCGAGGAAATCGGCGGCCGCGTGGCGCGCGAGCGCCGCCTGCCGGGGCTGTCGGCGTGGGGGCGCGTCGCCGACTATCGGACGCATCAGCTGGCGAAGCTGACGAACGTCGCCATCTACCGCAACAGCAGGCTGGACGCGGGCCAGGTGCTGGAGTTCGGCTTCGAGCACGTCGCCGTCGCCACCGGCGCCACATGGCGGCGCGACGGCGTGGCGCGCCAGCATGTCGTCGCCCCGCCGATCTCCCCGCAGATGCCGCTCTACACGCCCGACGACATCATGGCCGGCCGGCTGCCGCGCGGCGAGGTGATCGTCTACGACGACGACCACTACTACATGGGCGGCGTGATCGCCGAGCTGCTCGCCACGGCCGGGCGCCGGGTGACGCTGCTCACCCCGGCGGCGTTCGTCTCCGACTGGAGCCGGAACACGCTGGAGCAGGCCGCCATCCACCGGCGGCTTGCGGCGGCGGGCGTGCGCGTCGTCCTCAACCGGGGCCTCGCCTCGATCCGCAGCGACGGCGTCGAGACCAACTGTGTGTACACGGACGATCGCGCCGTTGCGCCATGCGACGCGATCGTACTGGTCGCCAGCCGCGCCGGCGACGACGCGCTCCACTGCGATCTGATGGCGCGGCGACAGGAGTGGGCCGACGCCGGCGTCCGCTCGGTGAAGCTGATCGGCGACGCCGCCGCGCCTGCGCCCATCGCCTGGGCCATCTATGCGGGCCACCGTTACGCGCGCGAACTCGACGAGGCCGATCCCGGCGACGCGCCGCCGTTCCGCCGCGAGGTGACGGCGCTGGCCGCGTCATGATCGCCGCGCCGCCGGTCCGGAGGCTGGCGCTCCTCCACCGCGTGTGTGGCGTGCGCGGGCTTCGCGCTCTGACCGGAGAACCCGAATGTTCGCAGTGATCTTCGAGGTCGAGCCCCATCCGCACCGCTTCGACGGCTATCTTGAGATCGCCCGGATGCTCAGGCCGGAGCTCGACCAGATCGACGGCTTCCTCGAGAACACCCGCTACAGGAGCCGCACCCGCGCCGGCCTGCTGCTGTCGCTGTCGTTGTGGCGCGACGAGAAGGCGGTGATCCGCTGGCGCACCCACGCCGGCCACTACGCCGCGCAGGCGCTGGGCCGGCGCGAGATCCTCGCGCGTTACCGTCTGCGGGTTGGCGAAGTGGCGCGTCTCATTGCAGCCGGCGGCGAAGTTCGGCTGCCGCAGCAGCGTTTTGACGAGACGGCGGCCGGCGATGCGAAGGCGATGGCGTTCGTGCTGGGGCGGTCGGGCGGCGCGCCGGACGCTGGCGCGCCGTACGCCGTGCAGGCGGATGCGCTGGACGGCGTCGTGGATCCGGCGCAGTGGGCGGCGCTGCTGGCGTTTCGCTCAAGCCACGACGCGGCGCGATACGTCGACGCGACGACGACGGGCGACCGCCGCTTCGCGGTGCGGATCATCCGCGACTACGGCCTGCTCGACCGCCGCGAAGCCCCGCAGTTTCACGAGCCGGCCGTGCGCTGAGCATTGACGATCAGGCGGCGATCCCGTCGGCGAATGGATCGCCGGGATCGCGCAGCAACGTGGCCTCGGCGGTCACGTACGCCCGCCCGGTGACGCTGGGGATCACTTCGCCCCCGGGGCCTCGCCGGTAGCGGGCGGTGAAGCGGCTGCCGAGGATGCTTTCCTGCACCCAGTCCTCCCCCTCCTTGAGCTTGCCGTCGGCGGCGAGACAGGCGAGCTTGGCGCTTGTTCCCGTGCCGCACGGCGAGCGGTCGTAGGCGCCGCCGGGGCAAAGCACGAAGTTGCGGCTGCTGGCGTCCGCCGCGACCGGCGGGGCGAAGAGCTCGATGTGATCCACCTCCGCCCCGTCGCCGCCGGTGATCCCGTTCTCCGCCAGCGCCGCCTTGATCGCCTCGGCGGCGCGGGCGAGCTGCGCCAGGTTGGCTAGGACGAGCGGACAGGGCGCGTCGTTGCTGAGGAAGAACCAGTTGCCGCCCCAGGCGACATCGCCGGTCACGCGCCCGACGCCCGGCACGTCCAGCGCGACGCCCGCGAGATGGCGCCGGCTCGCCACGTTCTCGATGGTCACCCGGTTGCGGTCGTGCAGCAGCGCGGTCACGTCGCCCACCGGCGTTTCGAAGCGGTGTTCGCCCGGCCCGATGCGCCCCATGTGCGCAAGGGTCACCGCCGCGCCGATGGTGGCGTGGCCGCACATGCCGAGGTAGCCGGCGTTGTTGAAGAAGATGAGGCCCGCCGCGCTGGCCGGGCCGACCGGCGCGCTCTGCAGCGCGCCGACGACGGCGTCGTTGCCGCGCGGCTCCAGCACCGCAAAGCGGCGGATGTGGTCGAAGTCACGGGCGAGGCGTTCGCGGCGTTCCGCCAGCGGACCATGGCCGAGGTTCGGCCCGCCGTCCACGATCATCCGCGTCGGCTCGCCCTCGGTGTGGCTGTCGATGACCCGCATCGGCCTCACCCCCCGGCCGACCAGTTCGCGTACCAGGCGCGGAACAGCTTCAGCTGCGCCTCGGCGTATTGCTTCTGGCTGGGGCTCAGCTCGTCGGTCGCGTTGAAGTGGAGGGCGTACTCGGGGCCGCCTTCCAGCACCATCAGGTGCTTGTAGTAGAGGACGAGGTCGGGTCCCTCGTCGAAGGAGGAAAGCACGCCGAGCGCCGCGTCGAGCTCCAGCGCGCGGCGCCGCGCCTGCGCGTCGCCCGCCGCCGCCTTTTCGCACAGGGAGACGAGGTGCAGCACCTCCCTCGGCAGCACGTTGCCGATGCCGGTGATCGCGCCCGTCGCGCCGCAGTTGACGAAGCCGTGGAACACCTGCGTGTCGACGCCCACCATCAGGGTCAGCGACGGATCGCGCCCGGTGATGTGCTCGGCCGCATAGCGCAGCGGCCCCGCGCCGCCGAACTCCTTGAAGCCGACGAGATGCGGGTAGCGGGCGCGCAGCGCGAAGAACAGATCGGCCTTGGTCTCGAAGCCGTAGTAGGGGCTGTTGTAGATCACCGCAGGCAGATCCACCGCCGCCTCCAGCACGCCCTCGAAGTGGGCGCGCTGGGCCGCCACCGAAGTTGCGCGCGACAGCACCCGCGGGATGATCATCAGCCCGTGCGCCCCGGCCTTTCTGGCGTACGCCGCCAGCGCCGCCGCCCGCGCCGGGTTCTGCGCGCCGGTGCCAACGATCACCTTCACGCCGCCCGCCAGCAGGCGCTCCACGCCCTCCATGCGCTGGTCGTCGGTGAGCAGCGGCCAGTCGCCCATTGAGCCGCAATAGACCACCGCCGACATGCCGGCCGCGACGAGCCGCTTCGCCGTGCGCACCAGCGCGTCGAAATCAGGCGTGCGCGCCGGCGTACAGGGCGTCATCAGCGCAGGGATGGTTCCGGTGAAGATATTGGCCATGGAGTCCTCCTCAGGTTGCGCCGTTGCGCCAGTTTCCGCCGCCGCGCGGGGCCCGGGCGTCCGGCTGCGTCAGGCGGGCGGAAAGCCATAAAGCGTGGCGGGGTTCTCCACCAGCACCTGCCTGAAGACCGCCTGCGATCCGCACCATCCGGCGAATAGATCGAGAAGGTGAGCGTCGTCTGGCGGGTTTCCCGGCTTCGACGGATGCGGCCAGTTCGTCGCCCACAGGCAGCGTTGTGGAAAATGCGAGATCAGCGCGCGCGCCAGCACGGCGACATCGGCGTACGCCGGCGGCCCGGTCCTCGACGTTTCGTAGACGCCCGAGGTCTTAACCCAGGTGCGGCCGCGCTCGATCAGGCGGCGCAGCGCCGCAAATCCCGGGTGGTCGAGGTCAACGGGTTCGAGAAACTTGCCGTTGTGATCGATGACGAGCGGGCACGGCAGCCCCGACAGCAGCTCCTCCCGCTCGTGCAGGAACCGGCCGTCCATCTGCATCTGGATGTGCCAGCCGAACGGCGCGACGTGCGCCGCGAGCCGGGGCAGCGCCTCCCACGGCAGCACGCCGCCGGGCAGCATGAAAAAGCGCAGGCCGCGCACGCCGAGCGCCGTCAGCCTTTCGATTTCGGCGTCGCTTGCCGTGTCGTCGATCACCGCGACGCCGCGCGCGCCGGCGCCGATCGCGGCCATGGCGTCGAGCGTGCAGCGGTTGTCGGTTCCGTACGCCGAGGGCTGCACCACGACAGCCCGCTCAAGGCCGAGCAGCCGCTGCAGCTTCAGATAGGCGTCCACCGTGCCCCCCGCCACGGGCCGGAAGGGCGAGTCCGGGTTGACGGGGTACAGGGAAGGATCGCCGTAGACGTGCATGTGGCAGTCGCACGCGCCGGTCGGAACCGCGGTGCGCGGCGGCGCGGCGGGAAGCAGGCCGCCCATGCCGTCAACCGGTCCGCAGCCGGGCGAGCTTCGTCGCCCGGTGCGCGTTCACCGCCAGCGCCGGCATCTTGCCCGCCATCAGTTCGCGGATCTGGCGCACGGTCTCGAAGGCCTGGTGATCGCTCGCTTCCCGCGTCAGCCCGGCGACATGCGGAACGGCGACCACGTTGGGCAGCGCGGCGATCCTCGGGTTCGGCTGCTCGTCGTGGCCGAGGCCCACGTCGAGTCCCGCACCGGCGATGCCGCCGTTGAGCAGCGCCGCCTCAAGCGCCGTCTCGTCCACCAGAATCCCGCGCGAGATGTTCACGAAGTACGCATCGCGCCGCATCCTGGCGAACGCCTGCGCGTTCATCATCCCCTGCGTCTCCGCCGTGGCGTAGGCGGCGCACACAACGAAGTCGCAGGCCAGCACGCCGTCGAACGTGGTTTGCGTCACGCAGCCGTTGACGATCCGCACATAGGGGTCGAAGGCGTGAACCTTCATGCCGAAGGCGATGGCGAGATCGCCGATCCGCCTGCCGATATTGCCGAAGCCGATGACGCCGATGCTCGCGCCGTGCAGCTGGCGGCCGAGGATCATCGGCTGGATCGCCCGGCCCTCCTTGTACAGACGGTCGCCGATATGCACGCGCCGGGCGAGCGTCAGCACCAGCCCCATCGCCACCTCGGCCACCGCCTCGTTGTAGCCGGAGCTGCACCTGACCACCAGCGTGCCCGCCGTGGAGGCGGCCTCGACGTCGATGTTGCGGATGTCCACGGCGCAGCGCATCCACACCGCAAGGTTGGGCAGGCTTGCGAACACGTGCGCCGTGCCGGGCGCGAGCCGGTCCGACACGACGATGTCCACATCGCGCGCCGCCGCGATCAGCGCTTCGCCGGCGAGCGGCGTGTCCGTGCCGTTGACGCGCACGTCAGCGACCTGCCGCAGCTGCTCCACCGCATCGACGTTGTAGAAATTCACCAGCAGGTCGTTGTTGTGGGTGACGAGGATCTTCACCACGGTGTGTCGCTCCCGGTCAGGCGGCGTTGCGGCCAAGCGCGACGAGGTGCATCGCCACCATCGCCACATGCGCGGCGAGGCAGGCGGTCATGCCGCCGACATCGTGCGGCGGGCTCACCGTGTTGACGTCCACCGCGACGATGCGCAGACCTTTCAGCCCCTCGAGCAGTTCGAGCGCCGACGCCGCGTCCGGTCCGCCCCAGGTGGGCGTGGCGACGCCCGGCGCCGCGGAGGGGTCGATGTAATCCATGTCGAAGCACAGGTAGACCGGCCGTCCGGCCACCGTGGCCTTCACGTCCGAAAGCACATCGGCGACGCCGCGCCGCCGCACGTCCGCGCCAGTGATCAGATTGTAGCCGAGCGAGCGGGTGTGATCGTAGGCGCCCTGCACCGCCAGCGATCCGCGCGCGCCGATGTGAAAGGAGCGCCGCGTGTCGATCACGCCTTCCTCGGCGGCGCGCGTGAAGGTGCTCGAGGTGTTGTAGCCCGGCACGTCGTAGGCGTCGGTGTGGGCGTCGATGTGCAGCGCCACGAGGTCGCCGTAACGCCGGTGCACGGCGCGCATCTGCGGCAGCGACACCGAGCCGTCGCCGCCGAAGGTCACCGGGAAGCCCCCCGCCTGGACGATGGCGTCCATCGCCCGCTCGATGGCGGCGAACGAGGGGGCCACGTCGCCGCTGGTCACCGGCACGTCGCCGACGTCCACCACCTCCAGCGTTTCAAGGATGTTCGTGTCGGAAAGCGCCGGATAGCAGGGGCGCACCAGCCCGGACTGGGCGCGGATCGCGGCTGGCCCCTGGCGTGAGCCGATGCGCGTTGGATGCGTGCCGCAATCGAAGGGCACGCCGAGCACCACGCCCTGACCGGGCTTGATCGTGGAGGCGGCGGGCACGCCCATGAAGGCGCCGGCGGTGGCGAAGGGGCTATCCGGTCTGGTCATCTTCTTCGGAGAGCAGCGACAGGTACGGATAGAGACGATAGGGCGAAACGCGCAGCCGCGCCACCTCTTGAACGCACGGAGGGAATGCCGCCCTCGCATTGGCTCTGGACTTGCCCGCGCCGATCTGTCTCTAGAGTCGCCGAGAGGTTGCGTATGGAGCTGGGCGTTGGGCGGTATCGGTTTCAAAGCGGTCATGCGCCGCGCAGGTTGCGTGCTGGACCTCCTGGGTATGGCGCTCGTCGCGCTCGCCGCGGCGACGCCGGCGATCGCCGGGAAGGCGACGCCCGATTTCCGGCTGCTGGTCGTGGCGGCCGAGCTCGCCAACGTGAGCTACGGCGGCGAAGACGCCATCATGGGCAAGGCGCTGGCGAAGCAATCGCGCGCCTACGTTTCCGTTCCCGGCGACACCGAGGTGAAATACTTCCTCGGCTTCAACGACGCCCGCAAGGTTCAGGTGATCGGCGTGCGCGGCTCGGTCAACGATGTGAACTGGCGGCTCAACCGCGACCGGCGCGGCGTGCCCGATCCGGCCACGGGGGCGATCTTGCACGCCGGGTTCAAGCGCGCGGCCGACGCCGTCTACGCCGACCTCAAGCCGCGGCTGAAGCCCGGCTACCGAACCTACCTTGTCGGCCATTCGCTCGGCGGCGCGGTGGCGGCCGTTCTCGGCGTCCGTCTCCAGCGCGACGGCTGGACCGTCGATCGGGTGATCACCTTCGGCCAGCCGAAGTTCACCGACGAGGCCGGAGCCAAAGCCTTCGCGGACTTGCCCCTCGTCAGGGTGGTGAACCAGAACGACATCGTGCCGCTCTTGCCCGACACGGTGGCGGGCGGGCGCGATCCGTTCGTGCACGTCGGCCCGGCCGTGGTGATCTTTCCCGGTCCGAACTACGCCTTTGTTCCGGCGGAAGAGGCGACGGCCGCCTCGGCGGGCGCGCTGGGGCGCTACCTCATGGAGGCGAGCATCCCCGATCACGCCATGCGCTTCTACGTGGAGAACCTGCGCTCGAAGCTCGCCGGCGCGCGGCGTATCGACCTTGCCGACCGCGAGCGCTACATCGTGCGCCGCTGGCCCAGCCGGTTCCCGCCGGGCGCGCCGGAACGGCGGCAGAATTTCGTCTCCAGCTTCGCACGTTAAATCATCATCCTGCGAGGGGGCTGTTACCTCGCGGGAAAATGATGATGCGAAACGAGGAAGAAAGAGCGGCCGGCCCGATGCGGTCAGGCCGGCGTCTGCGTGCCTTGCGGGTTTCGCCGCCGGATGGCGAGAACGAAACTGCCGGCGCAGTCGCAGGCCATCCAGCCCTGGTTGGCGAGCGACCTCAGCTTCCGCCGCACGGTCTCGCGGGGGATGCCCGTGATGTCGGAGAGGCGCGACGCCGTCGTCCCGTGTCTGACGCGCGGATCGTACTCCGGCTCGCCGCCCTTCGCCGCTTGCATGGCCCGCAGTTGGCCAAGGTGCGATTGGCCGATCAGCGAGATGATCAGCACCTTTTACAGATCGCCGCCGAGTACGCGGCTACAGTTGCTGAAGTGGTCGCACATCAGCTGCAGCCGGTGATAGCAGACCCGCGCATACTCGGCGCGCGTCGGCTGTTCGAACTGCACGGCGGTCGGCGGCGATGGGGGGCTCACGGGCACAATTCCCGGCGCCGGGGACAGAGACCGCTCGGGCACCCCTGCGGGCAGGCGGCGTCCCCGCGGCGACCGTGGCGCGTTCCAAATCCCGTCTCGAGCATCATCCCGCCAAGCGGCTGCCGCTTGACGGGATGATATTTCGACATCGCCTGCACGACATCGGAGGAGATTATTGATTGTGAGCGGTCACTCATATATATTATGTGCTATGTCCCGACCTACTCACCATCGCCTGGGCCGACCCGTCGATCGTGCCGCCCGCGCGGCGCGGCGCCGGCAAATCATGGATGGCGCGCGCGCGTGCTTCCGTCAGCACGGCTTCCACGCCGCCGGCACCGCCGAGATCGCGGCGGTCGCTGGCGTGAGTGTGGCCAATCTCTATCAGTACTTCGCCAGCAAGGACGATTTGGTCGTCGCGATCGCTGAGGACGACCTGTGCGCGGATCTGGCTCTTCTCACCTCCATCAAGGCGGCGGAGTCCATGGGCGCGGCGATAGCGATCGCGGCGGAAGCGATCACGAGGGAAGCGGGCGATCCGTCTGCGTCACGCCTGCGTCTTGAAGTGATCACCGAGGCCACACGCAATCCGGCCGTGGCCGAAGTCGTCCATCGGGCCGAGCGGCTGCAGCGCGAGGCGCTGGCCGCGGTGATCAGGCAAGGCCAGACGCGTGGCGAGGTGCGCGCCGATCTCGACCCGGCCATCGGCGCCTTCACGGTGTTGTGCCTGATGGACGGCGCCTTTGCCCGTATTGCGACCGGCGTTCTGCCGCCCAAGGCTGCGGCCGACGATCTCCTGGGTTCAATCGAGGCGCTGCTCCGGCGGTGATCGCGTGGTGGTCAATGATCTGAAGACGTGTCGGACACCATGACAGGCAATCGCTCCCTTATCAGACATGGCGCGCCGTTTCTGGCTTCGCTCGCCACCTGCGCGGCCTCGGTTGGCGTCGGCGGCGTCGTAATCATGGCGGTGACCTGGTCGCTTCTGTCCGGCGGCGTCAGTCCTGCCTATGCGGGCGTCGCGGCCGCCTGCCTTGCCCTGCCCGTCGCGCTTGGCATGGCCTTGGGCGGCAGGCTGGTCGATCGCTTCGGAACCCGGCCGGTCCTGTTGGCGTCGAACCTGCTGACGCTGGTCGCGGCGTTGGCGGCGGTGCTGCTCCTTGCGGCGCAGCCAGCCGCCCTGGCCGCCATCGTCGCCCTGTTGGCGGCGTCGAACGGGCTCGGCGCGCCGGGCGTCATCGCGCAGGACGCCCGCCTTCCGTTACTCGCGAGGCTCGCCGGCCTGAAGCTGGAGCGGGCGAACGGTTTGCGTGACATCGCCAATCAGGTCGGCCAGATTGGCGGCTCCGCGCTCGGCGTTCTGGCGGTCGAGTTCGTCGGGCTCTCGGGCGCGCTCGGCATGGCCGTCGTCCTGCTGACGCTGATCGCGGCCGTGGACGCCCTGTTCTTCCCTCGCTCGCGCGTCGCGCCGCCTGCGTCGCCCTCGCCCTCCGGGGCTGCGCGCCCGTTCGGCCGTATACTTCGCGACCCGGCGCTGCGCGCGGTCGTGCTGCTGGCGCTGCCGCTGGTCGCCATTTTCACATCGCTCGACGAGATCCTCGCGCCCACGCTGGCCCTGTCGGCGGGGCTCGGCGGCATGGCGCTCACCGCGTTCCTCGCGTTGACCGGCGTTGCGGCGTTCGCGTCGGCGGCGGCCTTCGCTACGCTGGGCCATCGCGTGGGGAAGCGGTTCGTTGTGGTCGGCGGTGTTACGGTTGCCGCTCTGGGCTTCATCGCCCTGGCGGCCCTGCCGCCGCGTGAAGCTTTCGTTGTGGCGCCGGTGCTGATCGGCTTTGGCGTCGGCCCGTTGTGGCCGGCCGTACTCACCGCCATCCAGCGGCGCGTGCCGCGCGCTGAGTTGGGCGGCGTGATTGGCGCGCTCTCGGCCGTGGCGCTTCTCGCCCAGCCGGCCTCCTCGCTGGCGAGCGGGCCAGCAGTCGCGATGTTCGGCGCCGAGGCGGTCGCGCTGGTCGCCGCGGCGATCGCGGCCGGGCTCGCCCTCTCGGCTCCCTTCCTCGTCGGACTGCGCGAACTCGATCCACCCGTGGCCGCGGGCGTCGCCGCGTCGGCTCCCGCCGGACGCCGCCGCATGCTCGTCGCGGGCGCCGTGTCGGCCGCCGTGGTCCTGTGGCTCGCGGCTTCCGATCTCGGCGATCGCCTGACCCGCCGCGAGAGTGGTCCGCTGGTCCCGGACGTGCACGCCGCTGAACCAGGTATGGGCATTGGCGCGCTTGGACGCATTGAGCCCGCCTCGCGCGTTCTCAGGATCAGCGCCCCGCTTGGCGCGGAGTCGCCGCGTATCGACCGGATCCAAGTGCGGGCGGGCGACACGGTGGCGGCCGGACAGGTCGTCGCCCTGATGGCGGATTATTCAGTTCGAGCGGCCGCCGTGGCGAGCGCGGAGGCGCAAGTGAAGGTCGCGGAGGCCGAGCTTGACCGTATCCGCGCGGGCGCACGGCCTTCCGAGCTGGCCGCGCAAAAGGCGCGGATCAATGCGCTGGCGGCGCAGGTCAATCTCGCGCAGATGACGCTCAACCGCCGCGCGGCCTTGATGCGCTCCAACGCCGAGTCGCAAGCGCAGGTGGATGACGCCAGCTCGACGCTGTCGCGTCTTTCGGCGGAACTGGCCGCTGCCGAAGCCGACTACAAGACCCTGGCCAGCGTCCGCGCCGAGGATGTGGCCGTGTCGGAGGCCGCTCTCGGCAGGGCCCGCGCCGACCTGGTCCAACGTCGGGCCGAGCTGGACCTTAGCCAAATCCGGGCTCCTATCGACGGCACTGTCCTCGCCGTCCATGCCCGCGAGGGCGAACAGGTGGGTACGGACGGCCTGCTGTCTCTTGCCGATCTGAAACTCATGGAAGTTGTGGTCGAGATCTACGAAAGCGACGCCCCCCGGCTGAAGGTGGGCGACCGGGCCGAAGTGCTGCTGCCCGGCGACACGACGCCGCTTCCGGCTCAGGTCAGCGAGATCGGCTGGCTCGTCCGCCGCAACGACGCGATCGGCACGGATCCGGTTGCGCGCATCGATGCGCGCGTCGTCGAGGCGCGCCTGATCCTGACGCCGGAGGGCAGCCAGCGTGTGCGCCGGCTCTCCAACATGCAGGTGATGGCGCGCATTCATGCCAGCGCGGAACCGCCCGGCGCGGAACGCCCATGATCCGCACGATCCGTCTCGCCTCGCGCTTCGCCTGGCGTCAGTTGACTTATCAGCCGGCCCGGCTCGCCAGCGCGGTGGCGGGGGTGATCTTCGCCTCGCTGCTGGTGTTCATGCAGCTGGGTTTTCATGACGCCCTTTACGACAGTGCAACCTCGATCGCGCGGGCGATCCGCGGCGATATCATTCTGTTCAGCCGCCAATCGGAGACGACCACGCGCACCTCAAGCCTTCCCCGAGCGAGGCTGATGCAGGCTCTCGCCGATCCCGACGTCGTCCGCGTCACACCCGTGCATCTCGGCCAGGTCATCTGGAAGAACCCCGAAACAGCCGCGCGTCGCTCAATCGTGGTTCTGGGCGCGGACCCCGACGCGGGCGTCTTCGCGCTTGAGGGCGCGAACGAGGCCACGCAGCGATTGCGGCAGCGCGACACGCTTCTGTTCGACACCCAATCGCGACCCGAGTACGGTCCGATCGGGGAGCGGGCGGCGCGAGGGGCGACATCGGTGGAGGTCGCCGACCGCACCATGGAGGTGGTGGGCCTGTTCCGCCTTGGCGTTTCCTTCGCCGCCGATGGGAACATCCTCACGAGCGATGTCAACTTCCACCGGCTGGTGCGGGACCGGACGCCTGACATGATCGATGTCGGAGCGGTTTTCCTGCAGGCTGGCGCCGATAAGCAGACGGTGAAGTCGAGGCTCCGACGCCTGCTTCCCGACGACGTGTCGGTCATGACGCACGACGAGTTCGTCGCCGGTGAGCGCGCCTACTGGGCGACCTCGACCCCGATCGGGTTCATCTTTCTGTTCGGCGTCGGCATGGGACTGATCGTTGGCTTCGTGATCGTCTATCAGATTCTGTTCACCGAGGTCGCGAACCACCTCCCGGAGTATGCGACGCTGAAGGCGATGGGCTACACCGACCGATATCTGTTGGCGGTGGTCTTTAGCCAGGCCCTGATTCTGGCGTCGATGGGCTTCGTGCCGGGCCTCGTCCTCTCCTGGTGGCTGTTCGGCATCTCGGCGGACGCGACCCTGCTGCCGATGCTGCTCAGAGCCGACATGGCCGCGCTGGTGTTCGCGCTGATCTTCTCCATGTGCGCCGCGTCCGGCGCTCTCGCCGTGCGCAAGCTGCGTGACGCCGATCCCGCCGAAATGTTCTGAAGGGGGCGATGAGCAAGGTCATCGAAATCCGGGGCCTCTGCCACTGGTTCGGCGAGGGCGAACTCAGACGGCAGATCCTGTTCGACGTCGATCTCTCCATCGCGGCGGGCGAGATCGTCATCCTTACCGGGCCGTCCGGCTCCGGCAAAACGACTTTGCTGACGCTCATCGGAGCCCTGCGCGCCGTCGAGGGCGGCAGCCTGAGGCTGTTCGGGCATGAGCTGAACGGCGCCGGTGACCACGATCGCGTCGCCTTGCGCCGCCGGATCGGCTTCATCTTCCAGCAGCACAATCTTCTGAAATTCCTGTCTGCCCGACAGAACGTCGAGATGACGCTGGAGCTCGACCCGATCATCGACGCAGCCGAACGGACACAGTGCGCCACCGCGATGCTCGAGGCGGTCGGCCTTGGCGAACGGCTCGACTACGTGCCGGCCAAGCTCTCCGGCGGACAGAAGCAACGCGTTGCCGTCGCGCGCGCCCTGGTCGGCAAGCCCGACCTGGTGCTCGCCGACGAGCCGACCGCCTCGCTCGACAAGGTCACCGGTCAGGAGGTCGCGACCCTGATCGAGCGCCTCGCCCGCGAGCGCGGCGCGCCGATCCTGCTGGTCACGCACGATCCGCGCATCCTCGGCATCGCCGACCGCATCGTCGAAATGGAAGACGGCCGCATCGTCAAAGGCGACAGCGTCACCCCGCCAGATGGATAGCGCCTGGTGGACGAAAACAACGCGGATACGCGATGGAGCGGCCGGTCTGGTTCACTCAGGCCGGTTCCTGCTCTACCGCCGTTGCGCGCGGTAATCGCTCGGCGAGACGCCGGTCCAGCGATGGAAGGCGCGCGAGAAACTCGCCGGTTCGTGGTATCCGAGTTCATAGGCGATATCGATCAGCTTCATGTCGGTCGTCGTCAGGAGCGCATGCGCCTTGTGGAAGCGGGCCCGCTCCATCAGCCTTGAAAAGGTGGCGCCCTCGCGCTCCAGCGCCCGTTGCAGTGTGCGCGCCGAAACATGGCAAATCTCCGCCAGCGTGTCGAGATTGGCGTGGCTGCCGCGCAGCAGGGGCGCCAGCGCCTGCTCCAGCGATCCGAGCAGGTGCGGCGACGGCCCGTCGAGAACGTAGCTACGGCCGGGATCCGGATAGGCCTCGCGCCGGAGCGCGTGCGCCCGCCCGGATGGAGCGGCCTCGCTGGCGAGATGCAGCGGCGCCGACAGGAGATCGGCGTCGATGGCGATGGCCGCCTCGCCGTCGTCTCCCGGGCGCAATATCTCCAGGTACGCCGCGTCCGGCACGGCGGACATGGCGGACCGCGGAAGCTTCGCCTCACGGGGCAACCAGGTTCGGCCGGCGCCGGAGCGGGCGAGATCCACAAGCAGCGGCAAGGTGTAGAGGATAGCCTGCAGGCTCCCTGGCTTCGCCGGTTGGATCTGGTGGTGCCGGAGCCAGGCGATCCGGCCGTCGCTGGAGAACGTGAGCCTGGCGCCGGAATTCAAGCCTGGGAACATCACGCAGGCGGTCGTCATCGCCTCATGCAGCGTCAAGGAGAGCCGCACAAGTTCGCCGAACACGCCGAGGTCCGCGATACGGCGTCGGCTGCCGACCTGAAACCCGAAGTCGGCGGCCCCGACCTTGCGGGCGGCAAGCGCGATGAAAGCCAGGCACTGCTCGTAGGGTAGCAGCGCCTCGTGGTCGTCCAGCACGTCCGGCGAGAACCGCACCTGCTCCAGGCCGTCCATGAGACGGTCATCGAACTCCGCCGCCGTTTCGACGAAGTGCGCGAACAGGCCGGCTCGAACCAGTGGTATTGGCCGCACGAGAGGCTCCCCGGCGCCAGGGCGTGTGGCGACCGCGGTCAGTCGTACAACGTCAGCGTGCAGGTTCCAAGCCCTCAGGCCCGATCCTCGCTCCGCACACGCAACGGTCAGAAGCGGATCGTCAGTCCCGCCAGCGGGCCCCAGGACGTCAAATCCACCACGTCGCCATCGCTCTCGTAGTTGACGCCCAGCGCCCGGAACCCGATGGCCGCGATGACGCCGGGCGTAACGGCGTAGCCGACCGTTCCGGCGATGTCCCACATGAACTCGGACCCCGCCCCGAAGCCGCCGACAGCGCCGACAGCGCTGGCGGTGACGTGCTCGGTCAGCCGCCAGTTCGCCCGTACGCCAACCAGCGGATCGACCCACTCGATGTTGGTGTCGCGATTAACCGCCCAGTCGTCCTCGACAAGGCTCAGCCCCAGCTTGAGGTTGGTGTCGACCGACCACACCCGCGCGCCTGCCAGCGCCTGCACGGTCGCATCCGGGGTGTCGACGACAGCGTAGGTGACGGCACCGGTGCCGACGATGGTCGAGACATCCACCGACGCCGTGGCATAGCCGCTCGCGGACGTCTTCTGCTGTCCAAGATCCACCCAGATGAAATCGCCGAAGACGCCCCACTCGCCATAGCGAAGCTCGCCCGACGCCATCAGGAACCCGTCGAGATCGTCGAAAATGGATGCTCCTCCGCCGGAGATGCTCACCGGCCCGAACCCGTCCACGCCGACGTCGCCGTCCACATTGGCGAGCCATCCGTAGACGGACAACGTGCCCTGCCACAACGGCTCGGCCGGCGGCGGAAGATCGGCCGCCAACGCCGGCGCGGCCAGCGCCATCCCGGCGGTGAGAGACAGCAGAGTACGGAGGTGACGCATGGTGCAAGGCTCCTTGTGAGCGCCACGGATCGCCCGTCAGCGCGGTGGCCGTCTTGTCATTTCACGCCAGCGCTCCGGGTGTTGCGCCCACGCAACAACCGCCTTGGCGTCAAATGACAAGATCGCGAGCGTGCGTTCGTGCATAATTCTGGTCAATTGCAAGGGCTCGGAGAGACGATCATGCGGCGCGTTGGCTTTTTCCCGCTGGTGGCGACGATGCTGGCGCTTCTGGCGCTGCCGCTTGCAGCGGCGCAGGCGCAAACGGTCACGGGAACGCCGGGATCGCCGTCCGCCACCACCACCATCGACGGCGCCCAGCTTCCGGCGCCCGCCCCGCCGTTCGGCGGCGTCATCAACGACAGCGCGCTCCAGTCAACGCCGTGGTGGGCTCCGCGCATCGTGCCGCCGAAGAAGGCCCCGAACGTGCTTCTCATCATGACCGACGATTCGGGCTACGGCGTGCCCTCCACCTTCGGCGGCGTCATTCCCACACCGGCGCTGGATCGCGTCGCGGCGGCGGGCCTGCGCTACACGCAGATGCACTCCACCGCGCTGTGCTCGCCCACCCGCGCCGCCCTGATCACCGGCCGCAACCACCACTCGTCGGGCTTCGGCGTCATTTCGGAGCAGTCCACCGGTTTCCCCGGCTACAATTCGATCATTGGCATGGACAAGGCCACGATCGGCCGCATCCTGAAGGACAACGGCTACGCCACCTCGTGGTTCGGCAAGGACCACAACGTTCCGGCCTTCGCCGCCAGCCAGGCCGGTCCGTTCGACCAGTGGCCCATCGGCATGGGCTTTGAGTATTTCTACGGCTTCATCGGCGGCGACACCAACCAGTGGCAGCCCAACCTGTTCCGCAACACCACCCAGATCTACCCGTTCGAGGGCAAGCCGGGCTGGAACCTGACGACGGCGATGGCCGACGACGCCATCGACTATCTGAACCGCATCAACCAGATCGCTCCGTCGAAGCCGTTCTTCCTCTATTACGTTCCCGGCGGCCCGCATGCGCCGCATCATCCGACCAGGGAGTGGGTGGACAAGATCCACGCCATGCATTTGTTCGACGACGGCTACGAGAAGCTGCGGGAGCGGATCTTCGCCAGCCAGAAGAAGCTCGGGGTCATCCCGCAGGACGCCAGGCTGTCGCCGTGGCCGTCCGATCTGCTGAAGCCCTGGGACCAGACCACCGACGACGAGAAGAAGCTGTTCATCCGGCAGGTGGAGGTGTTCGCCGCCTACGCCGCCTACACCGACCACGAGATCGGCCGGGTCATCCAGGCGGTCGAGGACATGGGCAAGCTCGACGACACGCTGATCATCTACATCAACGGCGACAACGGCACGAGCGCCGAAGGCGGTCCGCTGGGCACGCCGAACGAGGTGGCGTTCTTCAACGGCCTCAACATGCTGCCCGTTGAGACGCAGCTGCAGTTCTACGACGTCTGGGGCACCGACCGGACCTACAACCACATGTCGGCCGCCTGGTCGTGGGCGTTCGACACCCCGTTCAGCTGGTTCAAGCAGGTCGCCTCCCATCTCGGCGGCGTCCGGCAGGGCATGGCGATCTCGTGGCCCGGCCGCATCACCGACGCCGGCGGCGTCCGCAGCCAGTTCGCGCATGTGATCGACATCGTGCCGACCATTCTGGAGGCCGCCGGCGTCAACGCGCCGGAAATGGTGGACGGCATCAGGCAAGCGCCGATCGACGGCGTGAGCCTCGCCTATACCTTCGACAAGGCCAACGCCGGCGCGCCGGCGCGGCGCACCGTCCAGTACTTCGAGATGATGGGCGATCATGCGCTCTACAAGGACGGCTGGTGGCTCGCCACCAAGGTGAAGCGCGCCCCGTGGGAGGCGTTCGGCCCGGCCAACCCGGACCCGCTGAACAACGCGGTCTTCGAGCTCTATGACCTCAACACTGACTACTCGCAGACCGAGGACGTGGCGGCGAAGTATCCCGAAAAGGTGGAAGAGCTGAGGAAGGTCTTCCTCGAGGAAGCGAAGAAGCACAACGTCCTGCCGCTCGACGCCTCGGTCGCCGCCCGCATCGTCGCGCCGCGCCCGAACATCACCGCCGGACGCAGCGAATTCGTCTACACCACCCCGATGGTGGGCCTGCCGCAGGGCGACTCGCCGCTCCTCCTCAACACCTCCTACACGGTGACGGCGGAGATCGAGGTGCCGGAAGGCGGCGCCGAGGGGATGATCCTCACCTCCGGCGGGCGCTTCGGCGGCTACGGCCTGTACCTCCTCAAGGGCAAGCCCGTGTGGACATGGAACATGGTGGACCTGAAGCGCATCAAGTGGCAGGGGCCGGACGCGCTCGCTCCCGGCAAGCACACCATCGTCTTCGACTTCAGGTACGACGGCCTCGGGCCGGGAACGCTCGCCTTCAACAGCTTCGAGGGCGTCGGCCGGCCAGGCGTCGGCACGCTGTCGGTCGACGGCGTGGTGGTCGCCACGCAGACGATGGAGCGCACCCTGCCGATGATCCTGCAGTGGGACGAGAGCTTCGACATCGGCTCGGACACGCTGACCGGCGTCGACGACGGCGACTACCAGACGCCGTTCCCGCTCACCGCCAAACTGAACCGGCTGACGGTGAAGCTCGATCGGCCGGAGCTTTCCGAAGCCGACAGGCAGCGGCTGGAGGCGGCGATGAAGAAGGCAGCCGACTGAGATAACCTCTTCAAGGAGCATGATCGTGAAAACAACCCTGATGACGATCGCCAGCGCCGCCATGATGGCCCTGGCGCTCACCCTGCCGCTCGCCGCCCAGGAAGCGGCCGCGCCACCGAAGCATGTGCCGCTGCAGAAAACCATCGGCCAGGCCAGGCCGGAGGTCGTGCCCTCGCTGATCGTGATGAACGCGCAAGGGGCGACGCGCGCCAACGGCAAACTCACCCTCACCGGCATCGCGGCGAACTCGATCGTTTTCGCCGACCGCCCCGTTCGCGCCGCCGGCCACGCGCTGACGAAGCATCTGCTGGAGGAGTGGACGCCGGACGAGAAGGGCGACAGTTTCCTCAAGGATCCGCCCAACGCCACGGTCTCGGCCTTCGGCAAGGACGGCGAGATGATCCGCGACGCCGTGGTGGTGCTGCGCAAGCCGACGCTGGACGGCACGACGCTGACCTTCGACGTGGACGTGCTGGAGGGCGACCTCGCCGGGGCGGACGGCCCGGCCTCGGTGTTCATCGACATCATCGGGCGGCCGTTGACGCCGATGTCGTTCGCCGGCGTCGCCCGGCGCACCGCCTACCGCGCCGCGTGGTACGGGGCGGGGGCGGCCGCCGCCGCCGACGCCTATGCGTATGGGGCCGCCGTGCCGCGCCCGGCCTGCGGATACTACCCGTACCCGCCCTGCTACTGAGGTTCGCCCGCCGCCCTCGCCGCCACCGCGCCGTGGTCGTGGAGGCGCGGGTACAGGGTCCGCAGGCGCTCGTAGGCGTCGCGCCACAGGGCGTACTTGCGCCGGTACGCCGAAACCTGGGCCGGGCGTGGCGTGAATGTCCGCCCCATCGCCACATATGCGCTGATGCGGTCCCAGTCGGTGATCGCGCCGGTCCCCACCGCCGCCACGAACGCCGCGCCGAGGCAGGAGCCCGGGTGCCGGTCCAC
>DAIODI010000020.1:0-22046 GCA_036746875.1 Aestuariivirgaceae bacterium | reverse complement strand
CCATCGGACTGCGCGACTGGGCTCATGGGTTCTAGTCAATGCGGGTTGGTATAACTCACGAAGACGCATCTCCACATCGAACAAGCCCCGCTGATCCGACATCCTCAAACACTCCCCGCCACCGCCCGGAGCGAATCGGAATAACGACCCCACCACCTGCGTTTTTGGAGGCGCCCGATCGAGCGGCCGGCCTGACTCAGCCAGGCCGGGACCGGCTCTATAACACCACGCCGAGGGCGAGAACCGCGAGCGAGATGACCAGAAGCATGCCCATGAGCGGCGCCATGAATTTCAGGTACTCACCGTAACCGACTTTGGCCAGCGCCAAACCGGCGACGAGAATGGCGTTGGTCGGCAGAACAAGCGCCATCCACCCGCCGGCTGCGCTCCATGTCGTCAGGACATGCGCCCGCTCGACGCCGGCGAAGTCGCCAAGCGGCGCAAGCACGGGCATGACCAGCGCCGTTCCCGCCGCCCCGCCGCCGATCAGGAACGCGAGCGGCAGCGAGATCAGGAACGTCAGCGCCGTGACCAAGCGCGCGGACGCGCCCGCCAGCAGACCCTCCATGGAATGCAGCACGGTATCGATCGTCTGGGTGTTGGTCATGATGACCGAGATCGCGCGCGCTACGACGACGAGGAACGCCGGCCCGGTGAAGTCGACCACGCCGCGGATGAACGCGCCCGACAGCTCCGCCTGATTCATGCGCGCGACGACCCCGACCACGATCGCCATGACGAAAAACAGCGCCGCATCAGGTCTGGCGCATGCCCCGGGCCCGGAATGAACCCGCGCAACGGCGGTATGGCGGCGGACCCTGACCTGTTTTGGGCCAAAGACCTTGAATAAATCACTTGACGGCAGCGAGGCCGGCAATCTCCTTCTTGCAACCTCATCCAGCGACCGGAGACCCGGCAACTTGAGCCCGCCAGCGCGCCCTCCGATGACCACGCTGACCATGGAGGAGTGTGTTTCCCTTCATGAGCAAAACTATGTCGTCTTTCAGTATCACTGGGTCCAGTTCATCACCGAGCATCTGGCCGACGTTTCGCGGGTGTTCGAGGGCGACATGCAGATTGTCGTCATTCTCGCCGTGGTCGGGCAGCAGCAGCTGGGCCGCACCATGTCGGGCAAGCTGTCCGGCGAGGGCGACGATGTGCCCGTCTTCCCGATCAACGCATCGCGCCTCGCGGACGTGACCGGCATCCCCCGGGAAACGGTTCGGCGAAAGCTGATGAAACTCGAGGCACTTGGGTGGATCGAACGACGTGGCGCGTCTTGGGCCGTGGTGGTGCGCGGCGGCATCTTCAACGCGGCGGCCCGCATCGACCTTGCAGACCTGGACCGGCGGGGGATGCGCCGCGCGGCGGGGTTCGCCATCGGATACGTGCAGTTGGCCGAGCGCTACCGCGCACGGCAGTCCTGACCGGGGCCGTGGTGTTCGGCGGACACCCTCCCCCTTGAGTACAGCCGGCGTTCGTCTTACGGAGAAAGCCGCTCCAGGGATCGAAAGCAGGGGATCACAGGCAATGACGACGGGACAGGCCGCCGAAAGGCGCCGGGTAAGCGAAGTGGTGGGCGTGGTGTCGAGCGCAGCCCAGCTCGATGACGTCGTGGACGCGCTTCAGGGCGCGGGGTTCGATCGCTCCGCCATCTCGATCCTTGGCCGCTACCAAGGCGGGGACGGCAGGCTTTTGTCCACCTTCGAGGCGATCGCGAAGGCCGAGGATGACCCGAAGGCGCGTCGCGTTGCTCCGGCCGCCGGCGTATCGGTGGCGGAAGGCGAAGCCGCCGCGGTGGGCATTCCGATGCAGATCGGCGCGGTCGCCGGCGCCGCCGCCGCGGTGGCGACGGGTGGCGCGCGTGCGGTGGCGATCGCGGCGACCGCCCTCGGCGCGGCGGCGGGCGGCGGCGTCGGCGCTCTGCTGGCGCACGCCATCGGTCGCCGGTATCACAACAGCGTCGTCGATCAGGTGGGCGCTGGCGGGCTGGTGCTCTGGGTCACGACGCCGGACGACGCCAAACGCAAGCGCGCCACCGAAACGATGACGAGGCTCGGCCTCAGGGACGTGCACACCCACGAGATCGAACTCACCGACCCGGCTCCGAAGATGATCGATCCGGACCCTCTGCTCGAACGCGATCCGGCGTGACCAGAGCGGCTCACGGCCCGACTGGATCAGGCCGGCCGCTCCATCTGATTGTCTCCGCATCATCTTTGTCCCCCAAGCGGTGTCCGCGTGGCGGCATGACGCCATAGCCTTACAGGCCCCAGAGCCCGGCGAAGTCCACCATCTTCGCCGCCTCAAGTCCCTGCGGCGCAAAATCCGCCTCAGGCGCGGGCTGGTCGAGCACCCATCCCGAATACGACGTCGCGGCCGAGAACGAGGGCGCACCGGCCCCCGGTGTGTAGGCGCCGATGATGCGGCGCGGCAGCTTGTCGGACGTGCCGATCCAGATCTCGCCCTGGAACAGCGGCGTCGCCACGAACACGACATCGGTTGTCGCGCCGTCCACCGGCATGCCGGTGAGCACGACCTGGGCTCGCCGCACGTCCTGGGTGAAGCGCGCGGCCGGCCTGTCGGTGACGATATCCACGAACGGCAGGAACAGGGCGTGCGGCGCCAGCGCCTGCTCGGCGGCGACGCCGCTTATCTCTCCGCTGCCGGAAGGCGCGGGCAGCAGCGCCCTGGCGCCGATCCGCGGCAGGAACACGATCGTTTGCGCCCCGTCGTACAGAAGCTCCGCCTCCGGCGGCTCGCCGCCATACTGCACCCGCAAGCGCCCCGGCCTCGCGTACAGAACGCGCGCCCGCCCGCCGATCCTGTAGACCGCCGGGAACGGCGGGTTCGCGCCGGCGTCCATCGTGGTGATGGTGGAGAACCGCATGGTCGTGGCGGCGGCGAGCGCCTCGCCCATCGCCGCAAGGAGCGGCCCTGCCTCCCCCGAAGCCGTCTGTGCGTGCAACGGTGGCGCAAAGGCGGCGGCAAAGCCTGCGGCCGGCAGTCCGGCAAGCACGGCGCGTCTCGTTGGAACCATGTCCATATCCTTTTCAACTGCGGATAGAATGGTCGACATGCGCCGCGTCGCATGGCGCGAACTGCCCAAAATGGACAGGTCGTCGCTGGTCCGTCGTGGAAATGCGACCGTATATTGGGGCGGAAGTTAGGCTCACACAAAGGTGAAGGCGCCCCATGTCCGACCTGATCGCCATCGTATTTCCAACTGAAGCCAGGGCCGAGGAGATTCGCGCCAAAGTGCTCGACCTCCAGAAGCAATATCTCATCTCGCTCGACGACGCCGTGGTGGCGGTGAAGGCCGAGGACGGCAAGATCAAGCTCAACCAGATCTTCTCCACCACCGCCGCGGGCGCGGCGATGGGGAGCTTCTGGGGCCTGCTGGTCGGCGTCCTCTTCATGATGCCGATCGTCGGCGTCGCGGTCGGCGCGGCGTCGGGCGCGCTCGGCGGGGCGCTCCAGGATTACGGCATCAACGACAAGTTCATGAAACAGGTGTCGGAGGCGATTCAGCCCGGCAACGCGGTGCTGTTCCTGCTGGTCAGGAAGATGACCACCGACAAGGTGCTGGCCGACCTCGAAGGCGCCGGCGGAACGGTGCTGCGCACCTCCCTGGACGACGCCAGCGAAAAGGCCCTGCGCGAAGCCCTCGCCGCCCACGTCGGCTCCGGACCCCCCACGACCTGATTTCCAATCCGCCTGCCCGGCGCGCCTGTTCACGCCGGGCAAGCGGTCCACCCGTCCAGTCAACCAACCGCATGAGGGAGTTCCCATGAGCAAGCTCGCGCCTTCCGCCAACGATCCGCTGTGGGGTTCGGCCGCCATGGCGGCGGTGTCGCCGCAGCTGGCGTTCCCCGCCGGCGAAATGAGGGCCGACGCCGCCTTCCAGCTCGTCTCCGACGAGCTGTTTCTCGACGGCAACGCCCGTCAGAACCTCGCCACGTTCTGCCAGACCTGGGACGACCCCTTCGTCCACAAGCTGATGGACCAGTCGATCAACAAGAACTGGATCGACAAGGAGGAGTATCCGCAGTCCGCCGCCATCAGCCTGAAGTGCGTCAACATGGTCGCCGACCTGTGGAACGCGCCGAAGTCCGGCGGCCACGCCACCGGCACCAACACCATCGGCTCCTCGGAAGCCTGCATGCTCGGCGGCATGGGCATGAAGTGGCGCTGGCGCAGGAAGATGCAGGCGCTGGGCAAGCCCACCGACAAGCCGAACATCGTCACCGGCCCGGTGCAGGTGTGCTGGCACAAGTTCGCCCGCTACTGGGACGTCGAGATCCGCGAGATCCCGATGGAGCACGGCCGCTTCTTCATGGACGCGGCAACCATGCTTGAGGCGGTGGACGAAAACACCATCGGCGTGGTTCCCACTTTCGGCGTCACCTACACCGGCAACTACGAGTTCCCCGAGCCGCTCCAGGACGCGCTCGACAAACTCCAGAAGACCAAGGGCCTCGACATCGACATGCATATCGATGCGGCCTCCGGCGGGTTCCTCGCGCCGTTCTGCGCGCCCGAGATCCCGTGGGACTTCCGGCTGCCGCGGGTGAAGTCGATCTCGTCGTCGGGTCACAAGTACGGTCTCGCGCCGCTCGGCTGCGGCTGGGTGGTGTGGCGCGACGCCGAATCGCTTCCCGAGGAGCTGATCTTCAAGGTGGACTATCTCGGCGGCCAGGTCGGCACGTTCGCCATCAATTTCTCCCGCCCCGCCGGCCAGGTGATCGCGCAGTACTACGAGTTCCTGCGGCTCGGCCGCGAGGGCTACGCCAAGGTGCAGCACGCCGCCTACGCGACCGCGCAATTCCTCGCCGCCGAGGTGGCGAAGTGCGGCCCGTTCGAGTTCATCTGCACCGGCAGCGAGAAGACCGGCATTCCCGCGATCTGCTTCAGGATCAAGGACGGGGCGAAGCCGGGCTACACCCTCTACGACCTCTCCGACCGGTTGCGCATCCGCGGCTGGCAGGTGCCGGCGTTCGCGCTCTCCGGCAAGGCTTCGGACATCCCGGTGATGCGCCTCATGTGCCGGCGCGGCTTCGACCGGGACATGGCCGATCTCCTGATGCGCGATTTCCGCGCGGCGATCGACTTCTTCAAGTCGCATCCTCCGCCCGACATCAAGCCCGCCGAAGGCTCGGGCTACCACCACACCTGATCGGCATCAAGCGGGGAGGCATGACGCCTCCCCGTCTCCGGTCGCGTCTCCGGTTCTTCGCCAGGTTCGCTCAAGAGGGGGGAAAACGCCATGGCAACGCCTGCAAGGGCATCGGCCGCCCAGGCCGCGAAGATTTCAATCCTGACGCTCGCCATCATGAACGTCGTCGCCGTCGTCAGCCTTCGCGGCCTGCCCGCGGAAGCCGAGTACGGCCTGAGCTCGATCTTCTACTACCTGTTCGCCGCCGTGGTGTTTCTGATTCCGGTGTCGCTCGTCGCCGCCGAACTGGCCACCGGCTGGCCCGAAAAGGGCGGCGTGTTCCGCTGGGTCGGCGAGGCCTTCGGGCCGCGCTGGGCGTTCGTCGCCATGTTCATGCTGTGGATCGAGGTGACGGTGTGGTTCCCCACCAGCCTCACCTTCGCCGCGGTGTCGCTCGCCTTCATCGGCCCTGACCAGAAGTGGGACGAGGCGCTGTCGGCGAACAACATGTTCGTGCTGGTGGTGGTGCTCGGCGTCTACTGGCTCGCCACGTTCATCGCCTTCCGCGGCGTCGAGGCGTTCGCCAGGGTGTCGAAGTGGGGCGGCATCATCGGCACCATCGTCCCGGCCGGCATCCTGATCGTGCTCGGTTTCGCCTATCTGATCGGCGGCGGCGCGCCGCAGATCGAACTGTCGTGGGACAAGGTGATCCCCGACTTCACCAACTTCAACAACGTGGTGCTCGCCGCCGGCATCTTTCTCTTCTACGCCGGCATGGAAATGAACGCCATCCACGTCAAGGACGTCGCCAACCCGACACGCAACTATCCCATCGCCATCCTGATCGCGGCGGCGGGCACGGTGGCGATCTTCGTGCTCGGCACCCTCGCCATCGCCTTCATCATCCCGCAGGCCGACATCAACCTCACGCAGAGCCTGCTCGTCGCCTACGATGACATGTTCCGCTGGGCCGGCCTCGGCTGGCTCGCCCCGGTCGTCGCCATCGCGCTGGCGGTCGGCGTGCTGGCGGGCGTCGTGACGTGGGTGGCCGGCCCCTCGTCGGGTCTGCTGGTGGTCGCCAAGGCGGGCTATCTGCCGCGCTTCTGGCAGAAGACCAACCAGCACGGCATGGCGACGCACATCCTGCTGGTCCAGGCGATCCTGGGCACCGCGCTCTCGGTGATGTTCGTGGTGCTGCCTTCGGTGCAGGCCGCCTACCAGATCCTGAGCCAGCTCACCGTGATCCTCTACCTGATCATGTATCTGCTGATGTTCGCCGCGGCGATCTACCTGCGCTACAGCCAGCCGAACCGGCCGCGGCCCTATCGCATTCCCGGCGGCGACATCGGCATGTGGCTGATCGGGGGGCTGGGCTTGCTCGGTTCGCTGCTCGCCTTCGTGCTGTCGTTTATTCCGCCGGGCCAGATTTCGGTGGGCAGCCCGACCGCGTACGTCGGTATCCTCATCGGCCTCACCCTGATGTTCGTGGCTATTCCGTTCGTGATCTACGCCGTCCGCAAGGATCACTGGCGCGATCCCGACACCGACTTCGCGCCGTTCACCTGGGAAGCGGAAGGCGTGCATCCGGGATTGCCCAACGCCTCGGCGACGGCGACGGGAAACGTGGGCCAGCACGCCGCCGGGGCGAGGCGGCCGGCCGCCTGATCGTTTCCCTATCCCCCCGCCGCAGCACGCGCTTGCGGCGGGAGCGTTCGAGTCCTGTCCCGTGAACCAAGGTCGGCCCATGCCCATATCCGACGAAGACTTGCGGAACGCCGTCACCGGCGCGCACGCGCGCCACAAGGACGACCCCGGCGGCAAGAACGCCGACTACATCCCCTACCTCGCCTCGGTGCCGTCGCACCTGTGCGGCGTGGCGCTGGCGACCACCGGCGGACAGGTGTTCAAGGCCGGCGACGCCGACTACCAGTTCGCGATCGAATCGATCTCCAAGGTCTTCACGCTCGCGCTGGCGATGGAGGCGCACGGGCCTGACGCGCTGCGCGAAAAGATCGGCGCGGCGGCGACCGGCATGCCGTTCAATTCGGTGATGGCGATCGAGCTGCACCAGGGCAAGCCGCTGTCGCCGCTGGTCAACGCGGGCGCCATCGCCGCCGCAAGCCTCGTTCCCGGCGACACGGCCGACGCCATGTGGGCGAACATCCTCGACTGCCAGAGCCGGTTCGCCGGACGCAGGATTGCGCTCTCGGACGCCGTGAACACCTCGGAGCAGACCACCAACTTCCATAACCGCGCGATCGCCTGGCTGCTCTACAGCTACGGCCGCTGCTTCAGCGATCCCATGCGCGCCTGCGACGTCTACACCCGGCAGTGCTCGACGCTGGTTTCGGCCGTCGATCTTGCCGTGATGGGCGCGACGCTGGCCAACGGCGGGGTCAATCCGTTGACGAAGGAGCGGGTGATCCAGGCGGCCAACGTGCCGCACATCCTCGCCGACATGGTGATGGAAGGCCTCTATACGGGTTCGGGGCGCTGGGCGTATACGGTGGGGCTGCCGGGCAAGAGCGGCGTCGGCGGGGGCGTCATGGCGGTGGCGCCGGGCATTCTCGCCATCGCGGCGTTCTCGCCGCCGCTGGACGACGCCGGCAACAGCGTGCGCGCCCAGGCCGCGGTTGCGGACGTGGCGCGGACGCTGGGTTACAACCTGTTCGCCCCGGCGGCGTGAAAGGTCCGACCAGGATGAGTGCAGCCGCCGCTGGCAAACGGGGGTCCATGGGACTGCTCAGCGTGTCCGCCATCGGCATCGGGTCGATGGTGGGGGCGGGTATCTTCGCGCTGCTCGGTCAGGCGGCCGTGGCGGCGGGACGCGACGTCTACGCGAGCTTCGTCATCGCCGGCGTCATCGCCTTCCTGTCGGGCGTTTCCTACGCGAAGCTGGCGGTGCGCTACCCCAGCAACGGCGGCATCGTCGAGTACCTGGGGCGGGCGTTTTCCGCGCCTATTGTGGCGCGCGGCCTGTCGCTGCTCTACCTCGTGACGCTGGTGGTCACGGTGGCGATCGTGGCCAAGGCGTTCGGCAACTACGCGGCGCGGCTGTTCGTGTCCGAAGCGCCGGTGCGGCTTGTCTCCAACGTGTTCGCCGCCGGCGTGGTGAGTCTGCTCGGCGTTCTCAATCTCGTCGGCGACAGGGCGGTCGGGCGCGCCGAAGTGCTGCTGGTCGCCGTGAAGCTCGGCATTCTGGCGCTGCTGATGGCGGCGGGGCTGCCCAGCATCGACCCCGACCTCCTCGGGCAGGGGCAGAGCGTCGGCGCCAAGGCGATGATCTCCAGCGTCGCCCTAACGTTCTTCGCCTACGCGGGCTTCGGCATGATGGCCAACGCCGCCGCCAACGTCGCCGATCCGGCCCGCACCCTGCCACGGGCGATCTTTCTCGCCATTGCGCTGGTCATCGTCCTTTACCTCAGCCTCGCGGTGGTCGTCTTGGGAAACCTTCCGGCCGAGACCCTGGCGAAGTTCGCCGACACGGCGGTGGCCGAAGCGGCGAGGCCGGTGCTCGGCCACTTCGGTTTCGTCGCGGTCTCGGTGGGCGCGCTGATCGCCACCGCGTCGGCGATCAACGCGACGATGTTCAGCATCCTCAACCTCGGGCGGGCGCTGGTGGCCAACGACCGGCGGAGCAACGCGTTCGCCCGCTGGGTGCTGGGCTCGACTCCCGGCTACGCGGCGATCATCGCCATCATCATCGCCATCATCTTCCTTTTCGATCTCAACGCCATCGCCAATGTGGCGGGCGGCGCGTTCCTGCTGGCCTATCTGGCGGTGTTCGCCGCCCACTGGCGGCTGATCGGCGAGACCGGCGGCTCGCGTCTGCTCATCCTCGCGGGCGCCGCCCTGATGATCGTCGTGCTCGCCGTGCTGGTCCAGCAGCTTCTGGAGACCCAGCCCAGCGTGCTCTGGCTGTTCTGCGCGCTGCTCGGAAGCTGCGCCGCGCTTGCCTGGGCGATGCAAGGCTCCCGGCAGGCCGGCTGAGCGGGTGGGGCTCGCCATCGGCCGGCTTCGGCGACCCCCAATCTTGCGGCGACCATCGCCTGCGGCAAGATGCGGCCGGGACGGTGACGCGCCCGGGCCGGAGCCTGGGCGCGCCCGCGTTCAAACCTTCAGCGTCGCCGCCATGACGGCGATCTTGCAGCCCATGACGTACTCGTCGAGCTCCACATACTCCTTCACCGTGTGCACCTCGCGCTGGCCGGCCCCGATGGTGACGGTGGGAATGCCGTGCTTGTCGAGCCAGTTGGCGTCGAGGCCGCCCGGCGAGAACACCAGGTTCGGCTTGATGCCCAGCGCCTCCAGCGCCGCCGCGGCGCGCTTGACGGCGGGCGAACCCGGATCGAGGTTGAACGGCGGATACGACTTGACGTGCGTGTACTTCACCTCCGCCATGGCCCCGTCCGTCGCCTTCACCGCCTGGCGCGCCTCCTCGAAGGCGCGCCCGAAGGCTTCGGCGATCTCGCCCGCGAAGGTGAGTTCGGGGCTCCTCGCCTCGCCCTTGAGCCAGGCGTAGTCGGTGACGACGTTGGTGGCGTCGCCGGCCGGCTTGCCGTCCTTGCCGCCGAACACGCCGACGTTGGAGGTGCCCTTGCCGTTGGGCTTCTCCACCCGGCCGAACCAGCCGTCGCGGCGGGCGTTGGCGAGGCCCATGGCGGCGACGAGCGTGGCCGAGATGCCCTTGTCCGGGGCGAGCCCGGCGTGCGAGGCGCGGCCCTTGATCTCCACTTCCCAGTTCTCCTGGCCGACCGCGCCGGTGATGATGTCCTCCGGCTTCTGGCTGTCCACGTTGATGCACATCGCCACCCCGCCGAGGTCCTTCGGGTTCAGCTCGCGCGCCCCGTGCAGGCCGCTCTCCTCGCGCACCGTGAACAGCAGCGTGATCTTCGGATGCGGCAGCTTGTGCTTGAGCAGGGTCTCGGCCAGCGTCACCAGCACGCCGCAGCCGGTGCGGTTGTCGCCGCCCAGCGCGGTCGTGCCGTCCGACACCACGCGGCGGCCCTCCACCTTCGGCCTGGCCCCCCGGCACAGCGGCACCGTGTCGAGGTGGGTCGAGAACAGAAGGTGCGGCCCCTCCGCCGTGCCCGGCAGATCGACGATGAGGTTGCCGGTCTGCGTCGGCACGGGGATGCGCTTGTGGGCGTCGTCGAAGCGGATGGCGTCCTTCGGCACGCCCGCCTTCAGCAGTTCGTCGATGACCGCCTCGCCGATGGCCTTTTCCTCGCCCGTCACGCCGTCGACGGCGAGAAAGCGAAGCAGATGGGCCTCGGCGGATTTGGCGTCAACCTTGTCGGCGGCGGATGTCATTGGGTGTCCTTCCTTGGGTTTGGTTGATCAGTCGAAGTCGAGCAGGCTGTCGAAATCGAAAGTCGAGCGATGGCCGATGGCGGCGCCGTGCTCGCGCCCGAAGATTTCCGCCGCGCGGCGTCCCTCCTCGAACAGCATGCGGAGGAACGCCCACTCGGCGTTGAGCTTGGAGGAGTCGCCCAGTTCCACCATCACGTCGCCGTGGATGCGATGCATCCGCATGGCGGCCCAGCGCGCGCCCTCGCCGGAGCCCGGGTCCGCCGCCCGCCGCAGCAGCGCGATCATCCTGAGTTCCTTGAGCAACACCGCATTGAAAGAGATCTCGTTGACACGGCTGGCGATGGCGCGCGCCGATTGCGGCAGCCGCGGGCGCTCAACCGGATTGATCTGTATCAGAAAGGTGTCGTTCGACTGGCACTCGCGGATCAAGGGCGTAAGCGTGGGGTTGCCGCTGTAGCCGCCGTCCCAGTAGGCCTCGCCGTCGATTTCAACCGCCTGGTACATGGTCGGCAGGCAGGCCGAGGCGAGCAGCACGTCGGCGGTGATCTCGTGGCGGCGGAACACCCTGCCTCGCCCGGTGCGGACGTTCGTTGCGGTGATGAACAGCTTGATCGGGCCTTCGGCAAGCCGTTTGAAGTCGATGGCGGACTCGAGGATGTCGCGCAGCGGGTTGCCGCCAATGCCGCCCAGCGCATAGGGCGAGACGAGCCGCGCCATCAGGTCGGTGGCGATGAACATCGGCGAATTGTCGAGCGTCCATTTGCCCAGCATCACGTCCATGGGCGAACGCTGGAAAGGGCTGAACCGCGCCGCCTCCGAAACCCTGCGCCAGAACGTCGCCAGCGCCGCGCGCGCGCCCTCCCGCCCGCCGGCGGCGAACCCGTGGGCGAACACCGCCGCGTTCATCGCGCCCGCCGAGGCGCCGGAGATGCCCTCGATCTCCACCCAGTCCTCATCGAGCAACCGGTCGAGCGCGCCCCAGGTGAACGCGCCGTGCGATCCCCCGCCCTGGAGCGCGAGATCGACGAGCACCTTGTCCCTCGGCGGCCTTGCAGCATCGGTCATCTCAGAACCTCCAGATCAGCGGAACCCAGAGCACCGCGACCACAAAATAGAGCGCCATCAGCGCCGCGCCCAGCTTCCAGTAATCGCCGAAACGGTAGCCGCCCGGGCCCATCACGATCAGGTTGGCCGATGTGGCCACCGGCGTGAGGAACGCGGCCGAGGCGGCGACGTTGAGCGACATCAGGACCGGTTTCGCCGAAACGCCGGTCTCGATCGCGGCGGCGACGGCGACGGGGATCAGGATCATCGTCGTCGCCGTGTTCGAGATCACCTGCCCGAGCAGCGCCGTCAGCAGGAACAGCCCCGCCAGCAGCATGGCCGGGCTCGCCTCGCCAAGCGTGATCACCAGAAGGTCGGCGAGCTGCGTGGCGGCGCCCGAGCGGTACATCGCGGTCGAGAGCGGCAGCATCGACGCCACCAGTACGATGGTATTCCAGTCGATGGCGCGAAACGCCTGCTGCGCGCTGAGAACGCCCGCCGCAACCACGGCCATGGCGGCCACGAGGACGCCGACCGGGGCGGGAACGAGGCCGGTCGCCAGCGCCAGAACCATGCCGGCGACGATGGCGAGCATCGCCGAAGAGCCGGGGCCGAGCGGCACGGCCTGGCGGCGGACCATTTCGGGCGAGTCCACCGCCAGCACATCGGGGCCGGAGGCGAGCCGGTCCAGCGCCTGCCATGTGCCCTGGAGCAGGAGGTGGTCGCCCGGCTGAAGCTCGACGCCGGACGATCCGACGATCTCGCTCATGCCCGCGCCGGCGATATCCACGCCGTTGCGCTGGATCGACACGACCACGAGCTGGCCGTCGCCGGTGAGGGCGCCCGGCGACAGCACCTTGCCGACGAACGCCGATCGCGGCCTGACCACCACTTCGGCGAGCCCCGACTGTTTCGTGAACAGCATGTCGGCGACGGTTCCCTCGCCCTGGGGCGCGGCCGCAAGCCGAAACTCGGCGGCGAACCGGTCCAGCGTTTCGGGCGCCCCGCGCAGCACCAGCACGTCGCCCGGCGCGAACTCCGGCGAGCGTTGTTTATCCGGCGCCAGCTGCGACACCGCGATCAGGCTGACGCCGGCATGCTGATCGAAGGCGGCGCGGGTCTTGCCGGCGAGCGCGGAGCCGGTCTCCACACGGTAGAGCCGGGCGTTGTCGCCGAGCGCATACTGGCGGGCGAGCGTGCGGGCGTGCTGGCCGAAGTCGCGGGGCAGATGGGCGGGCTGGCGATCGGGCAGCAGGCGCCGGCCGAGCAGCGCCACGATGAGCACGGTGCCGGCGAGCAACGGCGCGCCCACCCACGCGAACTCGAAGAAGCCGAACCCGCCGTAGCCGGCGTCGGCCGCGGCGTCGCTGACCAGCACGTTCTTCGGCGTTCCGGTCAGCGCGAGCTTCGACCCGGCGGCGGAGGCGAAGGCCAGCGGCATGAGGTGCTTCGACGGCGACTGGCCAAGGCGCAGCGCGAGAAGCACCGTCACCGGCGCCATCGCCGCCACCGCGCCGCTCATGCTGATGAGCGGACTGAGCAACGCCACGATGACGACCGTGAGCACGGAAAGCCGCAGCGGGCTTGCGCCGACCGCCCGCGACAGCCATTGCCCGACGAACGCGGTGACGCCGGAGGCCTCAAGCCCGGCGGCGACGATGAACAGCGAGGCGATGAACACGATGACGGTGTCCCCGAAGCCGGCGAACGCCTCGTCGAGACCGAGAATCCCGGTGAGGAAAAGCGCCAGCGGCGCCAGCAGCGCCACGATGACAACGGGCAGCCGCCCCCAGACAAAGAGCGCAACCATCGTCGCAATGATGACGAAGATGATCGCCGGCTCGCTCAATCGATCCCCTCCTCCCGTGCGCGGGCGACATAATACGCCGCTCGACGTGCGCGCAAGGCCGCGAGCGGTCGTTCTGGCCACTCTGCCACCGGGCGAAATGTAATGCTCACGGATCATTTCTCCACTGACGAATCTCCGACCTGATGATATCTACGCGGTCGCATTCCTGAATGCCGCTCACAGACGATGAAGGGAGAATTCCATGGTCTCGAAAGTCAGACGCGCGTTCATTGCTTCCCTGGCGGCTTCGGCTCTTGGCGGCGGCCTGTCGCTGCTGCCATCACCGGCCGAAGCCAAGAGCGGGCAGATCCAGTTCCGGCTCGTGCGCGCGGGCTTCATCATCGGCTTCGGCGGCGGCGAGGGCGTGCTGGTGTTCGACGGCAAGCGCTACCCGATCAGCGTCGGCGGGGTGAGCATGGGCGCCACCATCGGCGCGGCGTCCGCCGACCTCGTCGGGCGCGTCTACAACCTCCGTCGTCCGGCCGACATCGAAGGCACCTATTCGGCGACCGGCGCCGGGCTGGCGGTGGCGGGCGGCGGCACGTCGGCGCGGCTGCGCAATGCGCGCGGCGTCGTGCTGGAGGTTCGCGGCAAGCAGATCGGGTTGATGGCCTCCATCGACCTCAGCGGACTGAGCGTTCGCCTGCGGCGATAACGCCGCGGCGCCGGGGAGGAGCAGCCCATGGGCGACGTCGCCACAATCGTCCTGATCATCGTCGTCGCGGTGGTTCTGTTCGTCTGGAACAGGCTGCCGGTGGTTGTCGTGGCGATGGCGGTCGGCCTGTCGCTTTGGGCGACGGGTATACTGTCGCTGCCCGCGGCGCTCGCCGGGTACGGCGATCCGGCGGTGATGTTCATCGCCACGCTGTTCGTGGTGTCGGCGGCGCTGGAGAAGACCGGCGTCACCGCCTGGGCGGGCCAGCTGCTGATCGAGAAGGCGGGCGAGGACAGCCGGCCGCGGCTGCTCGGCCTCACCATGTCGCTGGGCGCTCTCCTCACCGCCGTCATCAGCCTGAACGGGGCCATCGCGGCGCTGCTGCCGGTGGTGGTGGTGATGGCGGTGCGCCTCAAGCGGCATGCCTCGCAGCTTTTGATGCCGCTGGTGTTCGCCGCGCACGCCGGGTCGCTGCTGGCGCTGACCGGCTCGCCCGTCAACGTGCTGGTCTCCGAAGCCGGGCAGGATGCGGGCTACCCCGGCTTCGGATTTTTCGAGTTCGCCCTCGTCGGGGCGCCGCTGCTGATCGGCAACATGATCATCATCATCCTGTTCGGCGAGAAACTGCTGCCGTCCCGGAACGGCGCCTCCATGCCCGCCGACTTCAGCCGCCACGCCCAGACGCTGATCGAACAGTACGGGCTGTCGAGCGGCGTGTTCCGGCTTCGCGTCAAGGCGGCCTCCCCGCTGGTCGGGGCGAAGAAGGGCGACGTCGCCGATCCAAAGGCGCATCCGGGGCTCGAATACGTCACCGTGCAGGACGGCCGGACGGGCATGCCGCTGAAGCGCGAGACGCTGGCGGAGGGCGACTACATCCTTCTGAAGGGCGACGCCGAAAGCGTGGCCCGGTTCGCGGCCGACGCCCACCTTGCGCTGCGCGAGGAGAACGAGAAGGACACCGGCGAAGGCGGCGATACGCTGTTCAACCGCTCGTCGGGTCTGGCGGAAGTGGTGCTGCCGCCGCGCTCGGCGCTGGCGGGAACAACCGCGTTTCCGGGCATGACGACGGAGAGCGGCGACCTCATCATCCTCGCCATCTCGCGCGCCGGGGTGACGCTCGACGCCGCCTCAACCCAGCTTCAGGTCGGCGACACGCTTCTGTTGCAAGGCACCTGGAAGGCGCTTGATGAGCGCCTCGCCGATCCGGACGTTCTGGTGGTGAACTCGCCCGACCTGGTGCGCCGCCAGGCCGTGCCGATGGGCCAGGGCGCGACCCTCGCCGTGGCGATCCTGCTGGCGATGGTGGCGATGCTGGCCACCGGCGTCGTGCCCACCGCCGTCGCCGGCATGCTGGCGGCGGGCGCCGTGGTGCTCGGCGGCATCATGAGCATCGAACAGGCCTACAAGTCGATCAACTGGACGACGGTGATCATGGTGGCGGCGATGATGCCGCTGTCGGCCGCCATGGAGCAGACCGGCGCGGCGCGGATGATGGCGGAGTATCTGGTCGCCGCGGTGGGCGACGCCGGGCCTTACGCGCTGCTCGGCGGGCTGTTCATTCTCACCGGCGTCCTCGGCCAGCTGATTTCCAACACGGCCACGGCGCTGATCGTCATTCCCATCGGTGTGGCCGCCGCGAAAGCGCTCGGCATGTCGCCGGAGCCGGTGCTGATGTCGATCGCGGTGGCGGCCGCGGCCTCGTTCCTCACCCCGATCGCCACGCCGACGAACCTGATGGTGATGGGGCCTGGCGGCTACGTGTTCAGCGACTACTGGAAGCTCGGCCTGCCGCTGATGATCTGGTTCTTTGTCGTGGCGACCTTCGTCGTTCCGATGATCTGGCGGTTCTGATGGTCAGGGCGCTGGCGGAAAAATCGCTCGGCACGCGCTGGACCGGGTATCTGTCCCTGGGTCTGGCGCTGATCGCCGGGGGCGTGGCGGCGATGCTGTTGCCCGATTACTCCAACTACGCCACCTCCACCATCCTCGGCGGAGTGTTGCTGGCGGTGGGATTGCTCACCGTCTGGCATTCGCTGGCCTCGCCGGAGTGGCACGGGTTCTCCATGGAACTGCTCAAGGGCGCAGCCGAGGCGGCGGGCGGCATCCTGATCATCCTCAACCCGATGAAAGGCGCGGCCGCGCTGACGCTGGTGGTCGCCATCGTGCTGATGGCGCAAGGACTGGTGCAGGGCGGCCTCGCGCTCCGCATCCGCCCGCAGGGCGGCTGGAAGATGGTGCTGGCGTCGGCCGCGGTGTCGATCATGGTCGGCGCCGCGCTGATGCTGCGGTTTCCGTTCAATCTCGTCGAGGAGCCCGGCGCCATGGTTGGCGTGGCGCTGGTGGCCGGCGGGGCCGCCTATATCGTCATGGCGCTCGCCCGGCGCAGGCCCGGGGTCTTGTCATGACCCGGGCCCCCTTCGTCGCGGCGCTCGCGCTGGCCGCGCTGGCGGCGCTCACGGGGTGCGGACAGGAGCCGGCCGTGGAGGGGCCTGCGCCGCGCTTCGTCCGGGTGATCGCGGTGGAGGCCGCGCCGCAAAACACCGCCGGATCGTTCTCCGGGCGGATCGAGGCGGAGGACCAGGCCGCGCTCGGGTTCCGGATCGCCGGCCGGCTCGCCACCCGAACCGTCGCCGTCGGCGACACCGTGACCGCCGGGCAGCTGATGGCGGCGCTTGATCCGCAGGATGAGGAGAACGCGTTGCGCTCGGCGCGCGCCGAGCTGGTGGCGGCGGAGGGACGGCTGGTCCAGGCGCAGAACGCCTACGAGCGCCGCCGCGCGCTGCTTGAGCGCGATGTGGTCTCGCAGGCCGATTTCGACGCCGCCGAACAGGGCCGCCGCGCCGCCCGGGCGGCGGTCGAAGCCGCCGCCGCCCGGCTGCGCAACGCCGAGGAGCGTTTGCGCTTCACCACGCTCGCCGCCGATGCGCCTGGCGTCGTCATCGCCGTCGCGGCCGAGCCCGGCGAGTTCGTGCGCCCCGGACAGAAGGTCATCCGGCTGGCCCGGCGCGACGGCCGTGACGCCGTGTTCGACGTGCCGCAGACGATGCTCGCGGGGCTCGAACCCGGCGAACGGTTCCGCGTGGCGCTCACCACCGATCCGGCGGTCGTCGTCGAAGGCCGCGTGCGCGAGATCGCGCCGGAGGCCGATCCGGTGACGCGCACGCATCAGGTGCGCGTCGGCCTCGACAACCCGCGCCCGGCGTTCCGTCTGGGCGCGACCGTCACCGGCACGCCGCTGGCCGCCCCGGATGGCGCGCTGCAGGTTCCTGCGACCGCGCTCCTGCCCGGCGTCGAGCCGGCCGTCTGGGTGGTCGATCCCGCCGCCGGCGCCGTGGCCCGGCGCGGCGTCGAGATCGCCGCGCGCGACGCCGGATCCGTGTGGATCGCCAGCGGACTGAAGCCCGGCGACATCGTGGTGACGGCGGGCGCCGCGACGCTCAGCGAAGGACAGCCCGTCCGGCTGGCCGGAGGGCCGGGCTGATGGGCTTCAACCTTTCCGACTGGGCGCTGAGGCGGCGCTCGATCGTCGTCTACATGATGATCGTATCGGTGGTGGCGGGGCTGCTCGCCTACCTGAACCTCGGCCGCAACGAAGACCCCTCGTTCGTCATCAAGACCATGGTGGTTTCCGCCGCCTGGCCCGGCGCCACGACCGAGGAGACGCTGAAGCAGGTGACGGAGCGGATCGAACGCGCGCTCGAGGAGACGCCGCACCTTGATTTCATGCGCAGCTTCACCCGGCCGGGCTTCACCACCGTGTTCGTCAACCTCGAAGGCAAGGCGACGCCGGAACAGGTGCACGACACCTGGTACCAGGTGCGCAACCTCGTCAACGACATCCGCCTGACGTTGCCGCAGGGGGTGATCGGCCCGGTGTTCAACGACCGCTTCGGCGACACCTTCGGCTTCATCTACGGCTTCACCGGCGACGGCTTCAACAAGCGCGAGGTGCGCGACTTCGTGGAGACGGCGCGGTCGCTGCTGCTCACCGTGCCCGACGTCTCCAACGTCGAGATCATCGGCGCGCAGGACGAGCGCATCTTCGTCGAGTTCTCGGTGGAGAAGCTGGCGCAGCTCGGCATCAACCGCATGGCGGTGATCCAGGCGCTGCAGGCGCAGAACGCGGTTTCGCCCTCCGGCGTGCTGCAAACCGGCGACGAGAAGCTGTCGCTGAGGGTCTCCGGCGCGTTCGGCTCGGAAGACGACATCCGCAACATCAACCTCCCGGTCGGCGAGCGCATGGTGCGCCTCGCCGACATCGCCACGGTGACGCGCGGCTTCGCCGATCCGCCGCAGCCGATGTTCCGCGTCAACGGCGAGGGCGCCATCGGCATCGGCGTCGCCATGCGCGAGGGCGGCGACATTCTCGCCCTCGGACAGAACGTGAAGGCGGCCATGCAGGAGATCGTCGCCGGGATGCCGGTGGGCGTCGAGGCGCGCCTTGTCGCCGACCAGTCGGTGACGGTGGAAGGCGCCATCGACGAGTTCATGACCTCGCTGTGGCAATCGGTGGCGATCATCCTTGCGGTGAGCTTCTTCAGCCTCGGCGTCCGCCCCGGGCTCGTCGTCGCGCTGTCGATCCCGCTGACGCTGGCGGTGGTGTTCGCGATCATGCAGATCGGCGGCATCGACATGCAGCGCATTTCGCTGGGCGCCCTGATCATCGCTCTGGCGCTGCTGGTGGACGACGCGATGACCACCACCGACGCCATGCTGTCGCGCCTCGCCGCCGGCGACAGCAAGGAGCAGGCGGCGACCTATGCGTTCTCGCGCTACGCCTTCGCCATGCTGGCGGGCACTCTCGTCACCATCGCCGGCTTCGTCCCCATCGGCTTCGCCGCCTCGTCGGCGGGCGAATACACCTTCTCGCTGTTCGCCGTGGTCGGCATCGCGCTCATCGTCTCGTGGTTCGTGGCGGTGATCTTCTCGCCGCTGCTCGGCCTGTGGATCCTCACGCCCCCGAAGGCCGCCGCGAGCGCCGGGCCGGGACCGGTGATGCGCCTCTACCGCGCGGCGCTCGGCGGGGCGATCCGGATGAAGTATCTGACGCTCGCCGCCACCGTCGGTCTGTTCGTTCTGTCGGTGCTCGCCTCGCCGCTGATCCCGCGCCAGTTTTTTCCGGCGTCCGATCGTCCGGAGCTGCTCGTGGATCTGCAGTTGCCGCAGAACGCCTCGATTTTCGCCAGCGATTCGATGGTCCAGCGCTTCGACGCCGCGCTGGCCGGCGATCCCGACGTCGAGCGATGGAGCACCTATGTGGGGCGCGGCGCCATCCGCTTCTACCTGCCGCTCGACGCGCGCCTGCCCAACGACTTCTTCAGCCAGGCCGTGGTGGTCGCCAGGGACCTCGAGGCCCGCGAGCGGCTGCAGAGGAAACTGGAGAAGCGGCTGGCGGAGGAGTTTCCGAACCTCATCGCGCGCATCTACCCGCTGGAGCTCGGCCCGCCGGTCGGCTGGCCGGTGCAGTACCGCGTCTCCGGTCCCGAGCTCGTCGAGGTCCGCGCCATCGCGCTGCGGCTCGCCGAGGCGATCGCCCGGAACCCCGACGTCCGCATGATCAACTTCGACTGGATCGAGCCGTCGCGCGAGCTTCGCCTTCAGGTGGACCAGGACGAGGCGCGCCGGCTCGGGCTGTCCTCGCAGCAGATCGCCGCGACGCTCGCCACCGTCGTTTCGGGCATGCCGGTGACGCAGGTGCGCGACGACATCTACCTGATCGACGTGGTGGCGCGCGCCACCGACGAGCAGCGGGTGTCGCTCGACACGCTCTCCACCTTGCAGGTGGCGCTGCCGAACGGGCGCACCGTGCCGCTGTCGCAGTTCGTCACCGTGTCCTTCGGCCAGGATCAGCCGCTGGTGTGGCGGCGCGACCGCATCCCCACGCTCACCGTTCAGGCCGACGTTCCCGAGGGCGTCCTGCCGGCGACGGTGGTCGGTGCGCTTGCGCCCGTCATCGACGAGGTTCGCGCCACCCTGCCGCAGGGCTACGGCGTCGCCACCGGCGGCACCGTCGAGGAGAGCGCAAAGTCGCAGGCCTCGGTGCTGGCGGTGGTCCCGCTGATGCTGTTCATCATGTTCACGGTGCTGATGTTCCAGCTCAAGAGCTTCCAGCGCCTCGTCATCGTCCTCAGCGTCGCCCCGCTCGGGCTGATCGGCGTGGTCTCGGCGCTGCTGGTGTCGGGCAAGCCGCTGGGTTTCGTCGCCCTGCTCGGCATCCTTGCGCTCATCGGCATCATCACCAAGAACGCCGTCATCCTGATCGGCCAGATCGATCAGGAGCGGGCGGAGGGCAAGAACGTGACGGACGCCGCCATCGCCGCCAGCATGGCGCGCTTCCGGCCGATCATGCTCACCGCCGTTTCTACCGTGCTCGGCATGATCCCCATCGCGCCGACCGTGTTCTGGGGACCGATGGCGTTCGCGATCATGGGCGGCCTGCTGGTGGCGACGCTGCTGACGCTGATCTTCCTGCCCACCCTCTATGTCGCCTGGTTCGGCCGCGAGGAGATGCGCGCGGCCGCGCGCGAGGAGGCGTCGGCATGACGCGCGCCCGCACCGCCCTGCCGCTCGCCCTGGCGCTGGCGCTCGCGGCCTGCGCCGACGAGCGCGCCGCCGAACCGGCCGCGCCGCGCCCCGTGGCCACCGTCGTCATCGAACCGGCGAGGGTCGCCGACGCCACGCGTTTCTCGGGCGACGTCCAGGCCGAAAAGGAGGTCGCGCACGCCTTCCGCATCGGCGGCAAGCTTGCGGAGCGCGCGGTGAACGTCGGCGACACGGTGCGCGAAGGCCAGGTGATCGCCAGGCTCGAGGACGAGACCGAGCGTAACGCCGTCGCCGCCGCCGAGGCCGCCGTCGACGCGGCGCGCGGCGAGGTGACGAAGCGCGAAACCGACTTCGAGCGCCAGTCCACGCTGCTGGCGCAGGGGTTCACGACGCGGCCGCGGTACGACGAGGCCCGCCAGCGGCTGGTGGCGGCGCAGTCCGCCTACGAGGACGCCAAGGCGCAACTCGAAACCGCCCGCGACCGGCTGGGGTTCACCACGCTCAAGGCCACCGTCTCCGGCGTCGTCACGGCGCGCGGCGCCGAGGCGGCGGAAGTGGTGGAGGCCGGCCGGCCCGTCGTCACCGTGGCGCGCGGCGACGGTCGCGACGCGGTGTTCGACATCGCCGCCCGGTTCATCGACGCCGCCGCCGAGGGTCTTCTGGTCGACGTGGCGCTGGTGTCCGATCCGACAGTTCGCGTCGAGGGCCGGGTGCGCGAGATCGCCCCGCAGGCCGATCCGCAAACCGGTACGTTCCGGGTGCGCGTCGGGCTTGATGAGGCGCCGCCAGCGATGGTGCTGGGTTCGCCGGTCACCGGATCGGTCACCCTGGAGACCAACGCCGCGATCATCATCCCGGCGGGAGCGCTGACGATGTCCGGGCGCGATCCGGCGGTGTGGGTGGTCGATCCCGGCACTAGCGCGGTCGCCAAGCGGCCGGTGGACGTCGTGCGGTTCGAGCCGCGCTCGGTCGTGCTCTCGGGCGGCCTGGCCCCCGGGGAGCGAATCGTCACCGGCGGCGTCCAGGCCCTGCATCCCGGCCAGCGGGTGCGGGTGCTTGAGCCGCCGCCAGAGCCTTGAACCAACAACAACGACACAAGGGGGAAGCAGCCATGGCCAAGACCGCCAACGCGCCGGGAGGCGATCCGAAAGCCGCGTCGGGATTTCTCGCCACGGTGGAGCGGGTGGGCAACATGGTGCCGCACCCGGCGATCATCTTCTTCATCCTCATCGCGATCGTGATCGTGCTCTCCGCGCTGTTCGGGATGATGGGAACGACGGTCACCTACGACGCCTACGACGAGGCCGTCGGCGACATCGTCGAGCAGACCACGTCCGTCCGAAGCCTGCTGTCGGCCGACGGCATCCGCTTCATGCTGACCAGCCCGGTCGCCAACTTCCTCGGCTTCACCGGCGTCGGCGTGATCCTGGTCGCCATGATCGGCGTCGGCATCGCCGAGGAATCGGGGCTCATCGCCACGCTGGTGC
>DAIODI010000019.1:0-22602 GCA_036746875.1 Aestuariivirgaceae bacterium | reverse complement strand
ATTCGCATCATCTTTTTCCGCCAAGTGGTATCCACTTGGCGGGATGATGCTGTAAGGCGCCCGCACCGTTATCCCCGGGCCGGTTGAACGGCGCGGGGGTTCGCTGTCTGCGCAACGGACGCGGCCGCAGGATCCGGCCAGACGTTCAATCCCCCGGCATTGCGCGCCGGCGGCCGCGCGCCACCTTGCCGGCGAAGCGCACGATGCGGGCGAGCGCTTCCTCCAGCACCTGGTCGTCGATGGTCAGCCCGATGCGGATATGCCCAGCGCCGGACGGGCCGAACACCTCGCCCGGCATCACCGCCACATTCTCGTCGTCGAGCAGTTCGAGCGCGAACGCCTCGCCCGTGAGCCCGGACGGGCGCACGTCGGTGAAGACGAACATGCCGCCCTCCGGCATCCGGCAGGAGACGCCGGGCTGGTTGGCCAGCGTCTCGACGATGAGCCGCGCCCGGCGCTCGTAGGCCTCGCGCATCAGGCGGACCTCGTCGAACTCGTGATCGAGGGCGAAGGCGGTCGCGTCCTGGATGAACGGCTGCGAGCCGAACAGCATCACCTCGGCGATCGCCTGCAGGCGCTCGGTGAACTCGCGCGGCCCAACCGCCCAGCCGGCCCGGTAGCCGGTCATGGCGTGCGACTTCGACACCGAGGAGACGGCGACGGTGCGCCCGGCCAGCGCCGGATCGTCGAACGCCGAGGCGAAACGGCGGCCGCCGAACACCAGGTCGGCGTACACTTCGTCCGAGACGATCCACAGATCGTGCCGGCGGCAGACCTCGCCGATGGCGGCGATCTCCTCCTGCGTCAGCACCGCGCCGGTGGGGTTCGAGGGCGAGTTGAGCAGCAGCACCCGCGAGCGCGGCGTGATCGCCCGCTCAAGGGAGGGAACGGTGAGGTGGAAACGCTCCGCGGGATCAAGCCGCACCGGTTTTAGCGTGGCGCCGGTCGCCGCCACCACGCCGTCGTAGGTGACGTAGTAGGGCTCCGGCGCCAGCACCTCATCGCCCGCCTCCGCCAGCGTCATCATCGCGGCGAAGAGCGCGGTCTGCGTGCCGGGCAGGAAGATCACCTGATCGGGCGACACCTCGCGCACCGTCCGGCGCGAGTACTTGCGGGCGATGGCGTCGAGCACCGCCGGCTCGCCGCGGCCGTTGGAGTACCGCGTGCGCCCGGCCTCGAGCTGCCGCACGGCCTCCGCCACCACCGGCGCGGGCGCCTCGAAATCGGGCTCGCCGATGGACAGGAACAACACGGTTTCACCGCGGCGCTTCTTGTCGAGCGCGCGGAAATGGACGTGCCATTTTTCGGCGCCGAGCCCGGAGAGACGGTCGGTGATGGAGGCGTATCGCATGGTGGGCCTTCTAGTGGATCGTGCCGCGGCCGTCGAGGGGCGGCCATGCGCGGTCGCTGCTGACATGGCGCGGCGGCCTTGGGTAGACTTCACGCCATGACCACCGCTTCCTCGCCCGACGCCATCGTCATCGGGGCCGGCGTGATCGGCGCGGCCACCACGCTGGAGCTGGCCCGCGCCGGTCTCAACGTGCTGTGCCTCGACCGCAACCCGGCCGCCGGCTACGGCTCGACCTCAAGCTCCTGCGCCGTGATCCGCACGTTCTACTCCACCGTCGAGGCGAGCGCGTTCGCGCGCGAGGGCTACCACTACTGGAAGCGCTGGCCGGAGTATCTCGGCGTCGAGGACGAGCGCGGCTTCGCCCGCTTCCACGAGACCGGCTGCCTGGTGATGAAGACCGCCGCCAACGGCCACCTCGCGGCGATGCTCAAGCGGATGGACGAAGCGGGGATCGCCTATGAGCGCTGGTCGCCCGCCGACATCCGCTCGCGGCTGCCGTTCATGGACCTGCGGCTCTATGCGCCGCCGCGCCGCCCTGAGGAGGACGGCTTCGGCGAGCCCACCGGCGGCGCGATCGAGGGGGCGGTGTTCTTTCCGCAGGCCGGCTATGTCTCCGATCCGCAGCTCGCCACCCATAACCTGCAACGCGCGGCGGAAGCGTGCGGGGCGCGCTTCCGCTTCAACGCCTGCGTGACCGCCATCCCCCGCGAGGCGGGCGGCCGGGTTGCAGGGGTGACGCTGGAGAGCGGCGAGACGATCCGGGCGCGCGTCGTCGTCAACGTCGCCGGGCCGCACTCGGCGAAGGTGAACGCCATGGCCGGGGCGCTCGCCGACATGAGGATCTCCACCCGGGCGCTGAAGCGCGAGGTGGCCCATGTGCCCGCGCCGGTGGCGGATTACGAGCGGACGGGCCTGGTGATTTCGGACAGCGACATCGGCTGCTACTCGCGCCCCGAGACCGGCGGCAAGATCCTGATCGGCTCGGAAGACCCGCCGTGCGACACCCGCCAGTGGGTGGACCCCGACACCTACGACCGGTCGTTCACCGACCAGGTGCGCAACCAGGTGCTGCGCGCCGCCCAGCGTATTCCGTCGCTGGCCATCCCGAACTCGATCCAGGGCGCGGTGGACTGTTACGACGTGTCGGACGACTGGATGCCGGTCTACGACCGCTCCTGCGTGCCGGGCTTCTACATGGCGGTGGGAACCAGCGGCAACCAGTTCAAGAACGGGCCGCTGTCCGGCGCGGCGATGGCGGCGCTCGTGTGCGCCTGCGAAGCGGGGCAGGACCACGATCGCGACCCCGTGCGGTTCATCGGGCGCTGGACCGGGCGGGCGTTCGATCTGGCGTTCTTCTCCCGGCTGCGGAGCCTCAACCAGGCGAGCAGTTTCTCGGTGCTCGGGTAGTTTTTCGTCAGCAGCGGAACAGATCGCCGGCGAACCGGGGCGCCGGCCTTAAGCCCGGCGGCGCGCCCGCTCGCCGCCGCTGCGCCTTGAGAATGCCCGGCGTCGGTGGCATGGAGCCGGTGCGCCGGTCGCTGCGGCGCGTTGAGTGTGCGCGGAGGGGCGGATGGCGACGGGTTTGCCGCGAGTGACCTATTCCAACATCGGCGCGGATTTCGGCCCGCTGCACACCTGGCTCGACCAGGCGCTGCCGCGCTTCCGGCGCGAGATGCTGGGCCGCGCCTGGCCCAACATCGTCGCCGGCCGCCACGACGTCTCGGGCCTCGCCTACGAAATCGCCTGCCCGTGCGACCGCGATCTCCTCGTCGCCCGGCTCGGCGAGGCGGATCGCAAGGCGGTGGAGCATGCGGTTTTGGCGGCGCGCACCGCCCTTCCCGCCTGGCGCGCCCGGCCCTGGCAGGACCGCGTTGCGGCGATGCGCCGGTTCGCCCGCGAGGTGGACCAGCGCAAGTACGATCTCGCCATGGCGGCGCTGTTCGAGGTCGGCAAGTCGCGGCTTGAGGCGGTGGGCGAGGCCGACGAGGCCGTGGACCTGCTCGCCTGGTATTGCGACGAGATGGAGCGCAACGAAGGCTTCACCCGGCAGATGGGCCGCGCCGTTCCGCATGAGGAAACCGTGTGCCGTCTCCAGCCGGTCGGCGTGTTCGCCGTGATCGCGCCGTTCAATTTCCCCATCGCGCTCTCCTGCAACATGCTGGGGGCCTGCCTCGTCGCCGGCAACGCCGCCGTCTACAAGCCGGCCGAACAGGCGGGGCTGTCGGCGTCGATCCTGATGGAGGCGGCGCGCGCCGCCGGATTGCCGGACGGCGTGCTCAACATGCTGTGCGGCGAGCGCACGGGTCCGCTGCTCGTCGATCAGGACGGGATCGACGCAATCGCCTTCACCGGCAGCCATGAGGTGGGGATGAAGATCTTCCGCAAAGTCGCCTCCGGCCCCTTCGCCCGGCCGGTGATCTGCGAGATGGGCGGCAAGAACCCGGCCTACGTCACCGCCCGCGCCGACCTCGACACGGCGGCGGAAGGGGTGGTCCGCTCGGCCTTCGGACTTTCGGGCGAGAAGTGCTCGGCGCTGTCGGTCGCCTATGTGGAGCGCAGCGTCCACGACCGTTTCCTGTCGATGCTGATCGAGCGCACCCGCGCGCTCAAGATCGGCAACCCGGAGGACAAGGCGGTGTTCATGGGGCCGGTGATCGACGATGCGGCCGTGGAGCGCTTCGAGAAGGCCGCGAAGTCGGCGCGGCAGGCCGGGCGCATCGTCCATGGCGGCGGCCGGATCAGGACCGGCGGTTTCGCGAACGGCCATTTCGTCGAGCCGACGATCGTCGTGGGCCTGCCCGCCGACCACTGGATCAACCGCGACGAGCTGTTCCTGCCGTTCCTCTCGGTGCAGCCGTTCAACCGGCTGGAGGAGGCGATCGCGCACGGCAACAGGGTCGTCTACGGCCTCACCGCCGGCATCTACAGCGAGGACCAGGCCGAACTCGACCTGTTCCTCGAGACGGCGGAGGCGGGCGTGCTCTACGCCAACCGGCGCTCCGGCGCGACCACCGGCGCGTGGCCGGGCTTCCAGACGTTTTGCGGCTGGAAGGGTTCGGGCGTGGACAACAAGGGCGGTCTCGGGCCCTGGACGCTGCCGCGCTACATGCGCGAGCAGAGCCTGACGCTGATGCGCCGGTCGTGAAGCCCGCCTTGCGGCCAAGTGTTCCCTTTACAAACATGGAACCGCGCGCCATTTTCAGGTGCGGTGCAATAACGCGTTCCGGCTTGCGTGAACGGCGCGGGGCGCGGGGCGGGCGGGCGGCCCCTCAGGGGCGGCGACTCGATCTGAATTCATCAGGGATTGCGCGGCTCTTCCCGGGGCGGTCGGGAATGGCCACGGCGGACGCAGGACGTGGCGGATGACTGTGACGCGGCGCGAGGTATTGCGCGTGGTGAACGGCGGACTGGCGCTGGCGATGCTGTCTCCCGCGTGGGCCGGGGCGGCGAGCGGCCAGACGCTCGGCGACGCCCAGCCCTTCCCCGACGACTTCGTGGTCAGCCTCGCGCGGTCGCTGGCGGGGAAGGATTACGTTCCGCAGTCCGGCGACATGGCGCCGCTTCTGGCCGACCTCTCCTACGACGCCTATCGCACGATCCGCTTCGACACCGGACGGTCGATCTGGCGCGGCGAGCCGTTCTCGCTCGATCTCCTGCACACCGGGTTCGTGTTCCGCCAGGCCGTCGATCTCTACCTCGTCACCGGTGACGAGCAGCGCCGCGTCGCCTACGACCCGTCGCTGTTCGATTTCTCGGGCCTGCCGGCGGCTCCTGATTCGGGGGCCGCAGGGGCCGGCTACTCGGGTTTCCGCATCCGCCATCCGGTCAACACGCCCGACACGGCCGACGAGGTGGCGGTGTTCCAGGGCGCGAGCTATTTCCGCGCCGTCGCCAAGGGCCAGCACTACGGCCTTTCGGCGCGCGGACTCGCCATCGACACGGCGCAGCCCAAGGGCGAGGAGTTCCCGTTCTTCAGCGCCTTCTGGATCCGGCGGCCCGATCCGGGCGCGGTCTCGCTGGTGATCGACGCGCTGCTCGACAGCCGCTCCGTCACCGGGGCCTACCGCTTCACCCTGCGCCCCGGCCCGACGACGCAGATCGACGTGGAGATGACGCTGTTTCCGCGCGTCGATATCGCCCATATCGGCCTTGCGCCGCTGACCAGCATGTTCCTGTTCGACGCCACCAACCGCAACCGCTTCGACGACTACCGCAACGCGGTCCACGATTCGGACGGCCTCGCCATGCTCACCGGGCGCGGCGAATGGCTGTGGCGGCCGCTCGCCAACCCGAGATCGCTGCAGATCTCGGCGTTCATGGACCAGGCGCCGCGCGGCTTCGGGCTGATGCAGAGGAAGCGCGCCTACGGCGACTTCCGCGACCTGGAGGCGAAGTACGAGGCGCGCCCCGGCTTGTGGGTGGAGCCGGTGGGCGACTGGGGCGCAGGGCATGTGGAGCTCGTCGAGATCCCCTCGCCCAGCGAGGTCAACGACAACATCGTGGTCTATTGGCGCCCGCGCGATCCGGTGGCGCGGGGAACCGAAGTGCGCCAGACCTACCGGCTGCACTGGACCGCCCGCTGGCCGCCCGCCGGCGCGTTGCAGCTTGCGCAGGCGCGGCTTTCCGCCGCCGGGATCGCCCATCACCGGAACGAACCGGACACCCGGCTGTTCGTGATCGACTTCGCGGGCGGCAACCTCTCGGGCGACGTGACCGCGGAGGTTTCGACCGGCCAGGGGCTGATTATTAATCCGGTGACGCAGGCGAACCCTGAAATCGGCGGAATCCGGGTGCACTTCGAGCTCGACCCCCAAGGCTCCGAGTTCGCCGAACTCAGGGTGCGGCTGGTGCGCGGCCAGGAGCCGGTGTCGGAGACATGGCTTTACCGGTGGACCGCGTGATGCTCCGGGTCGTTCCGGACGAGACCGAGGCGAAAGCCCGCGACGCGGCCTTCATGCCGGCGCAGTCGCCGCTCGCCATGCCGGTGCAGCGCCTGCCGGCGTGGCCGCCCGGCCGGGCGCTGACGCCGTGGCGGCTGTCGAAGCGGGTGATTGCGGCGCGCCTGTTCGTGTTCGGCGCGGCCGCGGGCCTCACCGCGTGGGGCACCTTCGAGATCTATCACGTCGTGGCGGTGTCGGGGGCGTCCTGGCTGCAGCTTCTGTTCGCCGCGCTGTTCGCGCTGACCTTCGCGTGGATCGCCTTCAGTTGCGCCAGCGCCATCATCGGCTTTTGGCGCATCGTCACGGGTCGGCGCGCCCGCGCCCCCGAATGCGGTCACATGGGCCGCAACGCGCTGCTCATGCCGGTCTACAACGAAGACCCAGGCCATGTCTTCGCGGCGCTCGAAACCATGGGGACGAGCCTCGCCGCCGCGGGCGCAGGCGAGCAGTTCGACATCTTCGTGCTCTCCGACACGCGCGATCTCGCCATCGCCGACGCCGAGCTAAAGGCGCTGGCGAGCCTCAGGCGGGCGCTCGCCGACAGGGTCGCGGTCCACTACCGCCGCCGCCTCGACAATCATCACCGCAAGGCCGGCAACATCGCCGACTGGGTGGAGCGCTGGGGCGGCGCGTACGACCACATGATCGTGCTCGACGCCGACAGCCTGATGAGCGCCCCGACGATGATGGCGCTGGCCCGCGCCATGGAAGCCGACCCGCACGCCGGCATCATCCAGTCGGTGCCGGTGCTCTACAACCGGGTGACGCTGTTCGCCCGCGTGCAGCAGTTCTGCGGCCGGGTCTATGGCCCGGTGGTGGCGGAGGGCCTCGCCGCCTGGCACGGGCGCGACGGCAACTACTGGGGCCACAACGCCATCATCCGCGTGAGAGCATTCGCCGAGTCCGCCGGACTGCCGGAGCTTTCCGGCCGCAAGCCGTTCGGCGGCCATATCCTGAGCCACGACTTCATCGAGGCGGCGCTGATGCGCCGCGCCGGCTGGTCGGTGATGATGCTGCCGGAACTCGGCGGCTCGTGGGAGGAGTGTCCGCCCACGCTGATCGACCTCGCCGTGCGCGACCGGCGCTGGGCGCAGGGCAACCTCCAGCACACCAAGATCGCGGGCGCCAGGGGCCTCGCCTGGATCAGCCGCGTCCACCTGATCCAGGGCGTCATGTCCTACCTTGCCTCGCCGCTGTGGTTTGCGCTCCTCATCACCGGCCTCGTTTTGTCGCTGCAGGCGCAGTTCACCCAGCCGAACTATTTCCCCGACGGCTTCTCGCTGTTCCCCTCCTGGCCGGTGTTCGATCCCGAGCGCGCGCTGCGGCTGTTCTGGATCACCATGGCGGTGCTGTTCCTGCCGAAGATCCTCGCCGTTGTGGCGGCGCTGCTCGACCGCGAGCTGAGGCGCGGCTGCGGCGGCGCGCGCGGCCTGGTGACGAGCCTGTTCGCCGAGTCGGCGCTCTCGGCGCTGCTTGCCCCGGTGACCATGCTGACCCAGAGCCACGTCGTCATCGACATCCTGCGCGGGCGCGACTCGGGCTGGAACCGGCAGAACCGCGCCGATGCGGGCGTCACCTTCGCCTATGCGCTGCGCCGCTGCGCCAAACACCTCGTGGTGGGAACGCTGATGGCGCTGGCCGCCGTTGCGGTGTCGTTCGACACCTTCCTGTGGACGTTGCCGGTGACGCTGGGGCTGATGCTGACGCCGCTGCTCACCTGGTGGACCTCGAAGCCCGAGGCGGGACTGGCGACGCGCCGTCTCGGCCTGTTCCTGATCCCGGAGGAAACGGCGCCCGCCACCCGGACGGACGACGCGCCGCCGCGCCACGGCGACGAGGCGATTCCCGCCGCGTGACGGAGGCCGCTACCCCGCTCGTTCGCGCGCCAGCCGGTTGATCGTCACGTAATCGGTTTTGCCGGAGGCCAGCGCCGGCAGGATTTCCACCATGATGATCCGGCGCGGGATCTGCAACTCGGCCACGCCCAGCGCCTTGAGGCCGGCCGCGAGGCTCGAGCGGGTGAGGCTTGCGTCTTCGGTGACGAGCACCAGCTCCTCGCCGCGCCTGTCGTGCGGCAGCGACACCACCGCATGGCCCTTGCCGGGAAAGGCGTCCTGCACCTGGTTCTCGACCCACAGCAGCGACACCATCTCGCCCGCGATCTTGGCGAAGCGCTTCGCTCGTCCGAGGATGGTGACGTAGCCTTCCCCGTCCACGGCCACGATGTCGCCGGTGTCGTACCAGCCGTTCAGCGGCGGCTCGATGCGCCCCGGTTCGTCGGCGCGCAGATAACCCAGCATCACGTTCGGACCCTTCACCACCAGCCGGCCGCCTCCGGCGATGCCCTCCACCGGATCGAGCCGCCAGTCGATGCCGTCGAACATCCGCCCCACGGTGCCGGCCCTGAACTGCATCGGCGTGTTGGCGGAGAGCACGGGCGAGCACTCGGTCGCGCCGTAGCCCTCGATGATGCGAAGCCCGAACTTGTCGGACCACAGCGCGCGCGTCTCCAGCCTCACGCGCTCCGCCCCGGCGACGACGTAGCGGATGGAGTAGAAGTCGTAAGGGTGCGCGGTCTTCGCGTAGCCGGTGAGGAAGGTGTCGGTGCCGAACAGGATCGTCGCGTTGATCGAGTAGGCGAGTTCGGGAATAATCTTGTAGTGCAGCGGCGAGGGGTAGAGGAACGTCCGCAAGCCCGAGAGCACCGGCAGCAGCGTGCCCACCGTCAGCCCGAAGGCGTGGAACATCGGCAGCGCGTTGAGCACCACGTCGTCGCGGGCGAAGGCGCTGCGCGCCGCCGTCTGGTGGCGGTTGGCGTTGATGTTGCGGTGGGAAAGCGCCACGCCCTTCGGCACGCCCTCGGAGCCGGAGGTGAACAGCACCACCGCCGCATCGCCCGGATCGCGCGATGCGCCCGAAAGACGCCACGCTGCGGCCGGGGCGAACGACTTCAGCAGCCCGGCGATCTTCTCGAGGCCGCCGATGGTCTCGCGCACATCCTCCAGCCAGACGATGCGCGCCTCCTTCTCCAGCAGCGCCAGATCGGCCTCCATCTGCGCCTGCTCGATGAACCGGCGCGAGGTGACGATGGTCCGCACCTGCGCCGCCCGGCAGGCGGCGGCCATGTTCACCCCGCCGGTGGAGAAGTTGAGCATCGCCGCGGTGCGCCCGTGCGCCATCAGGCCGAACAGCGTGACGAGGTTGGCGGCGGCGTTCGGCAACAACACGCCGACGGTGCGCTGCCCCACCGTCAGCGCGGCGAGCTTGCCGCCGAGCACGAACGCGCCGGCGAGCAGGCGGCCATAGCTGAGCGGCGTGCGCTGGATATCCTCGACGATCCTGGCGCTGCGGCCGTTGCGGCGGGCGGCGGCGATGAGGGAGGCGAACAGGTGCTCGTCGATGGGACTGGTTTCGAACACCATGCGCGTCATGGTGTCGAGAAGCCGGTTGCCGAGGTGATCGCGCAGCGCCTGGCCCTTGAGATCGCCGTCCGCTTCGAAGCGCACCGGCGGCAGCACGGTGAGGGTGATCTTCGGGAACCACGCGGCGGCGCGGCGGCCCTTCGCCAGGCCGAAGGGGCTGTCCTGCGCGCCATCGATGCGCACCGGCAGCACCTTTGCGCCGGCCATCTGGGCCACCACGGCGGGCGTGTCGTACACCTTCATCAGCGTGCCGGTGACGGTGACGCGCCCTTCCGGAAACATCAGCAGCCGGGCGCCTCGCTTCAGCGTCTCGACCAGGGCGCGGGCGGCCATCGGATTGGCGGGATCGGTCTCGATGAGGGTGAACAGGCCGTCGGCGAGCCGCATCGGCCACGTCTTGCGCCGGCCCGGTTCGACCGCGAGCGCGGTGCGCTGGTCGAGGAACGCGCCGATGAGCAGCGGATCGAGGCTCGACTGGTGGTTGGCGACGATGACAGTGCGCGGTCCCGCCGCCTCGTAGTGCGCAAGTCCTTTCACCTCGACCCGGTACAACAGCCGCAGCGCTTGCGCGACGACGCTTTGGGCGAGCTCACGCGGCAACAGCCGGCAGGTGAACAGCGCCACGCCGGCGTTCATGAGGCCCACCAGCAGGAACAGCGCCGGGATGGTGCTCCCGGCCTTCACGGCGACCGCGGTGAGCGCGGTCGCCGCCGTCATGAAGCCGGAGTTCCAGATGTTGTTGGCGGCGATCACCCGCGACCGGCGATGCGGGGCGGCGCGCGACTGCACGATGGCGAACAGCGGCACCACGAACGTGCCGCCGAAGAAGGAAATGGCGAGAAGATCGAACAGCACGCGCCAGCTCCCCGGGCTGGCGAGAAACGCGCCGAGGCCCCGGAGCGGCCCCTCTCCCGCGCCGGACGGCGGCGAGGCGAACCACAGGTCGATGATGAAGACGGTGATGGCGATGGCGCACAGCGGCACGTAGCGCGCGCTGACCTTGCCGCCGAGCAGCCGGTTCGCCACCAGCGAGCCGGCGCCGATGCCGACGGTGAACAGGCCGATGACCAGATTGGCGACCGCCGCGTCGGCGTGCAGCACCTCGCGGACGAACACCGGGATCTGCGACAGGAAGATGATGCCGAGGAACCAGAACCACGAGGCGCCCAGAATGGCCAGAAACACGTCCTTGCGCTCGCGCGCGTAGCCGAGCGCCCGCCACGTGTCGGCGGCGATGTTCAGCGACACATGCGCCCCCGGCGAAGGCGGCGGCGCATCGGGGATGCGGCGGCTGGCGAGGTAGGCGACGGCCGAAAGCAGCATCAGCGACACGCCGAGGACAAGGGCGCCGCCGGGCAGCAGGATCACCACGCCGCCATAGAGCGTGCCGGCGAGGATCGAAAGGAACGTCGCCGCCTCGACGAGGCCGTTGCCGCCGAGCAGTTCGTGGCGAGCGAGATGCTGCGGCAGGATGCCGTACTTGATCGGCCCGAAGAACGCCGACTGCGCGCCGGTGGCGAACAGCGTGAGGAAGGCGAGCGGGATCGAGCCGGTCAGCAGGCTCAGGACCGCAAACCCCATGATCACGACCTCGATGGCCTTGATGCGCCTGGCGAGCATCGCCTTGTCGCGGGCGTCGGCGAGGCCGCCGGCGGTCGCGGAGAAGATGAAGTAGGGCGCAATGAACACGGCCGTCGCGGCGGCGATCAGGACGGCGGCGGTGGCGCTGTCCTGCCCCATGCCGAAGGTGATCAGGATGGCGAGCGCGGCGCGATAGGCGTTGTCGTTGAAGGCGCCGATGGCCTGGGTGACGAACAGCGGAAGGAACCTCTGCGTGGCGAGCAACCGGAACTGGCTCGCCGGTGCGGCGGGCGGGCCGGGAGGAACGCCGCCAGCCGCGCTCACGCCGAAGCCCCGATCGGATCAGCCCCGCCGGGACGCACCGCCGCGCGCCCGGCGATCGCGGCGACGCCCCCGGGCTGGCGCCGCGTTCGGCGCGCAGCGTGCGCTGTCGCCCGGCCCTCGTAGGAGAGCGCTGTGGCCATCGATCGTACACTCCCCGTCGCGATGTCGGGCCGGAGCCTAGGGCGGAGGGCGCGCCGCCGCAAGCTCACGCACGGCAGGCGCGCGCGGATCACCGTGAGGACCGTCACGACCGCGTTTTCCGGCACACTTTCCTGTCCGTGAAATCGGATCGTCCGGGAGCGCAGCGCCGGCGTAGCGACTATGCGGGTTTGAATGACCGGACCCCCCAACTCATGGAGATTCCCCGATGCGTACGTTCCGCAATTTCGCGTTCGCCGCCGCCCTCGCCGGCTCGACCTTCATCGCCGCCGCCGCCGCGCAGGCCAAGGACATCGTTGACACCGCCGTTGGCGCAGGCTCTTTCAAGACGCTGGTCGCCGCCGTGCAGGCCGCGGGTCTCGTCGACACGCTGAAGGGCGCAGGCCCCTTCACGGTGTTCGCACCCACCGACGAGGCGTTCGCCAAGCTGCCGGCGGGCACGGTGGAGAATCTGCTCAAGCCCGAGAACAAGGATCAGCTCGTGGCGATCCTCACCTTCCATGTGGTCCCGGGTAAGGTGATGTCCGCCGATATCGCGGGCAAGGAAACCAAGGCCAAGACCGTGCAGGGCGGCGAGCTCGACATCAACGCCACCTCCGGCGTGAAGGTGAACGGCGCGACCGTCACCCAGGCCGATATCGTCGCCGACAACGGCGTCATCCACGTCATCGACGCGGTTCTTCTCCCGAAGTGACGCCTGCGGGGACCGCCATCCCCCCGTCGGTCCCTCGCCAGCCGTGCTCCCGTTCTGTCACCCGCCATCGCGGGGGCACGGCTGCCTTCAATCGCGCACGCCGAGCGCGCGGGCGATCAGGCGGCGCGTCTGCGCATGGTCGCCGCACACCTCGGCCGCCCCGGCGTTGCGCAGCCGCTGGCGCCGATGCGGCTCCGCCGCAAAGCCGATGAACCGGACGCCATTGCGCATTCCTGCTTCAAGATCGTTGAGGTTGTCGCCGATGTAGACGATCCGCTCGCGGGGCAGGCCCAGCCGGCCAATGGCGCGGGCGAGGATGTCGCGCTTGTGGCCGCCGCCGTCGGCCCCGTGTGCGTGCGGCTTGAGCCTTCCCCACATGCCGGCCGCATCGAGCCGCAGGCGCGCCGCGCCGATGAGGTTGGCGGTGGCGACGCCGGTGGCGACACCTTCCGCCGCCAGCCAGTCCAGAAGGCCGCCCGCGCCGGCGACGGGCTGCGGCCGCAGCGCGCCGCTGGCGAGGCCTTGGGCGAGCACGGCCAGATACTCCGTGCAGTGCGCTTCGTATTCGCCGCGCGAGGGCGGCCGCCCGAGGTGACGTTCGAGGATCTCGCGGATGATGTCCTCGTCGTTGCGGATCCGGTAGCCGTCCCAGTCGCGCGACAGGCCGGTGAGGCCGTGGCGGCGCTCGAAAGGCGTGAAGAAGGCGTCCTCCTCCGGCCTCGTGAGGTCGAGGAGCACGCCGTCCACATCGAACACGACCGCGGCGGCGAACGCCACGGACGTCAGTCCTTCAGCATGCGCGGCGTCATCTCGATCACGGTCGGACGATCCGCCTTCAGCGCCGCGGCGATGGCGGGTCCGAGATCGGCGAGCCGGGCGGGCTTCGCGAACGCGCAGCCGTAGGCTGCGGCGAGCGCGCCGAAGTCCGGGTTCTTCAGCGTCACCGCGTTGGGCTGGATGCCTTTCATCACCATGTCGTCGCGGATCTGGCCCAGCGCGTCGTTGTTCCACAGGAGGATAACGAGGTTCTGGCCGAGTTCCGCCGCCGTGCCGAGTTCGTTGACCGTGTACTGGAAGCCGTAATCGCCGACCAGCGCCGCCACCGGGCGATCGGGATGGGCGACCTTGGCGCCGATGGCGGCGGGCAGCCCGTAGCCAAGCGTGCCGAAGCCCGCCGGGTGCAGCCACTGGCGCGGCGCCTCCATGGGGAAGATCTCGTTCGCCGCGTAGGCGATCTGCGTCATGTCGCTGGCGACGATGGTGTCGGCCGGAAGGCTTGCGCGGATTTCCGTCAGCGCACGGCGCAAATCGGCGCGCAAGGGATCATCGCCCGAAGCCTCGGCCGCAAGGTGCGCCTTCACCCGCGCCTCCGCCTTCGCCCGGCGCTCGCCATGGTCGGCCCTCGGCAGGGCGGCGGCGATCGCCTCCAGCGTCGCCCTGGCGTCGGCGAGGATCGCCACCTCGGCGGCATGCGGACGGGCGAGGCTCGCGGGATCGATGTCGATGCGGATGAGCTTGCCCGGCAGGGTGAGCTTGAGCTCCCAGAAGTCGGTCTCGGAGAGTTCGCTCCCGGCGGCGAGCACCACGTCGGCGGCCTTGAGCATCGCCTTCATGGCGTCCTGCGGCAGCCGCGACCCGAGGCACAGCGGATGCGAGGAGGGAACGACTCCCTTGCCCGCAATGGTGGTGAGCACGGGCGCGCCCAACGCTTCCGCGATCTTCACCGCCGCCGCCCCGGCCTCCGCCGCGCCGCCGCCGACGATCACCACCGGATCGCGCGCTGCGGCCAGCAGCGCCGCCGCCCGCGCCACATCGTCCGGGGACGGATGGCCGCGCGACGGCGGCCGGCGCGCCGTCCCGCCCTCGCCGGCGGGAACCTTGAGCAGGTCGAGCGGCAGCTCCACGTAGGCAGGGCGCGGGCGCTGCGTGGCGAACCTGGCGAACGCCTCCGCCACGCCGTCGCGCACGTCCTGCGGCGTCAGCGCCGTCATCGCCGCGGCGGTGACGGAGAGCGCCGCCCCGCGCTGGCTCGCCATCTCGTGCAGGCGGCCGCGGCCTTGCGCGGCGTCGGCGATATCGAGCGCCGAGGACAGCACCAGCATCGGCGTCGAATCCGAGAACGCCTGGCCCATAGGGGTGAGGATATTGGTGAGGCCCGGGCCGGTGATGGTGAAGCACACGCCGGGCTTGCCGGTGGCGCGGGCGTAGCCGTCGGCCATGAAGCCCGCGCCCTGTTCGTGACGCGGCAGCACGTGGGCGATGGTGGAGCGCGGCAGCGCCCGGTACATCTCGACGTTATGGACGCCGGGGATGCCGAACACGGTGGTCACGCCATAGGCTTCGAGAAGCCCCACCAGCGCCTCGCCGGTGGAGAGTTCCGCGCGCTTCGTCATCGGTAAGGTCCTTCCGTGTCAGCCCTTGCGGCCCATCGCCATGACGCAGAGCAGCTCCCACATCATCGTCACGCCGTTGAGCGCGGTGTAGCCCGAGGCGTCGAACGGCGGCGACACCTCCACCACGTCGGCCCCCACGATGTCGAGACCCTTCAGTTCGCGCAGCATGGCGATGGCCTCGCGGTTGGTGAAGCCGCCCACCTCCGGCGTGCCGGTGCCCGGCGCGTAGGCGGGATCGAGGCAGTCGATGTCGAAGGTGACGTAGGTGGGTCCGTCGCCGACGATCTCGCGGGCGCGCTGCATCACCTTCTCGGGCCCGAGCGCGGTCGCCTCCTCGACGCCGATCATGGTGACGCCGTGCTTCGCCCCGAAGTCGCGGTCCTCGAAATCGTAGACGGAGCCGCGAAGCCCGATCTGCACGGTGCGCCTGCCGTCGAGCACGCCGTCCTCGATGGCGCGGCAGAACGGCGTGCCGTGGGTGAACTGGAAGCCGCCGAAGTAGCCGTCCCAGAGATCGCTGTGGGCGTCGAAGTGGATCATGCCGACCGGGCGCTTCCCGCCCACCGCCCGCAGGATCGGCAGCGAGCACAGATGGTCGCCGCCCGCCGCGATGGGACGGATGCCCTTCGCGACGAGGCGCTTGAACCAGGTTTCGATGCGCTTCAGCGCATCCTGCACGTCGGCAGGGTTGACCGGCGCATCGCCGAGGTCGGCGACGTTGACGAGGTCGTAGGGGCTCATGCGGTGGACGGGATGCACGCGGCGGATCATCGCCGACATGTCGCGCATCTGGCGCGGGCCGTGGCGCGGCCCGGGGCGATTGGTGGTGCCGCCGTCCCACGGCACGCCGACGAGGCCGATGTCGATGTTCTGCGCGTGGTCGAGGTCCACATGCGGCAGGCGCATGAAGGTGACGGGGCCGGCAAAGCGCGGCACGTCCATGCCGGAGATCGGCTGGTTGAAGCTGGCGGTCATGGTGGCGGGTTTCCCTCCTCGATGGCGGGCGCTTGTTAGCATGTCCGCGCAGTTTGGACAGCGGGGCCGGCGGGCAGGGGACCGCAGGCGCAGGGAGCGTTATCCCGGACGCCGGTACGCGGTCGTGTGCGCCGAGATCTTGATCACCTTACAGTCTGACCTCTGAAGAACCGGACGAAGGCCGATTTGCCCGCCGTCCGTATCCACGATCTGCCGTACGTAGATGGTAATCGGCTGACAGTGCCGCGTTTGTTGCGGGCTCTCAGGCGGCTTTCAGTTTGGGCTGGTTCGGCTTGGGTGTCACCTCCTTCTGGCTGGCGGGTTTCGGCAGTCCTTCGATGAAGGCCGTGGCTGGCGTACGGCCGTTCATGCCGCGCCCCTGATGCGGGCGGCGCGCGGCGGTTGAACAGGCAGGAGCGGAAGTGGTGCCCAGGGCCGGAATCGAACCAGCGACACGCGGATTTTCAGTCCGCTGCTCTACCAACTGAGCTACCTGGGCGCGCCATGGGGCCGCCCCGAAGCGGGCGGAGCCTTGCGAAGCGGGCCGGTTTATAGGGGATCGTCTTGCGCCTGTCCAGCGTGTCGGCCTGCGCCGTGCGCGTCCTCCCCGGCGGGACGCTTGCGCGCCGCCAGCGCGTGCAAACGCTCGCGCAGGCCCTGCATCGCCACGTAGAGGCCGGGGATCACGAACACGCCGACGACGGCCGCCGCCAGCATGCCGCCGAACACCGCCGACCCCACCGACTGGCGGCTCGCCGCGCCCGCGCCCTCGGCGATCACCAGCGGCACGAGCCCGAGGATGAAGGCGAACGACGTCATCATGATCGCGCGGAAGCGCAAGCGCGCGCCCTCCAGCGCCGCTGCGGCGATCGCCTTGCCGTGGCGGCGCGCCTCCATGGCGAACTCGAAGATCAGGATGGCGTTCTTCGCCGCCAGCGCCACCAGCACGATCAGGCCGATCTGGGCGTAGAGGTTGTTGTCGAGACCGACGGCGAGCAGGAAGCCGAACGCCCCCGCGAGCGCCACCGACACCGACAGCATCACGCCCACCGGCAGCGTCCAGCTTTCGTAAAGCGCCACGAGGAACAGGTAGGCGAACAGCACCGACAACGCGAAGATGAAGCCGGTCTGGCCGGCCGCCTCCTTCTCCTGCGCCGCCGTGCCGGTCCACGAGTAGCTGTAGCCGGACGGCAAGGTCGCCGCCGACACCTGCTCCATGGCGGCGAGCGCCTCGCCCGAGGAGACGCCCGGCGCCGGACCGCCGTTGACGGTGATCGAGCGGACATTGTTGTAGCGGTTGATCGCCGCCGGGGCGACCTGCATGGACACCTCCGCCACCGCCCGCAGCGACACCATCTCGCCGGTATTGTTGCGGACGTAGATGCGGAAGACATCGTCCACGGTCATCCGGTTGTCGGGCCGGGCGATCAGCATCACCTGCCAGGTGCGGCCCAGCATGTTGAAGTCGTTGACGTAGAAGCCGCCGAGCGCCGCCTGCATGGCGGTGAACACGTCGGACACCTGCACCCCCAGCATCTGCAGCCGCTCGCGGTCGAGGTCGAGGCGGATCTGCGGGGTGGAGACCGAGAAGGTGGTGAACACATTGGCGAGGCGCGGATCCTGGTTGGCCGCGAAGATCAGCCCGCGCGCCACGGCGGCGAGCGTTTCGGGGTCTTTGCCCTGGAGGTCGTTGAGCTGGTATTCGAAGCCCGATCCCGTGCCCAGTCCGATGATCGGCGGCAGGTTGAAGGCGAACACCTGCGCCGACGTCAGCGTGGCGAACTTCGCCCTGAGCCTGGCGATCAGCGCCTGCGCCGACTGCCCCTCGCCCTGGCGTTCGGCGAACGGCTTCAGCAGCGCCACGAACATCGCCCGGTTCGATTGCGCAAGGCCATCGAGCATGGAGTAGCCGACGACGGCGATGGACTTGTCTATCTCCGGTTCGGCGGCGAGCGCCTGCGTCACCTGCGCCACCACCTCGGCGGTGCGGTTCACCGAGGCGCCCGCCGGAAGCTGCGCCTCGAGGAAGAACGCGCCCTGGTCCTCGTCCGGCAGGAAGCCGGTCGGCGTCTGGCGGGCCAGCACCACGGTAAGCGCGATCGCCGCCGCCACCAGCGCGAGCGTGAGAATGGGCAGGCGCACCAGAGGGCCGCACAGCGCCACATAGCCGTCGCGCACCCTGTCGATGAGGCGCGACAATACGCCCAGCACGCCCTTCGGCTGGCCATGCGAGCCCAGCACCAGCGAGCACAGCGCCGGCGACAGGGTGAGCGCGTTGACGGCAGAGATGATCATCGACGCCGAAACCGCCACGGCGAACTGCTTGTAGAGCTCGCCTGAAAGGCCGGGGATCAACGCCGTCGGCACGAACACCGACAGCAACACCAGCGTGATGGCGATGATCGGCGCGGTGATTTCGCCCATCGCCTTCTTCGTCGCCTCGGCGGCGGAAAGCTCCGGCTCCTCCGCCATGATGCGCTCGACGTTCTCCACCACCACGATGGCGTCGTCGACGACGATGCCGATGGCGAGCACCAGCGCCAGCAGCGACACGGTGTTGGCGGAGAAACCCAGCGCCAGCATCACCGCGAAGGCGCCGATGAGCGCCACCGGAACGGCGATGATCGGCACGATGGTGGCGCGCAGGCTGGCGAGGAAGATCAGCACCACGACAGCCACCAGCGCAAACGCCTCAAACAGCGTCTTCTGCACCTCGTGGATGGTGTCCTTCACGAACACCGTGGTGTCGTAGGCGAAGGTGTAGTCGAGGTCGTCGGGGAAACGCGCCTTCATCTCCTCCATCGCCGTGCGCACGCCATCGGCGACGGCGACGGCGTTCGCCCCGGGCGACTGGAAGATCTGGATGCCGGCGGAGGGCTTGCCGTCGAGCAGGCTGTAGATGTCGGAGGAACGCGCGCCCAGCGACACCTTCGCGATGTCGCGCACCCGCACCGTGCTGCCGTCCGGGTTGGCGCGCACGATGATGTTCTCGAACTCCTGCACCGTCTGCAGGCGGCCTTGCGTGGTGATGGTGATCTGGAAGCGGGCGTCCTCGGTGAGCGGCGCGCCGCCGACGCGGCCCACCGCCGCCTGCACGTTCTGGGCGCGGATCGCCTGGATCACGTCGCCGGCGGTGAGCCCGAGCGACGTCATGCGCTCGAGGTCCACCTCGATCATCATCGCGTAATCGAGCGCGCCGAACAGGCTCGCCTGCCCCACGCCCGGCACCCGCGCCAGCGTGTCGATGATGTTGAGCGTGGCGTAGTTCGACAGGAACAGCGTGTCGTGAGTCCCGTTGGGCGAATAGAGCACCGGGATCTGGAGCAGCGCGGAGGATCGCTTCGCCACGGTGACGCCGTTGCGGCTCACCTCCTCCGGCAGCTTCGGGATGGCGAGCTGCACGCGGTTCAGCACGTTCACGGTGTTGATGTCGGGATCGGCGCCGACCTTGAACGACACCGACAGCGAATAGGAGCCGTCGTTGCCGGACGTCGACTTCATGTAGATCATGTTGTCGACGCCGTTCACCTGCGACTCGATGAGCTGGGCCACCGTCTGCTCCACCACCTCGGCGGAGGCGCCGGGATAGTTCGCCGTCACTGACACCTGCGGCGGCACGATGTCGGGGAACTGCGCGACGGGTATTCGCAACAGCGCCAGCGCGCCGGCGATGGTGATGACGAGCGAAATGACGATGGCGAGGCGCGGCCGGTCGACGAACAGGGAGGCGAGCATCGCCGGCGCTCAGGACCGGATGACGGAGGGCAGCACCGCGGGCGTCACCGGCTGGCCGGGCCGCGCTCTCTGCTGGCCCTCGACAATGACCCGGTCGCCGGGGGCGAGACCTTTCAGCACCACCGCAAGCCCCTTCCGGTATTGCCCCAGCTCGATGCGGCGCACCTCAACCGTGTCGCCGGCGCCCACCACCAGCACGAACGGCCCCTGCTGGTCGATGGCGATGGCCGACTGCGGGATCGTCACCTGCTTCACGGCTGCGCCGATATCGAGCACGACGCGCACCGATGCGCCGTCGACCAGCGTGCCCTTCGGGTTGGGGAACTCGACGCGCACCATCACGCTGTCGGTGGTCTGGTTCGCCTCGACGTCGAGCAGCGAGAACTTGCCCGGCTCGGGGTAGACCTGGCCGGTCGCCAGCACCAGCGAGGTCTTCACCTCCGTTCCCGGCGCACGATCCTCGAACGCCAGCAGCTCGCGCTGGGTCACCGGAAACATGACGTAGACGGGATCGCTGCCGACGATGGTGGCCAGCACGCCGGTGTCAGGACCGACGAGGTTGCCGGGCGTCACCTTGGCCGGGCCGATGCGCCCGTCGATCGGCGAAACGATATCGGTCCACGAGAGGTTGATCTCCTTCTGGCGTACGGCGGCTTCCGCCTGCAGCACGTCGCCCTTCGCCTTGCCTTCGGCGGCGATGCGATCGTCCATCATCGCCTGCGAAATCGTGCCCTTGCGCAGAAGCTCGTCGCCGCGCTGCAACTGCATCTGCGCGTTGGTCAGCACGGCCTGCGCGGCGGCGAGATTCGCCTTCGCCTGGTCGAGCTCGGCCTGGAACGGCGCCCTGTCGATGACGAACAGCGTCTCGCCCGTCTTCACCGGCTGGCCCTCGGTGAAAAGCCGCCGTTCGAGAAAGCCGGTGACGCGGGCGCGCACGCCAACCTTCTCGGCCGCCTGCACGCGGCCGAGGAACTCGCGGCGCTCGGCAAGGTCCGTTTCACCGGCGAGCGCCACGATCACCGCCGGCGGCTGGGCGGGCGCACCCGTCTGCGCGAGCGATGGCGCGGCGGCATAAACTGCTATCGCCAGTGCCGCGCCCAAGGCAAATCGACGTCCGGTCATAAGCGTTGGCTCCCGGTTCCCGCGCCTTCAGTCTGTACGAACGGCGCGGGCGGCGTAAGGACTAATCTTCGCCGTCGCGCGGCGGCCCCGGCGCGGCCTCTTCGAGGTCCGGCGGTTCGGCGGTGGGGATGGCGTAACCTTCGCCGAGCCAGCGGTGAAGGTCCACGTCAGCGCAGCGCTTCGAGCAGAACGGGCGGTATTGATGCGCCGCGGCCTTGCCGCAGATCGGGCAGGCGACGATCACGGCAGTTCCACGGCTGCGTCCATCCACGTCTGGTGGACGGGGTAGCCCGCGCCCTGGAGCAGCATCACGGTTTCGTAGAGCGGCAGGCCGACGACGCCCGAGTGCGAGCCCGAAAGCGCGCGCACGAACGCTTCCGCCCGGCCCTGGATGGCGTACGCCCCGGCCTTGCCGCGCCACTCGGCGGAGGCGATGTAGGTTTCGATGTCCTCGCGCGTCAGCCGCTTGAAGCGCACCCGGGTGTCGACGACGCGGCTCGCCGTGCGCCCCGAAGGGGAGGTCAGCGCCACGGCGGTGTAGACGTGGTGGGCGCGGCCCGAGAGCAGCTTCAGCGCCCGCACCGCGTCCTCCGCCGTGTCCGGCTTCGGCACCACGCGCTTGCCCACGGCGACCACGGTGTCGGCGGCGAGGATGAACCGCTTCGGCCCTGTCTCCACCACCGCCTTCGCCTGCGCCGCCGCCGCCGCCTTGTCGAGCGCCAGGCGCAGCGCCAGCGCCCGGGGCGTTTCGCGCCGGCCGGGCGTTTCGTCAATATCGACGGGGTGGAGGAGGTCGGGCGCAAGTCCGGCGCGATCAAGCAAGGCCAGCCGGCGGGGCGAGGCGCTGGCGAGGATCAGCTTGACGGCCGGCAGGTCGCTCATGGCTTCGGGCCTTGATCGCCAGCCCTACTTGAACCGGTAGGTGATGCGCCCCTTGGTCAGGTCGTAGGGCGTCATCTCGACCATCACCTTGTCGCCGGCGAGGACACGGATGCGGTTCTTGCGCATCTTGCCCGCCGTGTGGGCGATGATCTGGTGCCCGTTGTCGAGCTTCACGCGGAAGGTCGCGTTCGGCAGAAGCTCGCTCACGATGCCTTCGAATTCCAGAAGTTCTTCTTTCGCCATGCCCTCCGTCCCGGGGATCGCCCTGAAAACGCGGCCGGACAATGGCCGCGATCGGACCGGAAATCAAGCGCGCCGGCCGGTCGCCGCACGGTCATACGCCGCGGGCGGCGAGCGAGCCGAAGCGGGCGCGGATACGCTTGACCAGACCGTCGCGCACGGCGCGGTAGCCGTCGAGGATCTGCTCGCGGCTGCCGGACGCCACGGACGGATCGAGCGTCGGCCAGTACTCGGCCTCGAGCGAGTTGGTGCGGGTCATCTCCAGCGCCCTGTGGTGGGCCTCCGGCGACAGCGAGATCACCACGTCGAAAGAGGTGTCCTCGAGATCGTCGAACCCCTTGGGCCTGAACTTGCCGAGCTCGATGCCCATTTCCTCCAGCACCGCGTCCACGAACGGGTCGCGCTCGCCGGGCCGGACGCCGCAGGAGGCGACATAAACCTTCCGTCCGTAGAAGTGCCGCATGATCGCCTCCGCCATCGGCGAGCGGATCACGTTCTGGCTGCAGGCGAAGAGAACGGCCTGGGGAAGGTCGCCCGCCATGCGTGGAGCCTAGCCCCGCCAGTGCAGGACGCAAACCAGCGTGAACAGCCGCCGGGCGGTGTCGAAATCGATCTCCACCTTGCCGTTCAGCCGTTCGAGAAGAAGCTCGCTGCCCTCGTTGTGGAGACCGCGGCGCGCCATGTCGATGGTTTCGATCTGGCTCGGCGTGGCGGTGCGGATGGCCTGATAATAGCTTTCGCAGATCATGAAGTAGTCCTTCACGATCCGCCGGAACGGCGACAG
>DAIODI010000018.1:0-24473 GCA_036746875.1 Aestuariivirgaceae bacterium | reverse complement strand
GTGACGAGCGCGAAGCCGGCCCGCCGGCGACTGGCCCCGGGCCGTCACGCGGTGTGGTGCGACAGATCGCGGATCGTCGCGTTGCGACCGTTCAGCGGGTTCTGTGGCCACCACGCGACCTTGGCGATGAACGTTCGCGCCGACAGGGCGTCGTACATGAGCAGGCGCCCCGCCAGCGTCTCGCCGATCCCGGCGATCTCCTTGATCACCTCCAGCGCCTGCATGGCCCCGATGACGCCGGGAAGCGCGCCCAGCACGCCGGCTTCGGCGCAAGGCGGGATGAGGCCCGGCGGCGGCGCCTCGGGGTGCAGGCAGCGGTAGGTCGGGTAGGGCGTCCCGTCCGGGGCGGTCTCGTGCGGCTTGAAGGTGGAGAGCTGGCCGTCGAAGCGGCCGACCGCGCCCGTCACCAGGGTGCGCCTGGCGAGGAACGTGGCGTCGCCCAGCAGGAACCGTGTGGCGAAATTGTCGGAGCCATCGGCGACGATGTCGTAGCGGGAAATCAGGTCCAGCGCGTTGACCGCGGTGATCCGCACCGGGTGCTGCTCCACCTTCACATGCGGGTTGACGCGGGCGATGGCGGCGGCGGCGCTCATCGTTTTCGGCATGCCGATGCGATCGGTGTCATGGATGATCTGGCGCTGCAGATTGGACAGCGACACGGTGTCGTCGTCGACGACGCCGAGCGTGCCGACGCCGGCGGCGGCGAGATACATGAGCACGGGCGCGCCAAGACCGCCCGCGCCGATCACCAGCGCGCGCGCGCCCTTGAGCTTCGCCTGCCCCGTCCCGCCGATTTCCGGCAGCACGATATGGCGGGCGTAGCGTTCGATCTCCCCGGCGGAAAGCGCCATCACGATCTCCCCGATGAGCCGAAGCCGTGTGGCCCCCGCGCCGTGCCGTCGAGACCATCGCTTGGCGACAGCGTCACCCGGACCACCGGCGCGACGACAAGCTGCGCGATGCGCTCGCCACGCCGCACCGTGAACGGCTCGCCGCCGTGGTTGACGAGGATGACGCCGATCTCGCCACGATAGTCGGCGTCGATGGTGCCCGGCGCGTTGAGACAGGTGACGCCATGCTTCAGCGCCAGTCCGGAGCGCGGGCGCACCTGCGCCTCGTGGTCCGCCGGCAGGGCGATCGCCACCCCGGTCGGCACCAGGGCGCGCGCGCCGGGCGCGAGCGTCAGCGGTTGGCCTTCAGGCAGGGCGGCGCGCAGATCGAGGCCCGCCGCGCCCGCGGTGGCGTAGGCCGGCAGCGGCAACCCTTGGCCGTGCGCAAGCCGCATCACCCTGACGGTGATCGCGCTCATCCGAGCCGGGCGGCGAGGCGCTGGACAAGGCGGCGGGCGACCTCGCGCTTGTCCAGGTCCGGCCACTCCTCCACCCCTTGCGCCGTCACCAAATGGACGCGGTTGCGCTCGCCGCCCATCACGCCGGTCGCCGGGCTCACGTCGTTGGCGACGACGAGATCGCAGCCCTTGGCGTCGAGCTTCTTGCGTGCGTTGGCGGCGACATCCTCGGTCTCGGCGGCGAAGCCGACGACGAGGCGCGGCCGGCCCGCCTTGAGGCCGGCGACGGCGGCGAGAATGTCCGGGTTCTGGGCGAGCCTGAGCGCGGGAGGCGCGCCGGTTGCGTCCTTCTTCAGTTTCCGATCGCCGGCGTTGGCCACCCGCCAGTCGGCGACGGCGGCGGTGAACACGGCGATATCGGCCGGGAGCGCCGCTTGTGTGGCGTCCATCATCTCGCGCGCCGTCTCCACCTTCACCAGCGTGACGCCCGGCGGCCTGGGCAACGCCACGGGGCCGGACACCAGCGTGGTCTCCGCGCCGGCCTGGGCGAACGCCTCGGCGATGGCGTAGCCCTGCTTGCCGGACGAGCGGTTGGCGATATAGCGCACGGGATCGATGGGCTCGTGCGTCGGCCCGGCGGTGACGATCACGCGTTTGCCCTTGAGCGGCCGGGCCGCATCTCCTGCGAGGTGCGCCCGCACGGCGGCGAGGATGTCGGCCACCTCCATCAGCCGGCCCATGCCGAACTCGCCGCACGCCATCGGGCCTTCGACGGGGCCTGCGAACAGCACGCCGTCGCGCTGCAGGGCCGCGACATTGCGCTGCGTCGTCGGGTGCTCCCACATGCGCACGTTCATGGCGGGCGCGACCATCACCGGCGTGTCGGTGGCGATGAGCGCGGTGGAGGCGAGATCGTTGGCGAGACCTGCCGCCATCTTCGCCAGAAGATCGGCGGTGGCGGGCGCGACCAGCAGCAGATCGGCCCAGCGCGACAGCTCAATATGGCCCATCTCCACCTCGTCGGTGAGGCTGAAGAGATCGTCGTGGACCTTCGCGCCGGTGAGCGAGGCGAGCGACAGCGGCGTCACGAAGCGCGCGCCCGCCGCGGTGAGGATGGATCTGACCTCGACGCTCTCGTCCTTCAGGCGGCGGACCAGCTCCAGCGCCTTATAGGCGGCGACGCCGCCGCCGACGATGAGGAGAATGCGCTTGTCCTTCAGCATCGCTGTCGCTCCTTGAGAGCGGGCGGCGACCTGACTGCATCAGGCCGGCCACCCTATCCTTTTGTTTCAGCATCATCCATTTCCGCCAAGTGGCGGCCACTTGGCGGGATGATGCTCTAGCGGCGGCCGAAGTCGGGCTTCGCCGTATCCTGGCCTGCGGCGATGATGCCGCGGCGGATTTCGCGGGCGCGCGCGAACAGCGTTTCGAGCTTCTCGCCGTCGCCCCAGCGGATCGCCCGTTGCAGGGCCGAGAGATCTTCCGAGAATCGCCCAAGCATTTCGAGCACGGCCTCCCGGTTGTTGAGGAACACGTCGCGCCACATCACCGGATCGGACGCGGCGATGCGGGTGAAGTCGCGGAAGCCGCCGGCGGAATACTTGATCACCTCCGATTGCGTCACCTCCTCAAGGTCCGCCGCCGTGGCGACGATATTGTAGGCGATGAGGTGCGGCAGGTGGCTGGTGATGGCGAGGACGAGATCGTGGTGGGCGGGGTCCATGGTCTCGACGTTCGAGCCGCAGGCGCGCCAGAACGCCTCCACCTTCGCCACGGCGGCCGGATCACCGCCGGGCAGCGGCGTGACGATGCACCAGCGATTGTCGAACAGTTCCGCGAAGCCGGAATCGGGGCCGGATTGCTCGGTGCCGGCGATCGGATGCGCCGGGACGAAGTGCACGTCCGCCGGGATGTACGGCGAGACATCGCGGATCACCGCGCCCTTCACGGACCCCACGTCGGTGACGATGGCGCCGGGCTTGAGCGCCGGGGCCATCGCCTGCGCCACCGCCCCGCACGCGCCCACCGGCACGCACAGCACGACGAGGTCGGCCTCGCGCACGGCGTCGGCCGCCGTGGCGAGCACCGTATCCGCAAGCCCGAGTTCGGCCACCCTTGTTCTCGTGCGGCCGGTCGCGGCGTGAGCCGAGATCGCGCCCGCGATTCCATCCCGGCGCATGACATGGCAAAGCGAGGACCCGATGAGGCCGACGCCGATCAGCGCCACGCGGCCGAACATCGGCTGAGGCCGCGCCGCCGGCGACGGCTTCGCCATCACGCCGCCGCCCTGAGGAAGGTCGCCAGCGCCTCGACAAGCGCCGCATTCGCCTCCGCCGCGCCGACGCTGACGCGCAGCGCGCACGGCAGGCCGTAGGCCTCCATGCGCCGCACCACCACGCCGTTGGCCAGCAGATGCGCGTCGGCGCCTTGTGCGGTGTGCGGCCCCGCGGCGGGGAAGTGCACGAGCAGGAAGTTGCCGACGCTCGGCGTGATCGTGAGGCCCAGCGCTTCCAGCCGCGCCCTGAGCGCCGGCAGCGCGCCAGCGTTGTGGGCGACCGCCGCCTCAAGGTGCGCCTCATCCTCCACCGCCGCCACCCCCGCCGCAATCGACGGCAGCGAGACGTTGAAGGGACCACGCACCCGGTTGAGGACATCCGCCACGCCCTCCGGGCAGTAGGCCCAGCCGATGCGAAGTCCGGCGAGGCCATAGGCCTTTGAGAAAGTACGCGTCATCACCACGTTGGCGTTCTGCGACACAAGCTCGACGCCGGCCTCGTAATCGTTGGCGCGAACATACTCGGCGTACGCCGCATCGAGCACGAGCAGGCAGGAGGCCGGAAGCCCCGCGTGCAGGCGGCGCACCTTGTCGAACGGCAGGTAGGTGCCGGTCGGGTTGTTGGGGTTGGCGAGAAACACGACGCGGGTGCGCGCCGTCACCGCGCCGAGGATCGCGTCCACGTCGGCGGCGAGGTCTTTCTCCTTCGCCACCACCGGCGTCGCCCCGGCCGAGCGGATGGCGATGGGATAGACGAGAAACCCGTGCTCGGTGTGGATCGCTTCGTCGCCGGGCCCGAGCCACGCGTGGGCGATGAGCTGCAACAGCTCATCCGACCCCGCCCCGCACACGATGCGATCGGCGGCAAGACCGTAACGCCTCGCCAGCGCCTGGCGCAGCGGCGCGGCGGAACCGTCGGGGTAGAGGTGAAGTCTGGCCCCGGCGGCGGCGTAGGCGGCGAGCGCCTTCGGGCTTGGGCCGAGCGGCGATTCGTTGGAGGACAGCTTGTGAACGGTCGCCGCGCCGGCGGCGTGGCTGCGGCCGGGGACATAGGGGGCGATATCGAGGACGCCGGGGCGTGGCGCCGGCCCGGCGATGCGCGCGGTCATGGCTGTCTCAACTCCAGCGGGCTCGGATACCGGCCGATCACGGCGAGCGCAAGCCTCTCGTTGCCGCGCTTCAGGCCGACGAGCGGCGGTTCGGCGTCGGAGAGGAAGCCTGGCAGACTGGTCAGGCGCTCGCCGGTTTCGGTCTCGATCTCCCACAGCGGCGCTGGCGAGAAATCGCGCGGCAGCCGGCCCGAGGTGACGACAAGCGTTTCATCTGCGCCCGAAGGTTCAGGCCGCGCATGGCCAACCAGCGCCAGCGCCGGCGGCGATCCGTCGGAGACGACCGGCAGCACGCCGATCACCGTCGCCTCGCCGCCGGCCCCCTTGCGCAGCGGCACGAGCCAGTCGCCGCCGAGACGAACCGCTGCGATCTCGGCCGGCCGGTCGCGCGCGGCGGTGAGCGCGGCGGCGCTGTCGGCCACGGCCGCGACCGGGATAGTGCCGAAATGATCGCGCAGCATGTCCCGGCAGTCGGGATCGGCGAGCACGCTTTCGGGCGCGCGCACCAGCGCCGGGGCCTGCACCAGCGTCGAACCGGAGATGATGTGCCGCCACAGCCGCACGACCAGCGCCGGCGGCGCCGTGCCGGTCGCGCGTTCGAGGAGGCGGCGCAGGATCGCCTGCTCGCGCGCCGGGCGCACCGGGGATGCGGCGCCGGCGGCAGGATCGAGCGCCTTGATCGCCGCCACCTCGCGGCTGAGCGCAAAGCGCCGTTCAAGCAGATCGAGCAGTTCGGCGTCGATCTCGTCGATGGCGCGGCGCACCTCGTCGAGGCGCTGGCTGATCAGTCGGGCGGCGTCCATGCGGAAGTCCGGTCGGGGCGGCGGCGTCTGCGTCGTCACAGCTTCTTTACAGGACGGCGGGCGCGATGCGCAAAGGCCGTGCGCCGCAACGCCGGCTGCGGCGCGGGGAGCAGTTGCGGCTTCAGCACCGGCACGAGGCGGCGCACCCGCTTGCCGCGCGACACCGCGTAGACCTGCTTCACCGCTTCGACCAGGATGACGCCGGAGAACCCCGGCGACAACCAGCGTCCGATCCGTTCCAGCCCGGCGGCCGAGCGCAGCGCGAAGATGCGGCGGCTGGGTGGAGAGAACAGCGCATGCGCCCAGCCTGTCGGGGTGAATTCGGCGTCGCGCAGCAGATTGACGAGCTGGCTGCGCGAAAACGGCCGTCCGTGGCCGAACGGCGTTGAATCGAATCGCGCCCACATGCCGCGCCGGTTCGGCACGATGAACAGCGCGCGCCCCTGCGGCGCCAGCACCCGCCACAGTTCGCGCAGTGTGCTGTCGAGATGATCGGTGACTTCAAGGCCATGGACGACGAGCAGGAAATCGATGCAGTTATCGGGGAGCGGCAGCGCCGAGTCGTCCACCAGACAAGCCGCGCCCGGGCCCCCCGGCGGCCAGTGGACGATTCCCTGCCGGGCCGGCATGAACGCCAGAACCGTATCGGCGGCCCCGCGCCATCCGTCGAGATACGGGACCGCATAGCCGAACCCGAGCACGCGGGCGTCGCCGCGCACATCGGGCCAGCGCTCGCGGATGCAACGCCCGAGCAGCCGCCGGGTGGAAAGACCCAGCGGGCTGGCGTAGAACTCGCGAAGATCGACGACGTCCATGGCGGTTGTGGCGCTCCCGGCCGGCAAGGGAACAGTCTAGCATACTCGCCATCAATGCCCGCCACCCCCCGCCGAGCCCGGAGTCCCTTGCCATGCAGCGCTTCATCATCGAGCAGTTCCCCTGCCGTGACGACAACTTCGGCGTTCTCGTTCACGATCCCGCAACCGGCCTCACCGCCTCGATCGACGCGCCCGACGCGGCCGCCATCGAGCGCGCGCTGCGGCGCACCGGCTGGACGCTGACGCACATCCTCGTCACCCATCACCACGGCGACCACGTGGAGGGGATCGCCGCGCTCAAGGCCCGTCACGACGCGAAGGTGGTGGCGAACCGCGCCGACGCCCATCGCATCCCCGCCATCGACGAAACCGTGGAGCCGGGCGGACGCTTCATGTTCGCAGACCGCATCGCCGACATCATCGACACGCCGGGGCACACGGTTGGCCATATCGCCTGGCACTTCCCGCAGGAGCTGGCGCTGTTCGCCGGCGACACCCTGTTCTCGCTGGGCTGCGGGCGGGTGTTCGAAGGTACGATGGAGCAGATGTGGGGCTCGCTCAACCGGCTGCGGCGGCTGCCGGACGAGACCCGGCTCTACTGCGGCCACGAGTATACGCTGTCGAACGCCAGGTTCGCGCTGACCGTCGACCCGGACAATCCGGCGCTGCAGGCGCGCGCGGCCGAGGCGCAAGCGCAACGCGCGCAGGGCTTCGCCACGCTGCCTGTCGCTCTTGGCGCGGAGAAGCGCGCCAATCCGTTCCTGCGCGCCGATGATCCCGCGATCCGCAAGCGACTCGGCATGGAGACCGCCACAGACGACGCCGTATTCGCGGAACTGCGCGAGCGCAAGAACCAAGGGTAGGCTATCGCCGCCGAAAAAGCATATCCTTCGCCGCAATAACCGCTCCGGAGGTGATGAGCAGGCAGGCGGCCCACACCGACCACGTCGCCGCCGCGAAACCGGCCGCGACGAGGATCAGCGTCGAGAGCACCGGGGCGACATAGGAGCTGGCCCCCAGAACCATGATGTCGCCGTTCTTCACCCCGTAGTCCCAGGTGTAGAAGGCCGCGCCCACCGGAAACAGGCCGAGCCCGAGCACCGCCAGCCATTGCGCGGTGGTCGCAGGCCAGACCGTCTCCTCGAACGCCAGATGGCAGAGTGCGGAGAGCACGGCCGTCACTGCGCAGAAGCCTACGACCGCATCCGTCGGCACGCTGCCGAACCGGCGCGACAGCGTCGAGTAGGCCGACCAGATGAGCGCGCAACCGAAGGCGAGCAGATGCCCCGGCTTGAGCCCGTCCGAGAACGCGACCCCCTTGCCGCCGCCGATCACCAGGGCCGCGCCGGCGAAACCCAGCGCCACGCCGATGAGATGGTGGACCTTCAGCCGCTCGCCGGGGAGGAACGCCGCAAACACCACCAGCAACAACGGCCACAGGTAGGCGATGAGGCTCACCTCGACCGGCGGGGCGGCGCGGATCGCCGAGAAGTAGACGAGGTGGTACCCGAACAGCCCGACGACGCCGAGCAGCCACGCCGGCCAGGGCTGCGCCAGCGCCCGCCACGCGCCGGGCCGGCCGATCCACGTCGCCGCGCCGAGCGCCGCGCCGATGGCGAAGGCCATGGCGGTGAGCTGGAAGGGCGGAACGGCGCCGGACGCCGCCGAGAAAAGCGCCAGCACCGACCACATCAGGACGGCGGTGAAGCCGACCGCCGTGGCGGCGGTGCGCGACATCGTCAGGGGCGCGGCGGTCAGACGACGAACTGGCCGCCGTTGATCGACAGCGTCGAGCCGGTGATGAAGCCGGCCTCGTCGGCGGCGAGGAACACCACGGCGCGGGCGATCTCTTCAGGCTCGCCGAGACGGCCGACCGGGATCTGCGGAATGATGCGCTTCTCCAGCACCTCGGGAGCGATCGCGCGCACCATCTCGGTGCCGATGTAGCCCGGGCAGATGGCGTTGACGGTGACGCCCTTGGCCGCGCCCTCCTGCGCCAGCGCCTTGACGAAGCCGAGCTCGCCGGCCTTGGCGGCCGAGTAGTTCGCCTGGCCCATCTGGCCCTTCTGGCCGTTGATGGAGGAGATGCAGATGATGCGGCCGAAGCCGCGCTCGCGCATGCCCTCCCACACCGGGCGGGTGATGTTGAACAGCGAGTTGAGGTTGGTGGCGATCACCTGGTTCCACTGGTCGAGCGTCATCTTGTGGAACATGGCGTCGCGGGTGATGCCGGCGTTGTTGACCAGCACCTCGATCGGGCCGACCTCGGCCTCGATGGTCTTGAGCGCAGCGGCGGAGGCCTCATAGTTCGAGACGTCCCACTTGTAGGTGGGGATGCCGGTTTCGGCCCTGAACGCCGCCGCCGCCTCGTCGTTGCCGGCGTAGCTGGCGACCACCTTGTAGCCGGCCGCCTCCAGCGCCCTCGAAATGGCCGCGCCGATGCCGCGCGTGCCGCCCGTAACCAGTCCGATGCGAGCCATGAGCTCCTCCCCTCGTGCCGTTCCTGTTGATGATGCGATGGCGGCGGAGCGGGGCGGCGGTTTCGCCGCTCCCGCCTCCCGTTCCTGTCAGGCGCCTTCGACGCACATGGCGACGCCCATGCCGCCGCCGATGCACAGCGTGGCGAGACCCTTCTTCGCCTTGCGCCTGCCCATCTCGTGCAGCAGCGTCACCAGCACCCGCGCGCCCGACGCGCCGATCGGGTGGCCGATGGCGATGGCGCCGCCGTTGACGTTCACGACGCCGGTGTTCCAGCCCATGTCCTTGTTGACGGCGCAGGCTTGCGCGGCGAACGCCTCGTTGGCCTCGATGAGGTCGAGGTCCTCGGCCTTCCAGCCGGCCTTCTTCAGCGCCGCGCGCGACGACGGGATCGGCCCGGCGCCCATGATGGCCGGATCGACGCCGGCATGCGCCCACGAGGCGATACGGGCGAGCGGGGCAAGGCCGCGGCGATTGGCCTCCGCTTCCGACATCAGGATCACGGCGGCGGCGCCGTCGTTGATGCCGGAGGCGTTGGCCGCCGTCACAGAACCGTCCTTGTCGAAGGCCGGGCGGAGTTTGGCGATGGAGTCGAGCGTCACGCCCTTCTTGATGTACTCGTCCTCGGAGACCACCACGTCGCCCTTGCGGCCGGCGATGGTGACGGGCGCGATCTCGTCCCTGAACCGGCCCGCGCCTTGCGCGGCTTCCGCCTTGTTCTGGGAGGCGACCGCGAAACGATCCTGCTCCTCGCGGGTGATCTGCCATTGCCGGGCCACGTTCTCGGCGGTCGTGCCCATGTGGTAGCCGTTGAAGGCGTCCCACAGGCCGTCCTTGATCATGGTGTCGATCATCTTCAGGTCGCCCATCTTCACGCCGTCGCGAAGATGCGCGCAGTGCGGCGACTGGCTCATCGACTCCTGTCCGCCGGCGGCGACGATCTTCGCATCGCCCGCAGCGATCTGTTGCATGCCGAGCGCCACCGCGCGCAGGCCCGATCCGCACAGCTGGTTGACGAGCCACGCCGGGCTTTCGACCGGAATGCCGGCGGCGATCGACGCCTGCCGCGCCGGATTCTGTCCGGCGCCGGCCGTGAGGATTTGTCCGAGGATCACCTCGTCAACGTCCTTGGCCTCGATCTTCGCCCGCGCGATGGCGGCCTTGAGCGCAACCGCGCCCAAGGTCGAGGCGGGAACCGATGACAAGGCGCCGTTGAACGCGCCGACAGGCGTGCGCGCCGCCGAGACGATGACGACCGCGCTTTCGGAAGCAGACATGGCATTCTCCTTTCGTTGCAGCCGCCCGGCTGCGATCGCCAGAGTTCAGCCGCCGTGTCCCGCAAGATTGTGACGGACATAGCGTTCGGACGAACCCGGAGCAATGCGCCGTTTGGTCAACATGCCGGCAGGAGACGGGGAACCCGCCGGATCCGGCCGGATTCGCAGCGCTTGTAGAATGATGCTGCGCTTGCAATATTGCAATGCGGAGATCGCCGCCGCCGGCCAGTCGAGGGAGCGCATCTTGAGCGTTGGAAGCAACAGCGAAAGCGCCGCCAAGCCTGCGCCGAAGGAAACGGTTGTCATCAAGAAGTACGCCAACCGGCGGCTCTACAACACCGGCACGTCGAGCTACGTCACGCTCGACGACCTTGCCGAGATGGTGAAGCAGGGCGTGGAATTCGCCGTCTACGACGCCAAGACCGGCGACGACATCACCCGCTCGGTGCTCACCCAGATCATCTTCGACGAGGAAAGCAAGGGCCAGAACCTGCTGCCCGTCCGGTTCCTGCGCCAGCTGATCCGTTTCTATGGCGACAGCATGCAGGCGTTCGTGCCGAGCTACCTCGAGTACTCCATCGATTCCCTGTCGCGCGAGCAGGAAAAGCTTCGCCAGCAGATGGTCAACTCGCTGGGCGGCGAACCTTTCCGGGCGATGGAGGAGCAGACCCGGCGCAACATGGCGATGTTCCAGCAGGCCATGAAAATGTTCAACCCGTTCGCCGCCGCCGGCATGCCCGGCGCGGAGGTGGCGAAGGACAAGCCTGCGGAAACGGCTCCGCCTTCCGCGCAGTCGCCCGACGATATCCGCGCGCTGAAGGAACAGCTCGAACAGATGCAGCGTCAGCTCGATACGCTGGTGAACGCGCGCAAATAGTCAGGACGCCATGCCGCCAGGGGGGGCGGGTCCGCTCGGCGGGATGATGCCCTACCCGCGCCGCGAATACGCCTCTCGTGCCAGATCCAGCGCAGCCCGCGCCCGCGCGAGCGGCGTCTCGTCCGGGGCGGCCGGCGGCGAAACGGCCGCCGGCGGTCGCGGCGGCAGGCGGAAGGCCGGTTCCGCCAGCGGTTGCGGCGCGAAGTCGCCGAACAGCTGACCCCACAGAGCGTCGACACCGGCCGCGCGCAGCGCTTCGGCGTGATCGGCGGTCGTAACCGGACCCGCCATGCTGAACCGGCCTGCGGCGCGCGCGGCGGCGGCGAAGGCCGCCAGCGCCCGGCGTCCGGCCGGATCGTCGCCGGCGGGATCGGCCAGCGCCGGATCGGCCACAACGATGTCGCCGGGGCCGGTGCGCGTCGTAGCGCCGAGAAGCGCCAGCCGGCCGCCCGCCTCGCGCAGCGGCTGCGCCAGCCCGTCGAGCGCCTGCGCCGGGACGCCGGCGGGCGCAGCCAGCGTCAGCCGGGGCGCAAGTTCCTCCCGCCCGGCGATGAGTGTGGCGACACGCGCCTGCCAGCGCGGATCGGCGGCGCTCGCGGCCGAGACCGGAACGAGCAAGGCGAGCCCGGGCGTGCCGGCGATGGCGTCGAGCGCCAGCGTCAGGGCATGGCTGTCGATCTGCCGGACGACGCCCAGGGCCTCGGCGATAGGCATGAGGTGGTGGGCCGGACCGCGCTCGCCGTTGCCGTCGAGAAGATCGAGCGAGGTTTCGTGCATGACGATCGCGCCGTCCCCGGCGGTCACGACCGGACGAAAGGCGAGGCGGAAGCGATTCTCGGCCAGCGCCGTGGCGATGTCGGCGGCGGTCCTCGCGGTGAGCGTGCGCAGCGACGGGCAGCCCGGCGATGGATCGGCCACCGCGACCGGCGCCGACGATCGCCGGGCGGCGGCGAGGGCGTCCTCGGCGGCGGCCAGCATGTCCATGGCGTTTCCGGCATGGTCCGGCGCCAGGGCGGAGCCGAAGACCGTGCAGGGCCACACCGGAACGTGCCCGGTCTCGACGACGTTGCGGGTCGCCGCGAGGAACCGCTCGGCGACAATCCGCAACAGGTCGCGGTTGCACTGTCTGAGCACGACCCCGAACGACGAGCCGGTGAGCCGCCCCACCGTGTCGCTGGTGCGCGCCACCTGGCGCAGACGCCGGCCGGTCATGGCGATGGCGGCGTCGGCCGCGGCCGTTCCACAGGCGTCGTTGATCGTCCGCAGGTTGACGATGCGCGCCACCATGAAGGCGCAGGGATGGCCGGTCCGGGCGGATTCCGCGATGGCCTCGGCGAGGGCGTCAAGCAGCCGGGCCCGGGCGGCGGCCCCGCTCAGCGCATCGACATCGGGCGGCGTCGTGGCCAGCTGCGGCGCACCGCCGCGCTCCACCCGGCGAATCACGCCGAACGCTTCGGCCGGCCGGCCATCCGGGCCGGCGTACCAGCGGCCGGTGTCCTCGGTCAGGATGCGCGCGGTTCCGTCAGGCTGCCGGCGCAGGGGATAGGTGACGGAAAACGGCACGCCTGGTCCGGTGTCCACGGCCGGCCGCATCACCGCGTCGAAGCGTCCGGCTTCCGCCGCCGGATCGATCAGCGCGGCGTACGCCTTGCCGGAAACCGGCGCATGCCCCTCGGTGAGGCCGCGCACGGCCTGCGATGCCCCCGACCAGGCGAGAGTGTCGCCGGGGATGTTCCACTGGTAGGCGGCGAGCCCGGCGGCCTCAGCCGCCCGGCGCAGGCGTTCGAGGTCGGCGACGCTGCGCGCTTGCGCCAGCGCCTCGAGCACCGACGCCATCCGGGCGTCGATGTCGCCGCCGGCCTCGGACGTGGCGGCAATGGAAGCGGTGGGCGGCGGATGCATGGGTCACCCGGGCGATGTTCACCGCGTCACTACGGCTGATTCGTAAAGGTCTGTAAAACACAACTTGTCACAGACCGGCCGCGGCCCCGTCCTTGCGCGGATCGGAACCGCCGATCAGCACGCCGCGCGCCCGGTCGATGACGATCGCCTGTCCGCCTCCCAGCGGGTCCGCCCGGCGCTCGACGCGGTGCCCCAGCGCCGCCAGTCCGCCCGCCACCGCGTCGCTGACGCCGTCCTCGATCCCCACCACGCCGTCCTCCTCCAGAAGCCGGGGGAAGTCGATCGCCGCCTGCGGGTCCATGCCGTAGACGTACATGTTCAGCGCCACCGCGACGTGGCCGGAAGGCTGGTAATCGCCGCCCATGACGCCGAACGGCATCACCGGCCGGCCGTTCTCGCACACCATCGCCGGAATGATCGTATGCAGCGGCCGTTTGCGCGGCCCGATGCAGTTGGGATGACCGGGTTCGGTGACGAAGCACGCGCCCCGGTTCTGCAGCGCGATGCCGGTCCTTGGTGTGACGATCCCCGAACCGAACGCGTCGTAGATCGAGTTGATGAACGACACGGCGAGCCCGTCGCGGTCCACGGCGCACAGGTAGATCGTATCCGACAGCCGCTTCGGCACCGCGTACCCGGCCCCGGTCAACGCCCGGTCCGGACGGATCAGCGCGGCCAGCGTGTCGGCGGTCTTGTCCGACAGGAGATCGGCCGGAGCGACATCGAGGTGGGCGGCGTCGGCGACATGGCGGTTGCGCAGCACCCAGGCGACCTTCATCGCCTCGATCTCGAGGTGGCGGCGCTCCACGCTGTCGGGCGCAAGGCGGCCCACGTCGAAGCGCTTGAGCACGTTCAGCGCGATCAGCGCCGTGACACCCTGGCCGTTCGGCGGGATTTCGAGGATATCGCGCCCCGCAAACGTGGCGGCGATCGGCTTCACCCAGTCGGCGACCGTGGCGGCGAGATCGTCGTGGGTGAGAAGCGATCCCTTCGCAGCGAGCGTCACCACGATATCGTCGGCCACCTCGCCCGCGTAGAACCCGTCACGGCCGCGCCGGGCGATGGCGCGAAGCGTCTTCGCCAGCGCCGGGTGGCGCAGCACGTCGCCGGGCCGGGGCGCGCCGCCGCCCGGCAGCAGATGGGCGCAGGCTCCCGCATCGCGCGACAGGCGTTCGACCTGTTTCGCCCAGTCGCGCGCGGTGCGGTCCGCCACCGGACAGCCCGCCTCGGCCAGCGCGATGGCGGGCTGGAGCACATCCGCCAGAGCCATCGTGCCATGCGCTTCCAGCAGCCGGTCCCAGGCGTCCACCGCGCCTGGAACCGTAACCGAGTGGATGCTGTCGCCGTCGATCGCCTCAAGCCCGGACGCCGCGAGCCAGGCCGCGTCCGCCGCCGCCGCCGACCGCCCGGAGCCGTTCAGCCCGTACACTTCGCCGTCCGGCGTGCCGATGAGCGCAAAGCAATCGCCGCCGATCCCGGTCATGTGCGGTTCGGCCACGCACAGCACGGCCGAGGCCGCCACCGCTGCGTCGGCCGCGTTGCCTCCGGCCTGCAAGACGGCGAGCGCCGCCTGGGTCGCCGGCAGCGACGATGTCGCCGCCATCGCCGTGGTGGAGTACGCCGGCGACCGGCCGGGCAGATGAAGGTTTCTCATGGCTCCTGCCTATTTGTCATTCACTGGAGAGGTGTCCGCAGATGTAAGGATCGGGCGGGAAACGCCATCGATACGGCGGTTTCAACCTGTCGGCCAGCGCCTGCTTGCGCCATGCTGCGTCTCCGGTCGTAACGGCGTGCGATGACGGGGTTTCATGGCTCGCCGGCAGTGGCGCAACAACGGAACCGTTTGAGGAGGAAAGAATGGCAGCGGTGAAGAGTGACATCGAGATCGCCCGCGAGGCGAAGATGCGGCCGATCATGGAGATCGGCGAGAAGCTGGGCATCACGAGCGGACATCTGATCCCCTACGGCCACACGAAGGCGAAAGTCAGCCTCGACTGCATCGACAGCCTGAAGTCGAGGCCGGACGGCAAGCTCATTCTCGTCACCGCCATCAACCCGACGCCCGCCGGCGAGGGCAAGACCACCACCACCGTCGGTCTTGGCGACGGGCTCAACCGCATCGGCAAGAAGGCGATGATCTGCCTGCGCGAACCTTCCCTTGGGCCCTGTTTCGGCGTCAAGGGCGGCGCGGCGGGCGGCGGCTATGCGCAGATCGTGCCCATGGAGGATATCAACCTTCACTTCACCGGCGACTTCCACGCCATCACCTCGGCCCACAACCTGCTCTCGGCGCTGATCGACAATCACATCTACTGGGGCAACGATCTCGGCATCGACCAGCGCCGCGTCGCCTGGCGGCGCGTGCTCGACATGAACGACCGGGCGCTGCGCGAGATCGTCGCCTCGCTGGGCGGCGTCGCCAACGGCTACCCGCGCGAGACCGGCTTCGACATCACGGTCGCCTCCGAGATCATGGCGATCCTCTGCCTCGCCACCTCCATCGAAGACCTCGAACGGCGGCTGTCGCAGATCGTCATCGGCGCGCGCCGCGACAAGAGCCAGGTGCTGGCGAAGGATCTCAAGGCGCCCGGCGCGATGACCGTGCTGCTCAAGGACGCGCTGATGCCGAACCTCGTGCAGACGCTGGAGAACAACCCGGCGTTCGTGCACGGCGGTCCGTTCGCCAATATCGCCCACGGCTGCAACTCGGTGATGGCCACCCGAGCCGGCCTCAAGCTCGCCGACTATGTGGTGACGGAAGCGGGCTTCGGGGCCGACCTCGGCGCGGAGAAGTTCTTCAACATCAAGTGCCGCAAGGCCGGGCTCAACCCGGCGGCAGCCGTGGTGGTGGCGACGGTCAGGGCGCTGAAGATGCACGGCGGCCTCTCGAGGGACGAGCTCAAGACCGAGAACGTCGCGGCGTTGAAGAAGGGCCTCTCCAACCTCGGACGGCACCTCGAGAATCTCGCCAAGTTCGGCGTGCCGGTGGCGGTGGCGGTGAACCACTTCATCACCGACACCGAAGCCGAGGTGGACGCGGTGAAGGCGTTCTGCAAGGACAAGGGCGTCGAGGCGTTCAAGTGCACCCACTGGGCCGAGGGCTCGAAAGGCGCCGAGGCGCTGGCCCGCCATGTCGTGACGCTGGCCGAAGGCAAGAGCCGCTTCAGGCCGCTCTACGGCGAAGACCTGCCGCTGTGGGAGAAGATCAGGACCATCGCCACGGAGATCTACCGCGCCGACGACATCACCGGCGACACGGCGGTGCGCAACCAGCTGAAGGAGTTCGAGGCGAACGGCTACGGCAGGTTCCCGATCTGCATGGCCAAGACGCAGTATTCGTTCTCCACCGACCCGAACCTGAAGGGCGCGCCCAGCAACCATATGGTGCCGGTCCGCGAGGTGCGCCTTTCGGCGGGAGCGGAGTTCGTCGTGGCGATCTGCGGCGACGTCATGACCATGCCGGGCCTGCCCAAGGCGCCCTCGGCGGAGGTCATCGGCCTCAACGATCAGGGGCAGATCGTCGGGCTGTTCTGATCGCTCCCGAAGCTCTCACGCCACGTCGGCGGCGAACGCGGCCACATCCACGTTCGCTCCGCACACCACCACGCCCACCCGCTCGTTGCGGGCCGGCCGGTAAACGCCTTCGAGCAGCGCCGCCAGCGCGGTGGCGCCGCCCGGTTCGGTCACGAGCCGCACCTCGTTCCACAGCCAGGCCTGCGCCCGCCGGATCGCCGCGTCGCTCACCAGCGCGGGCTCGGCGCGCGCGGCGGTGAGCGCTGCGAAGGCGATGCTCCCGAGCCGGCGCGCGCCCAGCGAGTCGGCGGCGACGCCGGAGGGCGCGATGTCCACCGGTTCGCCAGCCGCCAGCGCGCGCGCCGCCGTGGCGCACGTTTCGGGCTCGACGGCGACGATGTGGTGCGAACCGGCGTCCCATGAAGCGATCCCGGCGATGAGGCCGCCGCCGCCCACCGCCACAAGCAGCGTGTCGAGATCGCTCGCCTGCTCTTCGAGTTCGGCGGCGACGGTCGCCTGACCGAGCACCGTGGGCAGCGCATCGTAGGCGTGAACGCCCAGAGCGCCGGTCCGTTCGATGAACGCGGCGCACGTCTGCGCCGCCGCAGCGTAGCCCTCGCCCGCCACCGTCACCTGCGCGCCGTAGCCGCGGATGCGGGCGATCTTCGCCGGCGTGGCGATGGCGGGCACGAAGATATGGGCGGGCGCGCCCAGCGCCGCGGCGGCGCAGGCGACCGCGATGCCGTGGTTGCCGCCCGAAGCCGCCGCCACGCCGGCGGCGGGCAGCGAGCCGCCTGTCAGCGTGGCGAACGCGCCGCGCGCCTTGAACGAGCCGGTGAGCTGGAGGCATTCGAGCTTCAGCGTGACGCGCCGGGCGGCGCCCGGCACGGCGACATCGATGACCGGGGTGCGGCGGATGAACGGCGCGATGCGGCGGTGAACGGCGGCGATCGCGGCCCGGGTCGGGGTCATGCGTTGATCTCCATGCGCAGGCCCCTTCCGTCGCGCTCCGGCTCGGACGGCAACCGCAGATGGTCGCCATCGCGGATGCGCCGCGCCGACCAGGCGGCGGCGCAGGCGTCGAGAACATCGTCGGCCCCGGCCCGCTCGGCGCCGGGCGCAAGGCGCAGACGCGCCAACGGAAAGCCGGCGGCGACGAGCAGCGAACGGCGCAGCGCCAGGCCGGGCGCAAAGCAACGCCCCCTCGCCTTCTTGGGCAGCGGCACAGGTGCGCCGCCGTTCATGGCCCAGAACGACAGCTCGGGATGCACCTCGTGCACGCGCGCCTGCATCTCGGGCGATATCAGCGCGTCGATCGCGCGCATGTAGGGGAACAGCATGAACGTCTGCTTCGACACCTTGCGCGGCGGATCGGAGTGGCGAAGCGAAGCGGCGCACGCGGCGCGGTAGTCCGTCTCCATCACCGCGGCGCGCGCCGGCACGGCGAAGACGCTGGACCGCCGCTCGCCGCTACGGGCGCGCGCCTGCGTCTCGACGCAGCGTACGCCCCGCCCGCCGCCCTCGGGCAGGCCGATAGGCATGTCGACCGCGATCACCCTGGCGTCCACGGCGAGGACCTCGTCGAACGCGCCGAGGAGGCGAACCTCGGGGGCGCTGTCGCTCGCGCCGTCCCACAGCACCGTCGCCCAGCGCCCCCGGCAGCCGTCAACGCCCGCCACCGGAGCGCTCATCGCACGCCTGCGGCGAGCAGGCGGACGAGCGCCGGAACCTCGAACACCGCCGCGCCGAGGCTGGCGTCGATCGCCAGCTTGAGCTGGGCCGACGACAGCGCGAACGCCTCGCCGCCCGAAGATCCGCCGCACCGGCGGCCGAGATAGAGCGCGGCGAACAGATCGCCCGTGCCGCGCGGCACATGGACGTGGCGCTCCCACGCCACCACCTCGGCGGCCGCCGGCGTCACCCGCACCAGCGCCAGCCGGCCACCAGGGTCCGGAACCGATGTGGCGATGGTTTCCGCACGCCCCAGCGCTTGCGCCGCCGCGATCGCAGCGGCCCGATCCCCGGCCTCGACACCGGCGAGCCACGTCAGTTCGAAGCGGTTGGGCGTCGCCACATCGGCGAGCGGCAGAAGCAGGTCGCGGATCGCCGCGGCGACCGCTTCAGGGACATAGAGGCCGCCGTCGTCGCCGATCACCGGATCGCAGAGGTAGAGGATCGAGGGATCGCGGCGCTTCAGTCGCCGGATGGAGGCGGCCGCCGCGGCGACCTGGCCCGGGGTGACGAAGTAACCGGTGAGAACGCCCCGGCAGGTTTCTATCGCGGCCGTCGTTTCGAGCCGCTCCAGGATGGCGGCGAACTCGCCGTCGCCGGTGCGCTGCCCGGCGGGTATGCCGAGGCCCGGATGGTTCGACAGCGCCACGGTATTGACGGCGAGCGCGCTCACCCCCAGCGCGGCGAGCGCCGGAACCGCAATGGCGTTGCCGACGCTGCCCCACGCCACCCATGAGGAGAGACACAGCGCGGAGGGCGCGCCCATTCAGATGACGTTGATTTCCGGCAGCGGCCGGTTGGCGGCGATGCGTTCGAAGCCGAAGCGGGAAACGTCGATGGTGCGGTAGCCGCCGTAGACGATGTGTTCGGCCACCGCATTTCCGGTGGCGGGGGCCTGCTGCAGGCCGTGTCCGGAGAAGCCGTTGGCGAAGTAGAAGTTGGCGACCTCCGGGTGCGGCCCGATGACGCCGTTCTGGTCGAGCGCGTTGTAGTCGTAATGGCCGACCCAGGCGTTGGTCACCTTCGCCGCCTCGAACAGCGGTATTCTGGCGGCGAGGATCGGCCAGAGTCTTTCTTCAAAGAACCCGTAGTCCACCTCGAAGTCCATCACCTGCGGCTCCTCGTCCGCCCCCGGCGACAGGCCAGTGAGGAACTGGCCGCCCTCGGGGCGGACATAGGTTCCGGTGATGTCCACGGTGAGCGGCGCGCGGCGCAGCTCATGCGGGCAATCGCGGATGTCGAGCACGTAGACGTAGCGCTTGCGCGGCCCCACGGGCAGCGCGATCCCGGCCATCGCCGCCACCGCCCCGCCGGACGCGCCGGCCGCGTTCACCACCGCGCCGCAGGAGATGCGCGCCCCGTCCTTAAGGGTCACGCCGGTCACCCGGCGGCCGTCACGGGCGATGGCTGCCGCTTCCCCGGCGATGAACCGCACGCCCTTGTCGCGGGCGATCGCCTTCATCCGGTTCATCCACGCCCACGGGTCCACCCAGCCCTCCCCGGAGCGGCCATAACCGGCGCCGGCAAGGCCCTCGATCGAGACCCACGGGAACTGCGCCGCGATTCCGGCGGGGTCGAGCAGCACGATATCGGCGCCCATCGCCTGCTGGAGCGCGATGTTCTCCTTAAGCACCGGCAGCCCCTCCGGCGACGACAGCACGAGATAGCCATACTCGCGGAAACTCACGTCGGCCGCCGGCCCGTGCTTCTCCTGGAGCGCGCGCAGGAGCTGCAGGCCGAACTGCGACAGGCGGATGTTTTCGGGCGTCGAGAACTGCTGGCGGATGCCGCCAAGCGACAGCGTGGTGCAGGCGCGGGTGTAGGCCGGGTCCTTCTCGACGACGATCACCGACCCCGGGAACCCGTGTTCGGTGAGGAAACACGCCACCGCCGACCCTACGGCGGCGCCGCCAATCACCACCACATCCGCTGTCTCCGCCACGCAAGCGCTCCCGTGCCTCGCCGACCGGAACGGAAGACTGCCGCATCGCCGCCCGCGTGTGAAGCGCCGGCGCATGCAGGGCAGCAACCCGTCTGCCGAAAGTCGGCTTGGCGGGCGCGCGGCCCTGGACTACGTTCCGCGCCCAGAACGACCTTTCACGACGAGGGAGAAATCGCGACCATGACCGTCAGGCCGCGCCGCAGCGTGCTCTACATGCCCGGCTCCAACGACCGGGCGCTGGAGAAGGCGAGGACCATCCCCGCCGACGCGCTGATCCTCGACCTTGAGGATTCCGTCGCCCCGGACGAAAAGCCGGCGGCGCGCGAACGGGTGGCGAGCGCGGTGAAGACCCGCGCCTACGGCCGCCGGGAGATCGTCATCCGCGTCAATGCGCTGGAGACGCCGTGGGGCATCGACGACTACAAGGCGGCGGTGGCGGCCGAGCCGGACGCGATCCTGGTGCCGAAGGTGTCGCGCCCCGGCGACATGGTGAGCGCGGCGAAGGTGCTCGCCGCGCTCGGGGCCGCGCCGCAGGTGCGGCTGTGGGCGATGATGGAAACGCCGGCCTCGATTCTTTACGCCCAGACCATCGCCGCGGTCGCCGCCGATCCGGCGAGCCGGTTCTCCTGCATGGTGCTCGGCGCCAACGGCCTGCTGAAGGAATCGCGCGCCCGGGCGCTGGGCAACCGCTTCGCCATCGTGCCGTGGCTCGCCACCTCGGTGCTGGCGGCGCGCGCCTTCGGCCTCGACATCCTCGACGGCGTCTACAACGACTTCCGCGACGAAACCGGCTTGCGCGAGGAGTGCGAGCAGGGGCGAACGCTGGGCATGGACGGCAAGACGCTGATCCACCCCTCGCAGGTGGCCCCGTGCAACGCCGCGTTCTCGCCCTCGCCCGAAGAGGTGGCGTGGTCGCGCCGCGTCATCGAGGCGTTCGCGCTGCCGGAGAACGCGCGCAAGGGCGTGATCACGGTGGACGGCCGCATGGTGGAGCGGTTGCACCTGGTGATGGCGGAACGCACCGTCGCCATCGCGCAGGCCATCGTCGAGATGCAGGCCGCGGCATGACCAGGACCAATCCGGGCCGCTTCTTCGAGGACTTCCGGCTGGGGGAGACCATCCGCCACGCCACCCCGCGCACGGTGACGGAGGGCGACCAGGCGCTCTACACGGCGCTCTACGGCTCGCGCTTCGCCGTACAGTCGGCGCGCACCTTTGCGCAATCGATCGGCTACCCCGCCGCGCCGCTCGACGATCTCCTGGTGTTCCACGTGGTGTTCGGCAAGACGGTGCCGGACGTGTCGCTCAACGCCATCGCCAATCTCGGCTACGCGCAGTGCCGGTTCCTCAAGCCCGTCTACGCCGGGGAAACGCTCTCCACCGTCTCGGAGGTGATCGGGCTGAAGGAAAACTCCAACCGCAAGACCGGCGTCGTCCATGTGCGCTCCACCGGCTACGACAGCCGGTGCGAGCCGGTGCTGTCCTATGTGCGCTGGGTGATGGTGCGCAAACGCGACGAGGCCGCGCCCGCCCCGGCCGAAACGGTTCCGGCGCTTGCCTTGCGCGTCGATCCGGCGCACCTCGCGTCCGCCGTGCCGCCGCTCGACCGCGCCCGCTGGGACGACGCGCTTTCAGGCAGCCCGTGGCGGTTCGAGGACTACAAGGCTGGCGACGCCATCGACCATTTGGACGGAACGACGGTCGAGGAGGCCGAGCACATGCTCGCCACCCGGCTCTACCAGAACACGGCCAGGGTGCACTTCAACCAGTTCACCGAGGCGAAGGGCAGGTTCGGCCGCCGCCTGATCTACGGCGGGCACGTGATCTCGATCGCCCGCGCGCTGTCGTTCAACGGGCTTGGAAACGCCTTCCACATCGCGGCCGTTAACGGCGGCCGTCACGCCGCGCCGCTGTTCGCCGGCGACACGGTGTTCGCGTGGTCGGAGGTGCTCGAAACGGCGGCGCTGCCCGGGCGCGACGATGCGGGAGCGTTGCGGATTCTCACACGCGCGACGAAAAATCTGCCCTGCGACACATGGCCCAGGGCGGTGGCCGAACCTTTGGAACCCGGCGTTATCCTGGAGCTTGACTACTGGGCGATTCTGCCGCGGCGGTAATCCGCACCTGCGTCAAGATTGTCCGATAGGCTGATTTGCCTTGGCGTCCGGCAGAGGGTAAATCACCGCATCCGGCGTGATCCGCCGGCGCTTGCGACGGTAGGAAGCACATGACCCGAAGCCCGTCCGACGATCGGTCCCTGCGCGGCCGTCCGCTGTCGCCGCACCTGCAGGTGTGGAAACCAACGCTCAGCATGACGCTCTCCATCGTGCACCGGATCACCGGCGGGGCGCTCTACCTCGGCGCGTTGCTGCTGGTGTGGTGGCTGATGGCGCTGGCGTCCGGCCCCGAAGCCTTCGCCGCCGCGCAAGGCCTGTTTGGCTCGATCCCCGGCAAGATCATCCTGTTCGGCTTCACCTGGGCGCTGATCCATCACACCGTCGGCGGCGTCCGTCACCTCGTCTGGGACACCGGCCACGGCCTCGACCTTGCGGCGGTCCAAACCTCCGGCGTCGTCTCCATCGCCGTTTCGGTCGCGCTGACCCTGCTGGTTTGGATCGTCGTGCTTTTCACCGGGGGCGGCGCATGAGCCTGCGCACCCCGCTGGCGCGCGTTCGCGGCCTTGGCTCCGCCCGCTCGGGCGTCGAGCACTGGTGGCGCCAGCGCCTCACCGCCGTCGCCGGCGTCCCGCTGGTGGCGCTGCTCGTCTGGTGGGCGGTGGCGCTCGCCGGCGCCGGCTACGACGAGACCATCGCGGCGGTCCGCAGTCCGTGGATCGCGCTGGGGCTGATCCTCGCCATCGGCACGCTCGCCTGGCACATGCAGCTTGGCATGCAGGTGATCATCGAGGATTACCTCCACACCGAACGCACGAAGTATCTGGCGCTGGTCGCCAACATCGTTTTCTCGGTGGCGATCGCGTTCGCCGCCGTTTACGCCGTGCTGCGCATCGGCTTCGGCGGCTGACAGGGCAAGGGGCACCCATGGCGACCAAGGCAGGCGGTACGAACGGCAAGGGCGACGGCGGTGACGGCGCATCGCCCGCGGACCGCAGGGGCCTCGTGCGCGCCTTCTCCATCGGCGGGCGCAGCTACCCCGTCACCGATCACACCTACGACGTGATCGTGGTGGGGGCGGGCGGGGCGGGGCTTCGCGCCGTGGTGGGCTGCGCGCAAGCGGGCCTCAGGACGGCGTGCATCACCAAGGTGTTTCCCACCCGCAGCCACACCGTCGCGGCCCAGGGCGGCATCGCCGCCTCGCTCGGCAATATGGGCGAGGACGACTGGCGCTGGCACATGTACGACACGGTGAAGGGCACCGACTGGCTCGGCGACCAGGACTCAATCGAATACCTGTGCCGCGAGGCGCCCGCCGCCGTGTACGAGCTTGAGCACTGGGGCGTGCCGTTCTCGCGCACCGAAGAAGGCCGCATCTACCAGCGCGCCTTCGGCGGCATGACCACGCACTTCGGCATGGGCCAGGCGCAGCGCACCTGCGCCGCCGCCGACCGCACCGGCCACGCCATCCTGCACACGCTCTACGGCCAGGCGCTGAAGCAGTCGGCGGAGTTCTTCATCGAGTACTTCGCCCTCGACCTCATCATGGACGACGACGGCGCCTGCCGCGGCGTCATGGCGCTGTGCATGGACGACGGCTCGATCCACCGCTTCCGCGCCCACAAGACCATCCTCGCCACCGGAGGCTATGGCCGCGCCTACTTCTCGTGCACCTCCGCCCACACCTGCACCGGCGACGGCAACGCCATGGCGCTGCGCGCCGGCCTGCCGCTGGAGGACATGGAGTTCGTGCAGTTCCACCCCACCGGCATCTACGGCGCAGGCTGCCTCATCACCGAAGGGGCGCGCGGCGAGGGCGGCTATCTCGTCAACGCGCAAGGCGAACGCTTCATGGAGCGCTATGCCCCCTCCGCCAAGGACCTCGCCTCGCGCGATGTCGTGTCGCGCGCCATGACCATCGAGATCCGCGAGGGCCGCGGCGTCGGTCCGAACAGGGACCACATCTTCCTGCACCTCGACCACCTCGGCGCGGAGCTGCTGGCCGAGCGCCTGCCGGGCATCTCCGAATCGGCGAAGATCTTCGCCGGCGTCACCGTCACCGCCGCGCCGATCCCGGTGCTGCCGACCGTCCACTACAACATGGGCGGCATCCCCACGAACTACATGGGCGAGGCGATCAACCCGAGGAACGGCGACCCCGACGCCACCGTGCGGGGCCTTCTCGCCTGCGGCGAGGCGGCGTGCGCTTCCGTCCACGGCGCGAACCGGCTCGGCTCGAACTCGCTGCTCGATCTCGTGGTGTTCGGCCGCGCCGCGGCGCTCAAGTGCGCCGAGCCCGTCGCGCGCGGCTCGCGCCACCCCGCTCTGCCCTCGACCGCCGGCGCGGCG
>DAIODI010000017.1:0-25904 GCA_036746875.1 Aestuariivirgaceae bacterium | reverse complement strand
CTGCAGACGCTGGCGCTGCACGAGATCCCGCTGGACCGCGGGGCGGTGCTCGAAACCGGCTGCGTCTATATCGTGCCGCTCATCGAACGCCTCGCCCTTCCCGCCGCCGTCTCCGCCGCCGCCAACCCCAAGAGCTCCACCGGACGGCTCGACGTGTTCACCCGCGTCATCACCGACCGGGCGGCGGCGTTCGACACCATCGCCGCCGGATACGCCGGGCCGCTCTACGCGGAAATCAGTCCACGGACGTTTCCGGTGCTGGTGCGGCAGGGGTCGCGGCTGTCGCAGGTGCGCTTCCGGCAGGGCGCGCCCGAACCCGACCCGGACGCGCTGATCCGCGCGCTCAACGCCCGCGAACCGCTGGTGACGTCGGGCGAACCCGACATCGCGGGCGGCATCGCGCTCACCGTCGATCTCACGCCTGCCGCGCGGGGCGAGCCCGTGGGCTTCCGGGCGATCCCGCACTCGGGGCTGATCGACATGGACCGGACCGGCGCGCTCGACGTGCTCGACTACTGGGAGCCGATCTGGCGGGAAGGCAGCCTGATCCTCGACCCCGACCAGTTCTATATCCTCGCCTCCAAGGAAGCCGTGCGCGTGCCGCCCGATCACGCCGCCGAGATGACGCCGTTCAATCCGCTGGTGGGCGAGTTCCGCGTCCACTACGCCGGGTTCTTCGATCCCGGCTTCGGCCACCGGACGGGCGGCGGCGAGGGCTCCCGCGCGGTGCTGGAGGTGCGCTCGCACGAGGTGCCCTTCATCCTCGAACATGGCCAGATCATCGGCCGCCTCGTTTACGAGCGCCTGAGCGAGCCGCCGCTCGCCGTTTACGGCCAGGGCATCGGCTCCAGCTACCAGCGCCAGGGGCTGAAGCTGTCGAAGCACTTCCGCCCATATGCGGCCCGGCGGATGTGAGCGTTGCGGCTCACGCCCAGCCGTTCAGGGCGGCGGCGGGGCCTGATGGTAGCGCCCGCCCGCCTCGGCCATGGCCACGAGGCTTGCAGGCGGCGCGTATCGGTCGCCGTACCGCGCCTGCAACGCCCGGCAGCGCGCCAGCGCTGCGGCTGCGCCCTGCATGTCGATCCACGAGAGCGGACCGCCGGTCCACGGCGCATAGCCGAAGCCGAGGATCGCGCCGACATCGCCATCGCGCGGGTCGGTGAGCACGCCCTCCTCAAGACAGCGCGCCGTCTCCAGGGCCTGGATCAGCAGCAGGCGCGCGCAGAGCCCGGCCACGTCGAAATCCTGCGCCGGGCGCGCCTCGATGAGGGCGCCGATGCCGCTCCACAGCCGTTTCTTGCCGCCGGCCGGATAATCGTAGAAGCCCTTTGCGTTCTTGCGGCCGAACCGCCCGTGCCGGTTCACCATCGCGTCGAGAATGCGGTCGATGGGGCCGTCCGTGTACTGATCACCCAGGTCGGCCCGGGCGGCCTCGAGAATCCTCCAGGTGAGATCGAGCGCCACCTCGTCGTTGAGCGCCAGCGGTCCCACCGGCATCCCGGCGAGCCGCCCGGCGTTCTCGATCAGCGCCGGCGGAACGCCCTCGCCCAGCATGTGATGGCCCTCCGCGATGTAGGTCATGACCACGCGCGAGGTGAAGAAGCCACGGCTGTCGTTGACGACGATCGGCGTCTTGCCGATGGCCTGCACGAAGTCGAGCGCGGCGGCGAGCGTCGCATCCGCCGTCTCGCGCCCCCGGATGATCTCGACCAGCTGCATGCGCTCCACGGGCGAGAAGAAGTGGACGCCGATGAAGCGGTTCGGCCGTCCGGTCATCGGGGCCAGCGAGCCGATGGGAAGCGTCGAGGTGTTGGAGCCGATGACGCAACCCGGGGCAAGCGCCCTGCCGATGGCCTCAAGCACCGGCCGCTTCACGTCGCGGTTCTCGAACACCGCCTCGATGGCGAGGTCGGCCCCTGACAGGCGCGCATAATCCGCTGACGGAACAATGCGCGCGGCCGCCGCGGCCGCCGCCTGCGGCGTCAGCGCGCCGCGCTTCACCTCGCGGCCCAACGCCGCCTCGGCCTGCGCCTTGCCGCTGGCGGCGGTCGCCTCGTCGCGGTCGATGAGCACAACGTCAAGCCCGGCGCGGGCCGAGACCATGGCGATGCCCGCGCCCATGAAACCCGCCCCGACGATGGCGATGCGGGAGATCGCCTGCGCCGCTACGCCGGCCGGCCGGCGCGCGCCGCCGTTAAGCGCCGGAATCGACCGGCCGAAGGTGCGCAGCATCGCGCCCGCCTGGCGCCCGCGCAGCGCCTCGACGGCGCGCAGCGTCTCGGCCTTGAGGCCGGCGTCCATGCCGCGCGTGGTCAACCCGTCGTACACCGCCTTGAGCACGCCGCGCCGGGCCTCGTAGAGGTCGCCCGTCTCCTCGCCGTAGAGGGCGTTGATCGCCGGCCAGAGTTTCAGGCCCTGAGGTCCGTGGACATCGCCGCCGGGGAGCGCGAACCCCTTGCGGTCCCACGGCTGCACGGCCTCGTGCTCCTCGCCGATCCAGGCGCGCGCCGTCGCCTCGCCGTTCCCCGGCGCGACGATCCGGTGGACGATGGAAAGCGCCACGGCCTCGTCGGCGCCGACCCGCCGTGCGCGCAGCAGCAGCGGCAGCGCCGCTTCCACACCGGCAAGCCGGGGCAGCCGTTGCGTGCCGCCGGCCATCGGCGTCAGCCCCAGCGCCACGTGGTCGAAGGCGAAGGACGCGCCCGGCTCGGCCAGGCGAGGGTGGCAGGCCAGCGCGAGCCCGGCGGCGGGACCGGACACGGCCCCGCAGACAACCGCCACCACGGGCTTGCCGGAGGTTTCCAGATCGCGCAGCGCGCCCGACAGCGCGCCCGCCTGCGCCGCCAGCGCCCGCAAGGGCCCGTCCGCGCCGCCGGCCGCCTGGTCTCCCAAGGCGACGAGAACCTCCGCCTCGTCGAGGTCAAGGCTCGCGCCGTCCTCCAGGACGACGATGGCGCCGCGCATGCTGGACTCACGCCGCAGCGCCTGCGCCAGCGCCGCCAGCGCCCCGGCCGTGGCCGCGCCGACACGGCGGCCCGGCCTGACGATCGCCAGTCCGTCGCTTGGTTCCACTCCGGTCGTTTTCGCCCGCGTCATGACGGGGCCGAGACTAGGGGCGAACATCGCCCGGGCCAATGGCCGAGATTGAGGCCTTGACCCGCTCCGGGCGCTGGACCAAGGGTTTTGCCATGGCCCTTATCCACGACCTGACGCCGCCGGTGGACTCGCGCACGCTGCTCGCCCGGCTCTACGCCGGCGACGTGCTGTGCCTGCGCCAGAGCGCGGCCATGGGCCGCCTTGTCGCCCACGCCCGCGCACGGCTTGAGGCGGAGTTCGCCCCGCACGCGCCGCCGGAGATCCACCGGGCGCTGACCCACGCGGAGCAGGCCGAGCGCTTCGCCAGCCTCCAGCGCGCCTTCTGGCAGGACGGCGAGGTTCGCCGCCGCTGGGCGGAACTGTGCGCGCTCTTCGGGCTGGCGGCGGAGGCGATCGCGCGCGACAAATATCACCTGCGCTTCCAGCCGCACCAGGACGAAGGCGCAAACCTGCCGCGCCATCGCGCCACCTCCACGCTCGCCTTCCATCGCGACACCTGGGGCTCCAATCTCTATGCGCAGATCAACTGGTGGGGGCCGGTTTACCCCATCGACGCCGGGCGGACGATGGCGATCTACCCCGAACTCTGGTCGCGGCCGGCGCCGAACACCACGCGCAGCTTCGACCTCGCCGCGATCATCGCGCGCTCGCGCGAAGGTGGCCGAAACGCCGTCAACGCCGACGAGGCGATTCCGCACGTCGAGCCTGGCGCCGACCTTGGGCCGGCCATTCCCGTGGTCATCGCGCCCGGCGACGTTCTGCTGCTCTCCGCCGCGCACGCCCACGCCGGGGTGCCCATTCACACCGGCCGCACCCGCATCTCGCTGGAGACCCGCACCGTGCTCATCGAGGACGTGCGCGCCGGGCGCGGCGCGCCCAACATCGCCGGGGCCGCCCCGTGGATGGCGCCGGGATGGTTCCGGCGCGTCAGCGACGGCGCGAAGCTCTCCGACCTCCTCGGCGTCGATCATCTCGTCCCCGCCGGCACGCGGTTCGCCGCCTGAACGCCTCCATCCGCATGTTCACCCTCGCGCACCTGACCGACGTTCACCTTGCGCCGCTGCCGCGCGTGCGGTTGGGCGAACTGGCGGGCAAGCGGCTGATCGGTTTCCAGTCGTGGCTGTTTCGCCGCCGCTACATCCATCAGCGGGCCATCGCCGACGCGGTGCGCGACGACATCCTGGCCGCCGGCGTGGACCACATCGCGCTCACCGGCGACCTCATCAATATTTCCGCCGCCGCCGAGTACGCGCCCGCGCTGGCCTGGCTCGAAAGCCTCGGGCCGCCGGATCGCGTCAGTTTCGTGCCGGGCAACCACGACGCCTACGTCGCGACGCCCTGGGACAAGAGTCTCGGCCAATGGGCCGCCTACATGGCCGGCGACCTGAAGCTGGCCGCCGCCGCCGAGCCGCGCCCGGGCCTCTTCCCCTATGTGCGCCAGCGCCGCAACGTGGCGCTGATCGGCCTGTCGAGCGCCCTGCCGCAACCGGTCGGCTACGCCCCCGGCCGGCTCGGCGCCCGCCAGATCGCTGCGGCGGCGGCGATCCTGCGCGAGCTGCGGAAGCGCGGCTTCTGCCGGAGCGTGCTCATTCACCACCCGCCGGCGCCGGGCCTGACCGCGCCGCGCAAGGAGCTCCTCGACGCTCGCGACTTCGCGGCGATGCTGAAGGAGGAGGGGGCCGAGCTCGTCCTGTTCGGGCACACCCATCTCGACCATCGCCTCGAGCTTTCGTCTCGCACCGGCCCCGTTCACCTGGTCGGGCTGGCTGCGGCCTCGGCGAACGGCGCCTGCGCCAAGCCGGCCGCCGACTGGTGCCGCTTCGCCATCCGCCGCCAGGAGGGCCGATGGCGCATGTCCGCGCTGCGCCGTCGCTACCACCCCGAGACGGGCGGCCTTGCGGACGAAACCGGTTTCGAGCTGACGTGCGGATAGAGTAAGGTCCGCAAGCCCATGCACATCCTCCCCACCATCGAACGCTACCTGTTGCGGCAGATCGCGCGGCCGATGTTGACGGCCCTGCTGGTGGGCCTTCTGGTGCTCACCGCCGAGCGGCTGGTGCGGCTGCTCGACATCACCATGGGCAAGAAGAACTCGTTCGCGGTGGTGGCGGAGCTCCTGTCGTACTGGCTGCCCCACTACGCCGGCCTCGCCGCGCCGATGGCGCTCTACATCGGGCTGATCTACGGCCTGAGCAAGATGTCGTCCGACGGCGAACTCGACGCCATCCACGCCGCCGGCGTCGGCCTGCACCAGCTCACCCGCCCGGTGATGGTGATCACCGGGTTTCTCGCCCTGTTCGCGCTGGCCATGTTCGGCTGGGCGCAGCCTTACGCGCAGTACGCCTACCGCTCGCTGCTCTATACCGTGAACAACGTGGACGTCTTCTACCTCGCCGAGGAGGGCGTGTTCATGCAGGCGGACACGCGCACCTTCATGCTCGACAAGCTGCAACGCGGCGAGAACGCCTTCGAGCGCATCTTCCTGTTCGACTATCGCGGCAAGGGCGGCGTCGAAACGCTGACCGCGGTGAGCGGAGCGCTGGAGCAGACGCCAGGCGACCGCCGCCCCATCCTCAGGCTGGACGACGGCGTCAGGCTGGAGCTGCCGCGCATGCCGGATTTCAACGCCGGCGCGCCGTTGCCGGCGCCGAGCTTCAGCCGGTTCGACACCGCAACGAGCCCGCTCGGCCGCATCGCCCCCGACCGTTTCCGCGCCCGTGGCGACGAGCGCGAGCTGACGCTGCCCGAGCTGTTCGCGCGCATCGGCGAGCCCGGCCTCGCCGACGACGCGCGGCGCGAGACCGCGAGCGAACTGAACAAGCGCGTGGTCATGGCGGGAATGGTGATCATTCTTCCATTCCTCGCCGTGCCGTTCGCGATCGGCCGCCGGCGGTCGCAGCGCGCCTGGCAGTTCGCCGTTGCGGGCGTTGTTCTCGTGGTGTTCTTCGAGGTCGTCGAACAGGGCGCGGTCGTCACCAAGGTGCGTGGCGTTTCGCCGCTCATCACCATGTGGCTGCCGCTGGCGGTGATGGCCGCGTTCGCGTTCTGGCGTTACTGGAACACCTGCTTCACCCTGCGCCGCGACCTCATCGACGGGTTCATCGACTGGTTGCAGGCCACCGTGGGGCCGCTCTTGCGGCGGCTCAATCCCTGGGCGGGCAAACCGGCATGAACACCATCGGCTGGATGCTGACGCGGATGATCCTGCTGCGGTTCGCCGGCATCCTGTTCCTGCTGGCGTCGTTCGTCATCACGCTGGAGGTGTTCACCCTCGTCGACGACATCCTCAAGGTGCGCCAGGGTAACCCGTGGGCCGTCGCCGAGTACGCATGGCTGCTGTTGCCTGGAACGATGTCCACGTTCCTGCCGGTGAGCGCGCTGCTCGCCATCCTGCTCACGCTCGTCGAATTGTCGATCAGGAACGAGCTTCCGGCTATCTGGGCGGCGGGCGTTTCGCCGCTGCGGGTGGTGATGATGCTCTTGCCGGTGGGGCTGCTCCTCGGCGGGCTGCACTTTCTCCTCAACGACCAGATCGCGCCGCGCACCGAGCCGCAGCTTTCCGCCTGGGGCATCGGCGAGCACGGCCGCAAGCGGCTGATGGTCGGGGAACGCGATCCGATCTGGCTGCGCGCCGGCAACGACATTATGCGCGCCAGCGCCGCAAACCGCGACGCCACGCAGCTTGAGGACGTGATCATCTTCCGGCGCACCGACGCGGGTCTGCTGCAGGAGCAGATCATGGCGGCGCGCGCCACGCTCAAGGGCGACGGCCGCTGGCTGCTCGATAACGTGGCGGTCTACTACGCCGACGCGGCGCAGCCGCACCGTCTTGTCCAGCTCATCTATTCCGGCGCCATGCGCCCGGCGGCGCAGGGGATGCGCTCCGGCGACCCGGAGGAGATGACGATCGCGGACCTCGGCTACTTCATCGCCAACGAGGGCTTCGGGATCCGTCCCGCTTACGTTTACGAGACGTGGTGGCATCGCCGCATCAGCCTGCTGGTCACGGCGTGGCTGATGATCGGCATCTGCGTGCCGCTCGCCGCGCGGTTCAGGCGCGGCGGCGCGGCCGGGCATCTGTTCGTGATCGGCATGGCGATCGGGTTCACCTTCTCCATCTTCGACGGCGTCTCGCTGACCATGGGCGAAGCAGGATTCGTGCCGCCGTGGGTCGCCGGATGGATCCCGGTGATGGTGTACGGCGTGCTCGCCGGCGCGATCGTTCTGCGGGCCGAAACCGTGCAGTAGCGCGACCATTCCTGGCGTGGCGGCGGCAGGTTCGGCCCATGCGCCACGCGTCGCCGCCGCCCGGAACCGGCCTCGGCACCTTTTCGTCTCCCGTCGCCGCGAACCGGACCGGCAGCCAAACCGGCGCTTGAGATCGCAGCCCCGTTATGGTCAATCGGTGGCAGCGATGGCGGACACCGCCCGCCTTGGGAGTTGCTGGAGAACGCCGTCATGCATCCCGACCTCACCCGCGCACTGGCGCTCGGCGCGCTCGGCGCAGCCGTGGCGTGGCTTCTTGCCGGGCCGCTGGCCGCCTCGGGCCTCCAGTTCTGGGCGGTGATCGCCGGATGGGCGGTGATCGCGGCGGGCGAACGGGGCGCGCGCGCGCTCCTCGCCGCCATTGCCGGCAGCGTCTGGGGAGCGGTCATGGCCTCTGCCGCCCTGTTGGCCGGCGTCATCCTCGGCGGTTCGGCCACCATCGTCGCCATCGCCGCAGGGGCGGCGCTGGCGCTGGCGCTGGCCGGGCAGGCGGTGGTGCGGGCTGTGTCGTCGCGGCCCGCCATCCTTGTCGGCTTCGCGTCAACCTGGGGCTACGCCGGGCTCGCCCGGCTCGACGCCACGAACTTCGCCTTCGGGGCGGGGCCGTTCACCACCATCGCCCTGTCACTGGTGACCGGTGTGCTCCTCGGGTGGCTGATCGAGGTTGCGCTCGGGCTGTTCCGGCGCGGCGGCTGACGGTCCGGGCAGGAGAACGTGACCGATCGGAAACGGCGCGCCTCAGTGGGAACCGGTCTGGATGGTGTCCGCCGCCGGCCGTGACGCCTCATGTCCCGACGGCGCGCGACCGAAAAGAAAGGCCGAGAGCGGCAGGAGAACCAGCAGGGTGACGACGACCGCGCACAGCAACAGGGCGTTGTTCCGGCGCCGCTCGGCGACGATGCCCGCCGTTCGTCCGGCGGCGGCCTTCGCCTGCTCGGAGACCACGATCTGCTCAAGATCGCCAAACGCCGGATGAGCCGGCGCAGAGAATGTCGACGTGCCGTCAACCGGGAGCGGGACTCTTTTCGTCATGGCTTCTGGACCCCCTTGTTTTTAGGATGGTCGCGATCGCGCAATTTGTCAACTGAAGCGGCACAACTTTTGCTGTCAAGGTTACCAAGTCGCTTGCGGGCGAACGCGCATTCGTGATTTCGAGACCCGATGAATTACCGCCACGCCTACCATGCCGGGAACCACGCCGACGTGCTCAAGCACGCGGTGTTGGCGCTGGCGTTTGCGCATCTCAAGTCCAAGGACAAGCCGTTCCGCTTCATCGACGCCCACGCCGGGATCGGCGTTTACCGGCTCGCCTCGCCGGAGGCGGCGAAAACCGGCGAGTGGCGGGACGGCGTCGGGCGCCTCTACGGCCGGGATGGCGCGCCGTCGCCGTTGCCGGGCGCAGCCGAGGCGGCGCTGGCGCCGTGGCGCGCTGCGGTCGCGGCGGTCAATCCGGATGGCCGGTTGTCGTGGTGCCCCGGCTCGCCCGAGCTTGCGCGCCTCGCCTTGCGCCCCGGGGATCGACTGACCCTGAACGAACTCCACCCCGACGATGTCGAGACGCTGCGGGCGCAGGTGCGCGGCGACCGGCGGGTGACGGTCACGGCGCTCGACGCCGTGTCGGCGGTGAAGGCGGCCCTGCCGCCGCCAGAGCGGCGCGGAGTGATCCTCATCGACCCGCCCTACGAGCGGCCAGACGAACCGGAGCGCGCCGTCGCGGCGCTGCGTGAGGGTCTGAAGCGGTTCGCAACCGGCGTGTTTATCCTCTGGTTCCCCATCACCGGCGACGACGTGGCGGCGCGCGTCGTGTCCGGCGTGGCGGCGCTGGGCCTGCCGGAGACGCTTTCGGTGACCCTCGGCGTGCGCGCGCCGGTGATGGGCGGCGGCCTCGCCGGATCGGGCCTCGTCATCGTCAATCCGCCGTACCGTATCAATGCTGCGCTCAGGGCGCTGCTGCCGGCGCTCGCCGAACGGCTGGCGCAATCGTCCGCGTCGTCATGGTCTTGCGAGCGGCTTGCGCCGCAGCGCGCATGAGCGACGCGACCGAAGGCCAGGAGGCCGAGGTCCGGATCGAGACACTGGGCGCGGGCGGCGATGGTGTGGTTCGGACCGCATCGGGGCCGCTTTACGTTCCCTTCGCGCTGCCCGGCGAGACCGTGCGCGTGCAAAGGCTGGCGAACGATCGCGCGGCGCTCGCCGCCGTTGTTTCACCCTCGCCCGGCCGGATCGCGCCGTTCTGCCCGCACCACGGCGCCTGCGGCGGCTGCCGCCTGCAACACCTCGCCGCCGCGCCCTACGCGGCGTTCAAGCGCGATTTGGTCGAAGCCGCGCTGGCCCGCCGCGGGGTCGGCCATGCGGGGAACATCCCGCTGATCGACGCGCACGGCGAAGGCCGCCGCCGCGTGATCCTGCACGCCGCGAACGTGCGCGGCCAACCCGTCGCGGGCTTCATGCGCGCCATGAGCCACGACATCGAGGCCATCGACTCCTGCCCGGCCGTCGAACCGGCGCTGGCGCGCGCCCCGGCGCTCGCCCAGGCGATCGCCGCCGCGCTGAAGCTGCGCGACGGGCGGCGCATCGACGTGCAGGCGACGGTGACGGAGACCGGCCTCGATGTGGATGTTCGCGGCGCGGCCGCGCCCTCGCCCGCGGTGATCGCGGCGCTGGCGGCGACGGCGAGCCGGTTCCGTCTCGCCCGGCTCACCGTGGCGGGCGAGGCGGTGGCGAGCCTCGCCGAGCCTGTCGTGACGATGGGTCGGGCGCGTGTCGTGCCGCCGCCGGGCGCGTTTCTTCAGGCGACGGCGGCGGGGGAAGCGGCGCTCGCCGCCTTCGCGGTGGACGCGCTGCGGGGCTGCCGGAAGATCGCCGACCTGTTCTGCGGCGTCGGGCCGTTTGCATTGCGCCTTGCCGAAACCGCCACGGTCGAGGCGTTCGACTCGGTGAGCGAGGCGGTGGCGGCGCTGGCGACGGCGCATAGAACGACGCCCGGCCTGAAGCCGGTGACGGCCGCGACCCGCGACCTGTTCCGCGCGCCGCTCACGGCGCGCGAGCTGGCCGTCTTCGATGGCGTGTTGTTCGATCCGCCGCGCCGGGGCGCGGACGCGCAGGCCCGCCAGATCGCGGCGTCCACAGTGGCGCGCGTCGTGGCGGTGTCGTGCGATCCGGGCACGTTCGCGCGCGACGCCGCAACGCTGATGCAGGGCGGCTTCACGCTCGACAGGCTGGTCGCGGTGGACCAGTTCCGGTGGACGGCGCATGTGGAGATCGCGGCGCTGTTCACCCGGCTGCAAAAGAAAGGCGGTCGGGGCGGATGACCCCGGCCGCGCGATCGATCCTCGGTCGACGGGTCAGTTCGTCGCCGAGCTGATGTGCATGGCGAGCTCCAGATAGGATTCGCAGGCCGTGCCGCAGCGGGCGCCGATCTCGGCGAGCTGCTGCTTCGCCAGGTCGATGCGCCCGGCCGCGACGTAGCCTTCGCCGAGGTACTCGCGGGCGAGCACGTAATTCGGATCGATGGCCAGCGCCTCGCCGTAGTAGGCGATGCCCTGCTCGACCTTGCCCATCTTGCGGTGGCTGTAGCCGAGGCCGTTGAGCACCTCCGGATCGCTCTGGTTCGCCGCCATGCGGAACACCGTGATGGCGCTCTCGTAATCGCCGGCGTAGGCGAGCGCCCAGGCTTGCGACTTGATGTCGGGGTCGGTGATGTCGGCCGACTTCTTGACGCACTTGCCCTTGCTGGCGCTGAACATCTGACCGCTCTTGCAGATCGATACGCACTTCTTCGACGCGCTGTTGTAGGCGGTGCCCGCCGCGCACGCCGGCTTGGCGGTGGACGCGCCGCCCGAACTCCCGCCGCCCCCGCCGGCGGCGAACGCGCCAGGCGCTGCAATGCTAAGCGCCAGCGCCGCCGCGCCGGCAAGGATCACTCGAGTCATCGGTTCATGCCTCCTTGGTCACATGATCGGCCGGGGCTTTCGCTACCCGGAGTTTGCCGCCAAAATCTGACCGGCCCAAACGCTTATAGGGTTTGCCGGGCCGGTTGGATTGGTTGCGCTGCGGTCGCTCACGGGATACCTTTTCGTGACGAAGCGCCGACGCGCCTGTGGAAGCGTCGTGCACCGACGCAAGCCTACCATACCGGGGAACACGCCGTTGGTCTTCTGGAAGCCGGTTCTGCTTCTGTCGCTGCTCGGCGCCCTCGCGGGCTGTGGCGACGCGCAGGTGGTGCAGCGGCTTGAACGGTCGCTCGACACCGCAATCACGCCCGCCGGCGCGAACCTCGACACCCCGCCCGGCGCGGGCGCAACCGGCGAGCCGGCTCCCCAGCCGCTCGACCTGTCGCCGGAAACGCAGGCGCAACTCGGCAAGGAACTCGCCGCCGCCGCGCTGGAGCGGGCGCTGCGCAGCCCCGACCGGCAGATGGAAAATCATCTCACCGAGATGGTGAAGTCGCTGGCGCGAACGCTCCCCGCCGACACGCCGCCATATCCGTGGCGCGTCTATCTCATCGACAGCGCCACGCCCAACGCCTTCACGGCGGGGGGCGGGCACATCTTCGTCACCACGGGACTGGTGAAACGTCTCGACACGGAAGCGCAGATGGCGATGGTGCTCGCCCACGAACTCGCCCACAACATCGAGGGCGACGTGGTGAAGGGCTACAACGGGCGCGATGTGTCGCAGCGCGTCGCCGCGTTCGGGCGGCGCATCTTCGACGAACAGATCGGCGTGCCGTGGGTGAGCCAGGGCATCGCCTCGATCGCCACCACCGGCCTCAGCAACTTCACCCGCGCGCAGGAGGAACGCGCCGACATCATCGGCCTCGGCATCATGGCGGCGGCGGGCTACGACCCGCGCGAGGCACCGAAGAGCTTCGACGCGCTGATCCCGAAACCGGACGTGAAGTCGCCGCTCGACATCTTCAAGGGCTATCCGCCCGGACTGAAGCGCGTGGAGGCGGTGCGCGACGAGGTGGCGGCGCGCTGGCGCGGCCAGGATCTGTCGCGCGCCATCGTCTCGACGCCTGAGTATGACGCGCTGTGGGTGACGCTCGACACGGCGGTGGAGGACTGACGACCTCGAAGCCATCCCCGCCCGGGGCGAACCACGCGCCGGTCGTTCCCCAGTCGTGCGGGCGGTGGATGTGGCGATCGAGCCTGCTTGTGCGATTGCGGATTGGAGTGGACGTCGGTCAGTTTCCCGTCGACGGCCGACCCGGCCTGGGGAAACCAAAAGACCGACGGACAGCCGGTGCTGTCGAACCCCGTCGCGTTGACTTTGGCGTTTCGGTCGGCCGGGTTGGGGGATCATCCCGCCAGGTGGCTTCCACTTGGCGGAACGCCGCTCTATCGGATTTCCACCTCGATGAAGGCGTACTCGCCGCCGGAAGCGTTGATGACGTCGTGCTCGACGCCGGCCGGACGGTAGTACGGCACGCCCGCCTTCATCTCGGCGAAGCTCTCGCCGTCCCGTGTCTTGAGTTTCAGCCGCCCGACCATCAGCGGCACGACCACATAGGGCAGCGCGTGCCGGTGCCAGCCGGTGTTGTCGCCGTCCTTTGCAAACCGCCACTCGGTGACGATGGCCTTGTCGTTGTCGATGTGCTGCGTCGCTTTCGCGCTGCCCGTGCCCATGGTCCCGGTCTCCTTGCGTGAGGAACAAAGGATAGCACGCCTCAAAGCGAAAGACCCATCCGCTCGCGGGAGGCGGAGGGGTCTTCGCGGCTGGCCGTTATGCGGGGCCGTTGGGTCAGGCGGCGAGCAGCCTGTGCGGCTCGACGTAGGTGTAGCCGAGGTCTTCGGCGACAGCCTTGTAGGTCACCTTGCCGTCGATCACGTTGAGACCGGCGAGGAGGTGCGGGTTGTCCATCAGCGCCTTCCTGTAGCCCTTGTCGGCGATGGCGAGGCCGAACGGCAGCGTCACGTTGTTGAGGGCGTAGGTGGAGGTGCGCGCCACGCCGCCCGGCATGTTGGCGACGCAGTAGTGGATCACCCCGTCCACCACATAGGTGGGCCTGGCGTGGGTGGTGGCGCGCGAGGTCTCCGCGCAGCCGCCCTGGTCGATGGCGACATCGACGAGCACCGAGCCCTTGCGCATCGCCTTGACGATCTCGCGGGTGATGAGCTTCGGGGCGGCGGCGCCGGGGAGCAGCACGCCGCCGATCACCAGGTCGGCGTCGGTGCAGTAGTCCTCGACCGCGCCGGCTGTGGAGTAGATGGTCTTGAGCTGGGTGCCGAAGCGGGCGACCAGTTCCTCCATGCGGTCCACGCTCTTCTCGATCACCACCACGTCCGCGCCAAGGCCGACGGCCATCGCCGCAGCGTTGGTGCCCACCACGCCGCCGCCCAGCACCACCACCTTGGCCGGCTGCACGCCCGGCACGCCGCCGAGCAGCACGCCACGGCCGCCTTGCGCCTTCTCAAGGCAATGCGCGCCCGCCTGGATCGACATGCGCCCCGCCACCTGCGACATCGGCGCAAGCAGGGGCAGGCCGCCGCGGGGACCCGTCACGGTCTCGTAGGCGATGCAGATGGCGCCGGAGGCCACGAGATCCCTCGTCTGCTCCGGATCCGGCGCGAGATGCAGGTAGGTGTAGAGGATTTGCCCCGGGCGCAGCATCTTGCGCTCGACCGCCTGCGGCTCCTTCACCTTCACGATCATGTCGGCCTTGGCGAAAATCTCCTCCGCCGTATCGACGATGGCCGCGCCGGCCGCCCGGTATTCCTTGTCCGAGGCGCCGATGCCGGCGCCGGCCTTGGTCTGCACCATCACGCCGTGGCCGTGGGCTACCGCCTCGCGCACGCTCTGCGGCGTCATCCCGACGCGGTACTCGTGGTTTTTGATTTCCTTTGGAACGCCGATCAGCATGGCCGCCTTCTCCCGTTCGCCGGCCTGACTGGCCGACGTTGGCTCAACCATAGGCGCAGGCGCGCGGCAAATGATTCGAAACTTGGCCAAGGCTGGCGCTATGGTTAGAAAGCTCCACCGGAAACTCGGGGTTTTTCGGCATGATGTCCGAAGTTCTTGATGACTACGATCGCCGTATCCTTTCGGCCCTGCAGCGCGACTGCCGCCTTTCGGTGGCCGAACTGGCCGAACGGGCGGGACTGTCGCCCTCCGCCTGCCATCGCCGGGTGAAGCTTCTTGAGGAGCGCGGCGTCATCCTGGGCTACGTGGCCGGCCTCGACCGGCAGAAGCTCGGCTTCTCGATCGAGTTCTTCGTGGAGATCTCGCTCGTCGCCCAGAGCGAGGAGGCGCTGGAGAAGTTCGAACAGGCGGTGCAGCGGGTGCCGGAGATCCTCGAATGTCACCTGATGAGCGGCGCGGCGGATTATCTCCTGCGGGTCGCGGCGAAGGACGCGCCCGACTACGAGCGCATCCACAGGAGCCGTATCGCCCGCCTGCCCGGCGTATCGCGCATCCAGTCGTCGCTGTCGCTGCGCTCGGTGAAGGCGTGGACGGGCTATCCCGTCGGCGGGGGGCTGCGCGGCGAGCGTCCGCGCGCGTCGCGCGACAGCATGTAGAGCCCCGCCGCGATCACCCGCGCCGCGCCGGCGACGGTGGTGGACCCCGGCAGCGCGCCCCACAGCAGCCAGCCGAAGAGCACCGCCCAGAACAGCGCCGTGTACTCGAACGGCGCGACGAACGACGGCTCCGCGAGGCGGTAGCCGGCGGTGAGGAAGATCATCGCCAGAGCCGTTGAGACGCCGAACGCCATCATCAGGGCGAGATCGGGCAGCGTGGGCGTGACCCAGCCCCGGGTCAGGTAATCGATCGAGGGGTGGCCCTGCCACTGGAACGCGCCGGACCCGAACACGAGGCCGAGCAGCGCCGCCGAGGCGAGGAAGCCGAACGCCTGCCACAGGGCGATCGCCGAGGTCGGCATCGTCGCCCCGAGCGGCCGGGTGAGCATGTGGCCGATGGCGTAGCAGAAGGTGGCGAACAGGGCGATCAGCGAGGCCGGCTCGAACACGCCGCTGCCCGGCCGTACGATGACGACCACGCCGGCGAAGGCGGCGATCATCGCCAGCACCCGGTGCGGCGGCACCGTCTCGCCGATGAGCCGCGCCGACAGCGCCGCGATCATCAGCGGCAGCGAGAAGTAGATAGCCACCGCGTCCGCCAGCGCCAGCGCGGCAAGCCCGACGTAGAACGAGATCGAGGCGAGCGACAGCATCGCCGACCGCCACAGCAGCAGCGCGGTGGGGCGGCGCAAGGCGGGCGCAAGCTCGCCCGCCCGCCAGACGATCAGCATGATCAGCGGCAACGCCACGGCCGAGCGGATGAACTGCATCTGGTGGAACGGATAGGAGCCGGAGATGAACTTGATGAAGGCGTCCTGAACCGAGCTCACCGCCACTCCCAGCAGAAGGAGCGACACGGCGAGCAGTCGCCGCCGCGGCAACGCGCCGGGCGCGGGCGAGGGGGCGGGCGTTTGTGTCATGCGGGGAGATCGAGCCGCGCGGCGCGTCGGTCCCGCGAGAGCATGTAGAGGCCGGCCCCGGCGACGATGGCGGCTCCGGCAAGCGTCGCCGGCGTCGGCATGTCGCCCCAGAATGCGAAGCCGAAGATCACCGCCCAGAACATGGCGGTGTATTCGAGCGGCGCGACCAGCGTGGCGGGTCCGAGGCGGTAGGCGCTGGAGAACGCGAACATCGCAATCGCCAGCACCGGCCCGAGCGCGGCGACGATCAGGAGGTCGGGCAACAGCGGCATAACCCACGGCCGGGTTAGAAACGCCAGGCTCTTGTTCGCGCCCTGACCGAGATCGAGCATGGTGAACACCACCGCCAGCACGCAGGCCACGGCGAGGTAAATCAGGTTCTGGTGGAAGGCCAGCACGCCGGGCGTCACGTCGGGGCCGAGGCGGCGAGCGAGGATCTGCCCCAGCGCATAGCCTGCCGCCGAGTAGATCGCGAACAGCGCCGCCACGTCGAACACGGAGGTCTCGGGCTTCACCATCACGAGCGTGCCGGCGAAGCCGACGGCGATGGCGGCCCAGCGGTAACCCGGCACGCGCTCGCCGATGACGAGCCCGGCGAAGGCGGCGACGAACAGCGGCATGGTGAAGTAAAGGCCCACGGCGTCGGCCATCGGCAGGGCGGCCAGCGCCAGCATGAAGGCGATGTAGGCCGAACACATCAGAAGTCCGCGCATCAGGATCAGCCGGTACCGGCGCGGCCGTAGCAGGCGCGGCCCCGCCTCGCGCCAGGCGAGCAGCGCCATGAACGGCAGCGCCGAGAGGCCGCGGATCACCATCAGCTCGTGGATGGGATAGGCGCCGCTCATCCCCTTCATCACCGCGTCCATCACCGAGGCCGCGAAGACGCCGAACGCGCCCCAGGCGAGCGCCAGCGAAGGATTGTCGCGGTGGGCGGTCGCACCGCGCGAAAGGGCGCTGCCGGTCGTCATGGCGGCTACTCGGCGGCCTCCGGCTGGAAGGCGGCGGGAAGCTCCTCGGCGATCAGGCGGATGCCGGGCGCGATCTTCGCGGCGTCGATGGAGGAAAAGCCGAGGCGGAAGAAGTTCGCCGGCGGATTGGGCGCGCCGAACAGCACGCGGCCCGGCTCGATGAGCACCGAGCGTGCGGCGAGGCGTTCCGCCAGCCGGTCGGCGTCGAGCGTCGCCGGCCCGCGCACCCAGTAGCTCGTGCCGCCGAAGCCCGGCGCGCTCGCCATGCCCGGGAGGTGGCGGCCCAGCGCCTCGCCCATCACCTCCCAGCGCTCGCGATAGACCCGGTGCAGGCGGCGGATGAGCGAGTCGTGGTGGCCGAGCGACAGGAACAGGGCGGCGGTGCGCTGGTTGTTGTTGGGCGGATGGCGCACCATCAGGCGGCGCAGCGCGCGCGCCTCCGCGACCAGCGGGCGCGGCCCCACCATGAAGCCGAGCCTCAAGCCCGGAAACAGCGTCTTCGACAGGCTGCCGACGTAGACCACCCGGCCGTCCTGGTCGAGCGACTTCAGCGCCGGGGCCGGTTCGTTGAGATAGTTGGTCTCGAATTCGTAGTCGTCCTCGATGACGATGGAATCGCGCTTTGAGGCGAGGTCCAGCAGCGCCCGGCGGCGCTCCACCGGCAGCGTGACAGTGGTGGGCGACTGGTGGCTGGGCGTGACAAAAACAATGTCGGCGCGCGCCACCTGGTCGTTCGGCGGCAGCCCTTCGGCGTCCACCGCCACGTACTCGATCTGCGCCTGATGCAGCGCGAAGATGTTGCGGGCGTCGCGGTAGCCTGGCTCCTCCATCGCCACGCGGGCGCCCTTCCGCACCAGCAGGCTCGCCAGCAGGTAGAGCGCGTTCTGCGCGCCGAGCGTGACGAGGATTTCGTCGTCCGACGCCAGGATGCCCCGGCGCGGCAGGATGCGGCGGCGGATCTGCTCCACCAGCAGCGGGTCGTCCTGGCCCTGGGCGTCGTTGGTCCAAATCCCGAGGAACCGCCGGCCCAGCGCCTGGCGGGCGCAGTCGCGCCACTCGGCGATGGGGAACAGCGCGTGGTCGAGCTGGCCGTAGATGAACGGAAAGCCGAAGCGCTGCCAGTCCAGCGGCTTGACGATGTTCTCCTGCCGCGACGGCAGCAGCGCGAGGCGGGCCTTCCAGTCCGGCCCGCTTTCGGCCGGTCTCGGCGCCGCCACGGGCGAGCGCGCGCCTGGCGGCGCGGCCGCCATCGCCTTGTCGGAGACGAAATAGCCGGACCGCTCGCGCGCCACCAGATAGCCGTCGTCGAGCAGCCCCTGGTAGGCGAGCACCACCGTGTTGCGCGAAACCCCCAGCACCTTCGCCATCTTGCGGGTGGAGGGCACCGGCTCCTCGCGGGCGAGCTGGCCGTCGAGGATCGCCGACACCAGCGCCTCGCGGATTTGCGACTGGAGCGAGGTGTACTCGTCGCGCCGAATATGCAGCAGCCAGTCGCGCACGGAATGAGTCCGGTGATCTGGTTCCACCATAGGGCCAATGCCCGGCACGTGCAAACAGGGGACGCTCCGGCGCCTGGCCACGGCTGGCGCTCGCGATCGCCGGCCGTTGGTGCTATGGCGTGCGGGCCCGCCCGCTAGGCTTCCCGCTGACCGAACCGGGCGCCGCCCAGCCGACGCAGCCGAAGAGCGCATGACCGAGCCGATCGTCGATACGTCGCCGAAGACCTGGGACGAGGTGAAAACCACCACCTGCTACATGTGCGCGTGCCGGTGCGGCATCAAGGTTTACCTGAAGGATGGCTCGCTCCAGTACATCGAGGGCAATCGCGACCACCCGGTGAACAAGGGCGTGCTGTGCGGCAAGGGCTCGGCCGGCATCATGCAGCAGGCCTCTCCCGCCAAACTCTCCGCGCCGCTGTTGCGGGTGGGCGAGCGCGGCTCCGGCGAGTTCCGCGAGATCTCCTGGGAGGAGGCGCTGAGGATCGCCACGCTGTGGCTTTCCGAAGTGCGCGCCACCGATCCGAAGAAGCTCGCCTTCTTCACCGGCCGCGATCAGAGCCAGTCGCTCACCGGCTGGTGGGCCTCGCAGTTCGGCACGCCCAACTACGCCGCGCACGGCGGCTTCTGTTCGGTGAACATGGCGGCCGCCGGGCTTTACACCTTCGGCGGGGCGTTCTGGGAGTTCGGCGAGCCCGACTGGCGCTATGCGAAGTACTTTCTTCTCTTCGGCGTCGCCGAGGATCACGCCTCGAACCCGATCAAGGCGGGAATGGGACGCCTCAAGGCCCGCGGGGCGAAGATCGTCTCGGTCAATCCGGTCCGTACCGGCTATTCGGCCATCGCCGACGAATGGATCGGCATTCGCCCGGGAACGGACGGCCTGTTCGTCTCGGCGCTGATCCACGAGCTTCTCAAGGCCGGCCGCATCGATCTCGACTACATCGCCCGCTACACCAACGCCGCCTGGCTGGTGATCGACGCGCCCGGCGACGCCGACGACGGCCTGATCGCCCGCGACGGGGGCGAGCCGCTGGTGATCGCGCAGGCGACCGGCGCCGCCGTGCCGCTCCCCGAACGCGAGGGCCCGGCGGTTCTCACCGGCGAGGCGAGGCTGCCGGACGGCCGCCGCGCCGTGCCGGCGTTCCGGCTGCTGGCGGAACGCTATCTCGACGAGGGGATGCGCCCCGAGGCGGTGGCCGAGCGCTGCGGCGTGGACGCGGCCACCATCCGCCGCATCGCCGCCGAACTCGCCGACGCGGCGTTCGATCAGTCGTTCGAGCTCGATGTGGCGTGGCGCGACACGGAAGGCGTGCGCCACCCGACGATGCGGGCGCGGCCCGTGGCGATGCACGCCATGCGCGGCATTTCCGCCCACGCCAACGGCTTTCACACCTGCCGGTCGATCCATGTTCTGCAAATCCTGCTCGGCACCATCGATGCGCCCGGCGGCTTCCGCTACAAGGCCCCGTTCCCCAAGCCCGCTCCGCCGCGCGTGCGCCCTGCCGGCCGGCCGGGCGATGTGAAGCCGCTGAACGTTCTGCCCGGCCCGCCGCTCGGTTTCGTCACCGGCCCGGCCGATCTTCTCGTCGAGGCCGATGGCGCGCCCTGCCGCATCGACAAGGCCTACTCCTGGGAGGCCCCGCTCGCCGCCCATGGCCTGATGCACACGGTGATCGGCAACGCCGCGCGCCGCGACCCCTACGGCATCGAGGTGTTGTTCCTCTACATGGCGAACATGGGCTGGAACTCGTCCATGGACCCGGAGGGAACGCTGAAGCATCTCACCGCCAGGGACGAGACGACGGGCGAGTACGTCATCCCGAAGGTGATTTACGCCGACGCGTTCTTCTCCGAGACGGTGCCTTACGCCGACCTGATCCTGCCCGACACCACCTACCTCGAACGGTGGGACTGCATCTCGCTGCTCGACCGCCCGATCTCGGAAGCCGACGGCCCGGCGGACGCCATCCGCCAGCCGGTGCTGAAGCCCGACCGCAACGTGCGCTGCTTCCAGGAGGTGCTGCTCGACCTGGGCGCCCGCCTCGGTCTCCCCGGCATGACGAAGGAGGATGGCTCGCCGCGCTATCCGGGCGGTTACGCCGACTACATCGTCAATCACGAGCGCAGCCCCGGCGTCGGCCCGCTCGCCGGGTTCCGCGGCAAGGAAGGCGCGAGCGGCGGCGTGGGCGAGCCCAACCCGGACCAGCTCCAGCGTTACATCGAGAACGGCTGCCACTGGTACCGCGAAATGCCGGCGCACATGCGCTACTTCCGCTTCGCCAACCGCGACTATCTCGATTTCTCGGCGCAGTTCGGCTTCAACGCCAGGGCCGAACCGATCGTGATGCAGCTCTACTGCGAGACGCTGCAAAGGTTCCGCCTCGCCGCCCGCGGCCACGGCCCGGCGCAGCCGCCGCCGCAGCATCGTGACCGCATCGAGCGCTACTTCGATCCTCTGCCCGTGTGGTATCCGCCGTTCGAGGAGGCGATGGTCGATGGCGACGCGTATCCCCTGCACGCGATCACCCAGCGGCCCATGGCGATGTATCACTCGTGGGGGTCGCAGAACGCGTGGCTGCGCCAGATTCTGGGGCGCAACGTGCTCTACATGGCGCGCGAGAAGGGCAGGGCGCTCGATGTCGCGGATGGCGACTGGGTTTGGGTGGAAAGCGCCCACGGGCGCATCCGCGTCGAGGTGCGGCTGATGGAGGGCGTCAACCCCGACACCGTGTGGACATGGAACGCCATCGGCAAGCGGTCGGGGGCGTGGAACCTCGATCCTGCCGCGCCGGAAGCCCGCAAGGGGTTTCTCCTGAACCACCTGATCTGCGATCTCTTGCCGGAGAAGGAGGGCGCCTATCGCTATTCCAATTCCGATCCTGTCACCGGGCAGGCGGCGTGGTTCGATCTCAGGGTGCGGATCACCAGGGCCAGGGACGGGGCGGAAACCACCGCGCCGCAGTTCGCCACCCTGAAGCCGCCGCCCGGCGTCAGGCGGCGGCCTTCGCTGGTGCGCTGGGGGGTGAAATGACCTCGCTGCCCGACACCACGAAGCCGGGGCAGAAGAAGCTCGGCCTCGTCATCGACCTCGACACCTGCGTGGGCTGCCAGGCCTGCGCGGTGTCGTGCAAGGAGTGGAACACGCAAGGCTACTCGGCTCCGCTCACCGATCTCGACGCCTACGGCGACGAGCCGCTGGGCGTTTGGCTCAATCGTGTCCACGGCTATGAGACGGGCGAGGGGGCGTCCGCCCGCACCGTGCATTTCCCGCGCTCGTGCCTGCACTGCGAGACGCCGGCGTGCGTCACCGTTTGCCCGACCGGGGCCTCCTACAAACGCGCCGAGGACGGCATCGTGCTCGTCAATCCGGACACCTGCATCGGCTGCAAGCTGTGCTCGTGGGCCTGCCCCTACGGCGCGCGCGAGTACGACTACGACCAGGGCGTGATGAAGAAGTGCACGCTGTGCGTGGACCGCATCTACAACGAGCACCTCGAACCCGAGGACCGGGTTCCGGCCTGCGTGCGCGCCTGCCCCACGGGGGCGCGCCACTTCGGCGATCTGGGCGATCCGGAGAGCGCCGTCTCGACGCTGGCGGCGGAGCGCGGCGGCTACGATCTGCTGCCGGAGATGGGCTACAAGCCGGTGAACAAGTACCTGCCGCCGCGCGCGCTCGGTCCGGCCGCGCCGGCGAAGGCGGCGAAGCCGCTGGAGCCGCTGCCGCCGGCGGGCGACTCGCTCGCCGATCGGGTCTTCGCCTGGGTGGACCGGGCGCTCTCCGGCGCGCGCCGCTGATCCGATGCATCCGGCCTATTCGGTCATCCTGTTCACGGTGAGTTCCGGCGCGGGCTACGGCCTGCTGGCGCTGGCGGGGCTCGCGGGGGCGTCGCACGGTCCGGCGTCTTCATTGGCCTACGGCGCGACGGTGATGGTGCTGGGCCTTGGCCTCGTCGGTGTCGGCCTGCTGTCGTCCACGCTGCATCTCGGCCATCCCGAACGCGCCTGGCGGGCGTTCTCGCAGTGGCGCTCCTCGTGGCTGTCGCGCGAGGGCGTGGCGGCGGTGGTCACGTTCCTGCCGGCGCTCGCCTTCGCGGCGCTGTGGTTGACGCCGTCCGCCCCGCACGGGGCCGTCCGCTGGGCGGGCTACGCGATGGCCGCGATGTGCGCGGTGACGGTCGTCACCACGGGGATGATCTACGCCTCGCTGCCCACCATCCGGCAGTGGCGCAACGCGTTCACCGTGCCGGTCTATCTCGCCTTCGCCGCCGCCACGGGCGCGTGCCTCCTGCTTGCCGTCTCGGCGTGGTTCGGGCGGGGCGCCGTGGTGCTTGGGTATCTCGCCGCCGCTCTGGTCCTCATCGCCATGGCGCTGAAGGCCCTGTACTGGCGCTCCATCGACCGGGCGCCGCAGACGTTGACCGCGGCGGCGGCCACCGGCCTGCCCGGACCGGTGCGGCAATGGGAGAAGCCGCACACCTCCGAGAACTTCGTCCAGTGCGAGATGGGCTACGCGGTCGCCCGCCGCCATGCGGAGAAACTCCGCCGGCTGGTGTTTCTGCTGCTCGGGCTGGCTCTCGTCGTCGCCATCCCGGCGATGGGCGGGATGACCACGGCGGCGGCGGTTTCGGCCAGCTTCGGAGCGTTGGCGGCGCTCGCCGGCGCCGTGGTCGAGCGGTGGCTGTTCTTCGCCGAAGCCCGGCACGTCGTGACGCTCTACTACGGCGCAGACCGGGTCTGACCCGGGCACATAAATATCCCTTTATATAAAGGGGTCTTTATGTGATGCTCGTCACGCAATCAAAGGATCCGTGCCCGGCCATGTCCAAAGCCTCGTTCACCGACCTTCTCGCCGCCCGCCCGTGGCTGCTCGCCGACGGGGCCACCGGCACCAACTACTTTCTCATGGGCTTGATGTCCGGGGATGCGCCGGAGCTGTGGAACGTCGATCACCCCGACCGGGTCCGCGACCTGCACCGGCGGTTCATCGCCGCCGGCGCGGACATCGTGCTCACCAACACCTTCGGCGGCAACCGTTACCGCCTGAAGCTCCACGACGCGCAAGGCCGCGTTCGTGAACTCAACGTCGCCGCCACCCGCAACGCCCGCGCCGAGGCCGACGCCGTCGCCCGTCCGGTGATCGTCGCCGGCTCCATGGGGCCGACCGGCGAGATCTTCCAGCCTGTCGGGATGCTCGCCCACGAGGACGGCGTGGCGGCGTTCGCCGAACAGGCGCAGGCGCTCGCCGAAGGCGGGGCCGATGTGCTGTGGATCGAGACCATGTCGTCGGAGGAGGAGCTTCGGGCCGCTGTCGAGGGCGCGGCGACGGCGGGGCTTCCCATCGTCACCACCATGAGCTTCGACACCAACGGGCGCACCATGATGGGGATCACGCCGGCCGCCTTCGGCGCTCTTGCCGCCTCGCTCGCCGCCCGGCCCGCCGCCATCGGGGCGAACTGCGGCACCGGCGCGCCCGAACTGGTGGCGACGGTGCTGGGCATCACCGCCGCGCGGCCGGACGCGGCCGTGGTCGCCAAGGGCAACTGCGGCATCCCCGAGTATCATGACGGCCACATCCACTACTCCGGCACGCCGGAGCTGATGGCCGACTACGCCCGGCTCGCGCTCGATTCGGGCGCGCGGATCATCGGCGGCTGCTGCGGCACCTCGCCGGAGCACCTCGCCGCCATGCGCGCCGCGCTCGAGGCGCACACGAGGGGCGCGCGGCCAACGGTTGAGGAGGTGGAGCGCCGCCTCGGCAAGGTTTCGGACCTCGCCAAGGGCCGGGACGCCGCCGCCGAGGCGGGTGCGCGGCGCGGGCGGCGCCGGGGCCGGGCGGACGGCTGAAGCCTACGCCGCCATCCGGTCAAGGCGGGCGAGCAGCCGGTCCACTTCGGCGAGCGTGTTGTAGTGGGCGAGCCCCACCCGCAGCACGCCGCCCTTGTCCATGAGGCCCATGCGGCCGACGGGTTCGATGGCGTAATTGTGCCCCGACCAGACGAAGATGTTGGCCTCGGCGAAGCCCTGCGCCAGCGCGTCCGGGTGATGGCCCTCCAGCGTGAACGACACCGTGGGAACGCGCCGGTGCATGGCGTTCGCCGAGGTGACGCCGCGCACGGTCAGGCCCTTCAACCGGGTCAATCCGTCGATCAGCCGGCGGGTGAGACCCGTCTCGTAGGCGGCGAGCGCCGTCATGCCGTTCGCCAGCGCCGCACGGGTTGGCGCGGCCGCGCCGGGCGCGCCGTCGCCGCCGAGGCTTGCAATGTACTCAAGCGCGCCGAGCGTGCCGGCCATGCCCTCGCGCGAGCCGGTGCCGAGCTCGAACCGCTTCGGCAGCCCCTCGCGGGCGGGGCGAACCTGGTAGGCGTAGGTCGCTTCGAGGACGTCGCGGCGCCCGTAGAGCACGCCCTGGTGGGGCCCGAAGAACTTGTAGGCCGAGGAGACGAGGAAATCGCATCCCAGCGCCTGCACGTCGATGACGCCGTGGGGCGCGAACTGCACCGCGTCGATGTAGCTCAGCGCCCCGGCCGCGCGCGCCCTGGCGCAGATCGCCGCCACGTCGTTGATGGTCCCGGTGCAGTTGGAGGCGTACCCCACCGCCACCAGCCGGGTGCGCGAGGACAGCAGCGCGTCGATGGCGTCGTCGGGGAACTCGTAGGTGTCCGGGTTGAAGTCGAGCCAGCGCACGGTGACGCCGCGATCCTCCGCCGCCTGAAGCCACGGCGCGACGTTGGCGTCGTGGTCCATGCGCGACAGGATGATCTCGTCGCCGGGCGTCCACCCGCGGGCGAGGCAGCGCGACATGTGGTAGGTGAGCGCCGTCATCGACTGGCCGAAGACGATCTCCCCGGCGCTTGCGGCGTTGTACAGCGCCGCCACCGCCGCGTGCGCCTCGTCCGCCAGCGCGCCGGCCCGCTTCGAGGTCTCGAAAACCCCGCCCAGGTTGGCGTTCTGTTCGAGGTAGGCGCGGGTCGAGCGCTCCACCACACGCAGCGGGACCTGCGTTCCGGCGGGGTTGTCGAGATAGATGCGCGGACGTCCGCCGTCGGCGATGGCGAGCGAGGGGAAGGCGGCGCGGACCGCATCGATGGGAAATGGCCCAGGGGACATGGTGGGTTTTCCTCGGACGGGCTGGGAGTCGGTTTCCGGCTGGCAGGGGTCGCCAGCGGGCGGGGCGTCCGGTTGTCTTACGCTTAAGTTCGCGCCAGACAAGGGGAACATGCTCGGCCCCCAGAACCGGCCAGGAGACTTCGATGAGCGGCGGTGACGAACTTGATCTTCGCTCCCTCGATGACGAGGAGCTTGTCCAGCAGATCCACGACGACCTTTACGACGGCCTCAAGGAAGAGATCGAGGAGGGCGTCCACATCCTGCTGGAGCGCGGCTGGACGCCCTACAGGGTGCTCACCGAGGCGCTGGTCGAGGGCATGCGCATCGTCGGCATCGATTTCCGCGACGGCATCCTGTTCGTGCCGGAGGTGCTGCTCGCCGCCAATGCGATGAAGGCCGGGATGGCGATCCTGCGGCCGCTGCTGATCGAAACCGGCGCGCCGCGGCTCGGCAAGATGGTGATCGGCACGGTGAAGGGCGACATCCACGACATCGGCAAGAACCTCGTCGGCATGATGATGGAAGGCG
>DAIODI010000016.1:21639-26239 GCA_036746875.1 Aestuariivirgaceae bacterium | reverse complement strand
ACGGTGCTCGCCCCACAGATCAACCGCGCCGCGGTCCGCCTGCTCAACCGGCTCGGCACGGACGTGATCGTGCCGCAGTCGCCCGACTGCTGCGGGGCGCTGACCCTGCATATCGGCATGGAGGAGAAGGGTGTCGCGGCGGCGCGCGCCAATGTCGAGGCGTGGGCGGAGGTGGAGCGGCAGCATGGCCCGGTGGATGCGGTGCTCATCACCGCCTCCGGCTGCGGCACGACGGTGAAGGATTACGGCCACGTCCTGCGGTTCGACGCCGGCATGGCCGAGGCCGCACGGCGCTACGGCGCGATGGCGCGCGACATCTCGCAATACCTCTACGACGCGGCTCCGGCGGGGCGCGCGCCGGAGGCGTTGCGCGTCGCCTACCATTCGGCGTGTTCGCTCCAGCACGGCCAGAAGGTGACGCGCGAGCCGCCGGCGCTGCTCCAGGCGGCGGGTTTCGAGGTGCTCACGCCCGCCGAGGGGCACCTGTGCTGCGGCTCGGCCGGCACCTATAACCTGCTCCAGCCGGAGATCGCCGCCGACCTCAAGGCGCGCAAGCTGAAGAACATCGCGGCGACCAAGCCGGACGTGATCGCCACCGGCAACATCGGCTGCATGACGCAGCTAGGAGGGGCCGCGGGCGTGCCCATCGTGCACACGGTGGAACTGCTCGACTGGGCGAACGGCGGGCCCCGGCCGCAAGCCCTCACCGCTCCACCACAATCGCCCGGAAGTCGTTGACGTTGGTGAGCGTCGGGCCGGTCACCACAAGCTGGCCGGTGGCGGCGAACACGCTCCAGGCGTCGTTGCGGGCGAGCGCCTTCGCCGGGTCGACGCCGGCGGCGCAGGCGCGCGCCAGCGTGTCCGGCGTGACGATGGCGCCGGCATTGTCCTCCGAGCCGTCGATGCCGTCGGTGTCGCCGGCGATGGCTGAAACGCCGGGCGCGCCGTCGAGCGCCAGCGCGAGGCCCAGCGCGTACTCGCCGTTGCGCCCGCCGCGCCCGTGGCCTTTCAGCGTCACCGTGGTTTCGCCGCCCGACAGGATCACCGTGCCCGGCCGCGCCGGCAGCGCCAGCGCGGCGTGGGCCTTCCCCACCTCGCGCGATTCGCCCTCCACCCGGTCGCCCAGATCGACGATCGCGTAGCCCGCCGCGCGGGCGATGACGGCGGCGGCCTCCAGCGACTGTGCGGGCGTGGCGATCATGTGGTTTCGGGTGCGGGCAAGCCGCGGGTCGCCGGGCTTGGGCGTTTCGCTGTCGGGCGAGGCGAGCCACGCTTCCACCCCCGGCGACAGCTTCAGGCCGTAGCGGCGGATGTGGGCCAACGCCTCCTCGCGCGTCGAGGGATCGGCGACGGTGGGGCCGGAGGCGACCACCGAGGGGTCGTCGCCCGGCACGTCCGAGATGATCAGCGACACGACCTGCGCCGGGTGGGCGGCGGCGGCGAGGCGGCCGCCCTTCACGGCGGAAAGGTGCTTTCTCACGCAGTTCATCGCGCCGATGGGCGCGCCGGAGGCGAGAAGCTGGCGGTTGATGTCCTGCTTGTCGGCGAGCGTCAGCCCGGGCGCGGGCGCGGCGAGCAGCGCCGATCCGCCGCCGGAGATCAGGCAGAGCACGAGGTCGTCGGGGGAAAGCCCCTTCACCCGTTCCGCGATGCGCGCCGCCGCCTGCTGGCCCGCAACGTCCGGCACCGGGTGGGAGGCCTCGACGATCTCGATGCGCCTGCACGGCGCGCCGTGGCCGTAGCGGGTGACGACGAGCCCTTCGAGCGGCCCGTCCCAGTGCGCCTCCACCGCCAGCGCCATCGCGGCGGAGGCCTTGCCCGCGCCGATCACCACGGTTTTGCCCTTAGGCTTCGCCGGCAGGAACGCCGGCGCCCGCCTCGCCGGATCGGCGGCGGCGATGGCGGCGGAAAACATCTGGCGCAAGAGCGCTTCCGGGTCGGTGGACGGCTGGCTGGTCATGGAGCGGCGATATCGGCGATAGTGGCGGGCGGCTTCACCCTTAATCGAAGTCAGCCTGCAAGGGAAACCGGATGCGCAACGCCGCCACGCACATTCTCCACCGCACGCTCAGGCACGCCTATCCGGAAGCCGTGCGCGGCGAGGGGGCGTGGCTCGTTGACTCCGCCGGGCGGCGCTATCTCGACGGCTCGGGCGGGGCGGCGGTGTCGTCCATCGGCCACGCCAACCCGGAGGTGCTGGCCGCCATCGCCGCCCAGACGGCCCGGCTGGAGTTCGCGCACACCGGCCTCTTCACCACCGGGGCCGCCGAGGCGCTGGCCGACCTCCTCGCCGCCCGGGCGCCGGGCGCGCGCTGGCGGGTGTTCTTCGTCTCCGGCGGCTCCGAGGCGACCGAGGCGGCGCTGAAGTTCGCCCGCCAGGTGCAGATCGAGCGCGGACAGGGATCGCGCGATCACTTCGTGTCGCGGCTCTACTCCTACCACGGCAACACGCTGGGGGCGCTGTCGGTCTCCGGCAACCTGCGGCGGCGCGCGCCCTATGCGCCGATGCTGACGCCGAACGTGCGCCACATCGGCGCGGTCTACGCCTACCGGGGCCGGGCGGCGACGGAATCGGTGCGCGACTACGGCCTCGACCGGGCGAACGAGCTGGAGGCGGCCATCGCCGCGCTGGGCGACGACCGGGTGATCGCCTTCATCGCCGAGACGGTGGTGGGGGCGACGCTCGGCGCCGTCGAGGCGACGCCCGGCTACTTCCAGCGCATCCGCGAGATCTGCACCCGGCGCGGCGTGCTGATGATCCTCGACGAGATCATGTGCGGCATGGGACGCTGCGGCACGCTTTACGCCTGCGTTCACGATGGCGTCGTGCCCGACGTGATCACGCTGGGAAAGGCGCTGGCCGGAGGCTATCAGCCGCTCGCCGCCATGCTGGTGCGCGAGGAGATCGCGCGCGAGGTCGAGGCGGGGTCGGGCGCGCTCGATCACGGGCACACGTTCGTGGGCCATCCGGTCGCCTGCGCGGCGGGGCTGGCGGTTCAGAAGATCGTCGAGCGCGACGGACTGGTGGCGAAGTCCGCCACCATCGGCATGGCGCTGAAGCGCGAGCTTGGCCAACGGCTCGGGGATCACCCGGCGGTGGGCGACATCCGTGGCCGCGGCGCCTTCATCGCCATCGAGCTGGTGGCCGACCGCAAGACGAAACGGCCGTTCGACCGCGCGCTCAAGGTGTCGGAGGCGCTGACAGCCACCGCGCTCGATCTGGGACTGGTGTGCTATCCCGGCTCAGGGTCGGCGGACGGGACCAACGGCGATCACCTGCTGCTCGCGCCGCCCTTCACGCTGACCGACGCGGACCTCGCCGATCTGATCGACCGCACCTGCACGACCATCGAGCGGGTGACGGCGCGGCTGCCGATGGCGTGAACGGGCGGCGAAAGCGATGCATGGTTAATCGCGAATGGTACAGCTGGGTGGACTCGAACCACCGACCTTCGGAGCCACAATCCGACGCTCTAACCAACTGAGCTACAGCTGCACGGCCAATCGCGCGGTGTATTAGGCGAAAACCCGAGGAAGCCGCAAGGGCGATCCCCGGCGCTGGCGCGATTCCTGCAAGGATCGACCGGAGCGCTTCGTCCTCAGCGGCCGCGCCGGGCCATCATTGCGATGGACGGGCAGGGCCGCTTGCGGGTACAAGACGGGCGCGGTTTGGTTAGCAAAGTCTGAGCGGGATTGCCGGCATTTTAAAGATCGGCGTCCGTCGTCGAGTGCAGGGTTGCCCGATTGGCCAGGACCTCTCCTCCATCCCTTGCAGACTTGCAGGCGTCGCCGTGGCCGGTGTGGCTTTGGGACAACGAGCGGCTGCGCGTCGTTTGGGCCAACCGGCCCGCGGTGGAAGCCTTCGCGGCGGAAACCCTTTTCGATGTGCTCGATCTGCGCTTCGAGGCGTCGGAGCCCGGCGTCAGGGAGATCGCCCGGCTTGCCGGCGCGCTCAGCAGCGAAACCCCGGCCTCGGCGCGCCTGACGCTGCAGGCGTTTCGTGACGGCCAGCCGTTCCACGCGCGCCTCCAGCCGCATCCGTTGCCCGACGGTCGCGGCGGCGTCGTCATCGCCGCCCGCGGCGCCGACGCCGCCGACCAGCGCGAGGCCCTGCGGATCGCCGCCCTCGACGCCTTGCCGACGCCCGTCGCCGTGGTCAACCGCGAGGGTGAAATCATCGACGCCAACCGTGAGGCGGCAGCGCTGCTCGGCCGCGATGGCGCAACCCTGACGGGAGAATCGCTGGCCAAGCTGATGGGTGAAACGGCGGGGCTTTCCCGGCTCGTCCAGGAGGTCGCCCGGACCGGCATCGCCAACCGCGTGATCGACGCCAACACCCGTTTCGGGGTGCGCACCCTGCGCCTGATCGCCCGGCGGCTCGACGCCGAGGGCGACGCCGTGGTGGTGACGATCGACGATATCACCGAACGCCGGGCGCTGGAGCGCGAGCTCGACCGCACCCGGGCGGGCGAAACGCCTTTCCCCCTCGCGCGCCCGCCCGTGCGCCCGCTCGCCCGGGAGGAGGAGGAAGCCTTCAACCGGCTTGGCGCGGCGAGGCACGCCCCCGCCCCGGCCGAGGGCCCCACCGCACACGCCCAAC
>DAIODI010000016.1:0-21629 GCA_036746875.1 Aestuariivirgaceae bacterium | reverse complement strand
GTCTATCCGCTTCCCCCCCTCGCCCCCCCCCCGGGCCCCCGCCTCCCGGGGGTGTTGGTGTACGCCTCCCCCCGCTTGGGCCCGGCGCTCCCGCCCGCGACGCCGGCGGCGGGCGAACCGGCTCCGGCGCTTCCGAAGCCGCCGGCGCCCGAACCGGCGGCCCGCCCCGCCGCGCCCGAACCGGCGGCGGGCTCCGCCGCCGCGCCCGCGCCCGTTCCCGCCAGGCCCGACGCCGCGCCGCGCCCGCCGGAGACGCCATCGCCGGGCGAGCCTGCGCGGCGCAAGGCCGAGGGCGAGCCCGCCGGCGTTCATGTGCCGGAGATCATCAAGCGGTCGCTCGACCTGTCGCCCATCGCCACGGTGCTGTTCCAGGACCGCACGCTGCTTTACGCCAACAAGGCGGCGCTGAAGCTGCTCGGCGTCGAGGATGTGCGCGAGCTGCCGGAGCCGGCCCGTCTTGTCGACAGCTTGTCGGCCTCATCCCCCGGCGAACCGGCGCGCATAGACGGCGAAGGCGGGGCCATCGAGATGATGGTGCGCCTCACCAGCTTCCCGTTCACCACAGGCCCGGCCACCAAGGCCGAACTCCTTCAGCCGCGCGGCAAGGACGCCGGGGAGGCGTCGCGGCCGTCGCAGGCGCCGCGTCCCCAGCCGCTGAACGCCGCCGCGCCGTCCGAGGCCGATGCAGGGCCGCCGCAAGCGCCCCCGGCGGCGGCGCCCGCCGCCGCGCCTTCGCCGCCGGCCGAAAGGGGGCGCGATCAGCAAGGCCCTTCTGCGGACGAACTGATCTCCATTCTGGACACCGCCACCGACGGCATCGCGACGCTGGACGAGACCGGCAACATCCTCAGCCTGTCGGCGGGCGCGGAGGCGATCTTCGGTCTGCGCCAGGCGGAAGTGCTGGGTCAGCCGATCGCCGCGCTGGTGCAGGGCGACGGCGCGCGGCTGGTGCGCGATTATCTGGCCGCGCTCGGCGAGAGCGGAATCGCTGCGGTCTTCAACGACGGGCTTGAGGTTCAGGCGCGCAACGCCCAGGGCGGCTCGATCCCGATCTTCCTCACCATCGGCGCCATCGGCGCCGACCGCAACGGCCGCGAGGGCCGGAAGGGCGCGACGGGCCGTGCGGCCTATTGCGCCGTGTTCCGCGACATCACGCAATGGAAGCAGACGGAAGCCGAGTTGCGCGCCGCCAAGGAGGAAGCCGAACGGGCGAGCGCCCAGAAGTCGGACTTCCTCGCCAGGATCAGCCACGAGCTGCGTACGCCGCTCAACGCCATTCTCGGCTTCTCGGAGGTCATGCGGACCGAACGGTTCGGCGAAATCGCCAACCAGAAGTATCTCGGCTACGCCAACGACATCCACACCTCCGGCGAATATCTGCTGTCGCTCATCAACGACCTGCTCGACCTGTCGCGCATCGAGACCGGCAAGCTCGAACTCAACTATACGGCGGTGAGTCTTTCGGAGCTCGCCGATCACTGTCTGCGGCTGTTCGAGGAAGACGCCCGGGCGCGCCGTATCGTCGTTCGCAAGAATTTTCCGCCAAACCTGCCGGCGGTCGTCGCGGACCTGCGCTCCATGAAGCAGGTGCTTCTCAATCTCGTCTCCAATGCGATCAAGTTCACCCCGCCGGGCGGGCAGGTGATCCTGTCGGGGCAGCTGACCGCCGGCGGCGAGTTCTCCCTCAAGGTGAAGGACACCGGCATCGGCATGGCCGAGGAGGAGCTTGCCGTGGCGATGCAGCCGTTCGGCCGCATCCATGCCGAGGAACGGCCCGATATCCCCGGCACCGGGCTAGGCCTGCCGCTGACCAAGGCGCTGGTGGAGGCCAACCGTGGCCGGTTCACCCTGACGTCGAGCCGCGGCAAGGGAACGCTGGCGGAGATCACGTTCCCGGTGAACCGCGTGCTGGGCGGCTGACGCCGGCCGCAAAAGCCGCTATCGAGCCGCCATGGCCGAACCTTTCGCCGCCGGATCGCCGCAACGTGCGCGGCGCGCCCGCCCCATCGGAACGATGGCGCTGCTCTATGCGCTCTCCGCGCTGCTGATCCTGCCGCTCGCCGCGGTGCTGACGCTGGCGCTGGGATCAGGCTTCGACGCCTGGCGGCACCTCGCGGCCACCGTGCTGCCGCACTACCTCGTCACCACCGTCCAGCTGCTCGCCGGCGTCGGCGTGCTGACGTTCCTGATCGGCGTCGGCGCAGCGTGGCTCATCAGCTCCTACCGCTTTCCCTTCGACGCCACGCTGGGCTGGGCGCTGATCGCGCCCATCGCCATGCCGCTCTACATCGTGGCGTTCATCTACGTCGACCTTCTGGAGTTCGCCGGGCCGGTGCAGACGGCGCTGCGGCGGACCTTCGGCTGGCGCGCCCCCGGCGATTACTGGTTCCCCGACATCCGATCCGTGCCCGGGGCGGCGGTCGTCATGTCGCTCGTGCTCTACCCCTACGTCTACGCGCTGGCGCGGGCGAGCTTCGCCCGCCAGTCGCCGACGCAGATCGAGGTGGCGCGAACGCTGGGGCGCACCAACCGGGGCGCGTTCCTCGCCGTCGCCCTGCCGCTGGCCCGGCCCGCGATTGTGGTGGGCGTCAGCCTCGCCCTCATGGAGTGCCTGAACGACATCGGCGCGGTGGACTTCTTCGGCGTCCGCACGCTGGCGCTGGGCGTTTACACCACTTGGCTCGGCCGGGGCGATCTCGGCGCAGCGGCGCAGATCGCGCTGACGCTGCTGGTCTTTTCGGCCGCGCTGCTGTGGCTTGAACGCTCGGCGCGGCGCGGCGGCGTTTCGTCGTCGGCGCGGGTCCGTCAGGATGCGCCGGCGAAGAAGCGGCTCGCCGGGCTCACCGCATGGGCGGCGACGGCGGCGTGCGCGTTGCCCGTTCTGCTCGGGCTCGTCCTGCCCGTGTGCTGGCTTCTGCGGTCAGCGCTGCGGCGCATCGACGGCGATCTCGGCGCGCGTTTTCTCGAGGCGGCGGCGACCAGCGTCGCGCTCTCCGCGGCGGCGGCCGTGATCACCGCCGTGGTGGCGCTGGCGCTGGTCTACGCGCGGCGCGAGGTGCGTCACTGGACCGGGGACGCCGCCGCCGGCCTGGCCGGGATGGGGTACGCGATGCCGGGCACAGTGCTCGGCATCGGGATCATCGTTCCGCTGTCGTTCGTGGACAACGGGATCGGCGCCTTCGCCCGCGAGCATCTGGGACTGGACGTGAGGTTGTTGCTCACCGGCTCGGCGTTCGCGGTGCTGTTCGGCTACAGCCTGCGCTTCCTCACCATCTCCTACGGCGGCGTCGACGCCGGGCGCGAGCGGATCACCCGCAACCTCACCGCCGCCGGTCGCACGCTGGGGCGCACGCGGCTCCAGGTGTTCCGCGAGGTCCACCTGCCGCTCTTGAAGCCGGCCATCGTCTCGGCGCTGCTGCTGGTGTTCGTGGACTGCATGAAGGAGCTGCCGGCGACGCTCATTCTCCGGCCCTTCGGGCTGAACACGCTCGCCACCATGGTGTTCGAGAACGTGACCCTGGGTCAGCTTGAGGACTCCGCGCCCGCCGCGCTCGCCATCGTGCTGGTGGGCCTCATTCCGATCCGGCTTCTCGCCCGCAACATCGGCGCGACCGTGGACGGCCTCAGGTCCTGAGTTCGGCGAGATCGGCGAAGAGCTCGAGGGCTTCCGGGTTCGCCAGCGCCTCCCTGTTCTTCACCGCGCGCCCGTGCACCACCTCGCGCACCGCAAGCTCGGTGATCTTGCCGGACTTGGTGCGCGGAATGTCCGCCACCGCCACGATCTTCGCCGGCACATGGCGCGGCGAGGCTCCGGCGCGGATCACCTGGCGGATGTGCTGCCGCAGCGGCTCGTCGAGAGCGAGGCCCGGACGCAGGCGCACGAACAGCACCACGCGCACGTCGTCCTGCCAGATCTGGCCGATGGCCAGCGCCTCGACGATGTCGGGGATGGTTTCGACCTGCGCATAGATCTCCGCCGTGCCGATGCGAACGCCGCCGGGGTTGAGGGTGGCGTCCGAGCGGCCGTGGATGATCATGCCGCCGTGCGCCGTCCACTCGGCGAAGTCGCCGTGGCGCCACACACCGGGGAAGCGGGCGAAGTAGGCGTTGCGGTAGGTCTCGCCGGCCGGATCGTTCCAGAATTCGAGCGGCATGGAGGGAAACGCATTGGTGCAGACGAGTTCGCCCTTGCCGTGCGCGAGCGGCGCGCCCGCGTCGTCGAACACATCGACGGCGAGCCCGAGCGCGGGGCCCTGGATCTCGCCGGCGTAGACCGGACCCAGCGGATTTCCGGCGACGAAACAGCCGCAGATGTCGGTGCCGCCGGACACCGAGGCGAGGTGCAGGTCGGACTTGATCGCCTCGTAGACGAAGGCGAAGCTCTCCGCCGACAAGGGCGAGCCGGTCGAGAGCATGGTCCGCAGCGCCGGCAGATCGTGGGTGGTGTTCGGCGCCCAGCCGGTCTTCTTCACCGTGTCGATGTATTTCGCCGAGGTCCCGAAGATGGTCATGCCCTCGTCGCGGGCGAAGTCGAACAGCACGCGCTCGGACGGGTGGAAGGGCGAGCCGTCGTAGAGCATCAGCGTGGCCCCGGTGGCGAGCCCGGAGATCAGCCAGTTCCACATCATCCAGCCGCAGGTGGTGAAGTAGAACAGCCGGTCGGTGTCCTTGACGTCGCAGTGCAGCACAAGCTCGCTCATGTGCTTGAGGAACACGCCGCCCGCCGAGTGGACGATGCACTTCGGGACGCCTGTCGTGCCCGACGAGAACAGAATGTAGAGCGGGTGGTTGAACGGCAGCTCCGCGAACCGGACGCCGTCGCGCGGCATGCCGGCGGTGAAGGCGGCGAGCGCGACCTCGTTCGGCAGCCGCGGCGTATCCTCGCCGGCGTCGCCGTCGATGAGGATCACCAGTTCGACGGAAGGCAGGGCGGCGGCTACGGCGGCCAGCTTCTCGCGCATGAGCTGGCGCTTGCCGCCGTACCGGCAGGCGGCGTAGCTCACCAGCACGCGCGGCTCGATCTGGCGGAAGCGGTCGAGGATGCCTGCCGCGCCGAAATCGGGCGAGCACGACGACCAGATGCCGCCGAGCGACGCCGCGGCGAGGAAAGCCATCGCCGTCTCCGGCGTGTTGGGGACGACGGCGGCGACGCGGTCGCCGGGCCTCAGGCCGAAGCGGGCCAGGGCGTGGTGGAGCGCCGCGACCCCCGCCTGGAGTTCGCGCCACGACACGGTGCGCCGCTCGGCGTCCTCGCAAGCGTAGATGATCGCCGGGTGGCGATCGTCGCGCACCAGCAGGTTCTGCGCGTAGTTGAAACGGGCGTCGGGAAAGAAGCGCGCGCCCGGAATCCTGTCCGGGTCGGCGATGACGCGGCCGCCGCGCGAAAACGCCTTCACCCCGCAGTAGTCCCACACCGCCTGCCAGAAGGCTTCGGGTTCCGCCACCGACCAGGCGTGCAAGGCGTCGAAGCCCGCCAGTGCGACGCCGAGCTTCGCCTCGATCCCGGCCTTGAAGCAGGCCATATTGCTGGCCCGCATGCGTTCGGGCGAGGGCGACCAGAGCGGTGCGTCGGACATCGGCGATTCCGGCAGGGGGTTGAACACGCGTCAGAACCTAGCCGGAAGCCGTGGCGCGCGGTAGGGAGGGCGCCAGGCCCTTGTCGGCGAACTCATCCTCCACCGCCCGCACCGCCGTCATGAAGGCGGTGGCGCGCCTGCGCCCGCTCCAGCATCATCCCGCCACGAGACCGCCGCCTGGCGAAGAGAGAAGATGCGAATACATGAAGACGCAAGCGGTCAGCCTGATCCAGTCAGGCCGGGCCCTGCTTCAGTTCCCGGCTACAGCCGGGTCAGCGCCAGCTTCACGCCGAAGCCAACGAACACGACGCCGGTGAGCCGGTCCAGCGCGGCGATGGTCGCCGGATGGGAGAGCGCGCGCGACACCTTCGCGGTCGCCACGATAAGCACGGCGAACCAGGCCAGCGACAGCGCCACGTGGATTGCGGCCAGCACGAACGCGAACAGCGCCACGCTCGCGCCCGCCGGGATGAACTGCGGCAGGAAGGTGATGTAGAACACACCGATCTTCGGGTTGAGCGCGTTGGTGAAAAGTCCCTGCCGGAACGCCTGCCCGGAGCCGGCCCCTGGCAGTGCGGCGGCGGCCTGAGCCTGCCGCGGCTTGAGCAGCAACCCGAGCCCCAGACAGACGAGATACGCCGCGCCGGCCCACTTCAGGGCCGTAAAGGCTTGCGGCGACGCCGCCAACAGCGCGCCACGGCCCGCCGAGACCGCGGCGCCCCACAGCAGGCACCCGGCGCTGATGCCGGCCGCCGCCGCCCAGGCATCGCGCGTGCCCTTCACGGCGGCGCTGCGCATGATCAGGGCCGAATCCGGCCCCGGCGCCAGCGTCAGCAGCGAAGCGGCGATGAGAAAGGCGAAGAGCGCCTGCACCGTGGTCATCGGGCAGAAACGGTAGCATGCGGCCCAAGTCGCGGCGAGGCCGGTTGCGCTGCGGCGGCGTTGCAGCCAGCGTGACGTCGCGTGTCCGAATCGCCACGCTGCCGCCACCGTCGGCTCGCACACACGCAAGCCCGCCCACCGGATCGCTCCCATGAGCCGCACGATTCCTGTCGTCCTTGCAGCCGTTCTCGCCGTGGCGCTCGCCATCGCGGCGCTGCCCTGGCTCGCGCCCAGCCGGTTCGCGGTGACCGCGCTGACCGAGGCCGTCCGGCAGGCGACAGGGCGGACCCTGACCGTCAACGGCGGAGTCACCGCATCGTTGTGGTCGTCACCCGGCGTCACCCTCTATGACGTCGTCATCTCCAATCCGCCGGGCGGCGATCCGGGACAGGTTGCGGTGATCGAGGCGGTACGCATCACGCTTGAACCCGGCGCGATCCTGGCGCAGCGGATGGAGCCGGCGGCGATCGACGTGATCCGGCCGCGCCTGTCGCTGATCACCAACGGCGCGGGCAGGCCCAACTGGTTGCCGCCGGAGGGCGCGGCGGGCGTCGCGCTGCCCTACCCCGTGCGGATCGAGGGCGGCGACATCCGGTATCTCGACGAGCGCACGGGCGCGACGGCGCAGGTGACGGAGGCGAACCTGAGGCTCACGCCGCCTGCCGGAGGGGCGGCCGCCGGCGTGGAGGGACACCTCACCTGGAACGGCCAGCGGGTGGCGGTTTCGCTCGACGTGAAGTCGCCGCAGCGGCTGGCCGCGGAAGGCTCGCCCATCGACATCGCCATCGACGCCGCGCCGCTCAAGGCGTCGTTCTCTGGCCGCGCAAGCCTCGCCCATGGCGTGTCGCTTGCCGGAACCGGCGAGGCGGACTCGCCGTCGCTGCGCGAGCTCCTGCGGTGGATCGGCTACAGGACCGAGGGCGGACCAGGCCTCGGCGCGCTGAAGCTGACCGCGGCGGTGGACAGCGAGGGGGCGACCGTGAAGCTCTCCGATCTCGTGCTGGGGCTCGACGGCATGACCGCCAGGGGGCGCGCCACGCTCGACCTGGCCGGGGCGCGCCCGCGGCTCGACGCCGCGCTCGGCGTCGATCGCATCGACGCCGACGTCTACGTGCCGCGCGGTCCGGTGTCGGACGACTGGAGCGACGCGCGGCTGTCGTTTGCGGGGCTCAAGGCGCTCGACGCCACCCTCGACATCGCCGCGGGCGGGTTCGCCTTCCGCGACCTGTCGCTGGGGAAGCTCGCCGCCCGGGTGAAGCTTGACGGCGGAAAGCTCGACGCCGACATCGCCGAGGCGGAGCTATGGGGCGGCGCGCTGAAGGGCACGGTGGCGCTGAACGGCGCCACGCCTGCGCCGGCCGTGTCGATCGACGTGGAGGCGAAGGCGATCGACGCCGGGCAGGCGTTCGCCGCGCTCACGGGCTCGGGTGCGCTGCGCGGGCGCGGCGAGGCGGCTCTCACCGTCGCCGCGGCCGGGGCGAGCCAGCGCGAACTGGTGGCGACGCTGAAGGGGGCGGCGTGGATGTCGTTCGCCGACGGGGCCGTGGAGGGCGTGGACCTCGCCGTCCTCGCGCGGCAGGCGCAGATGGCCATCGTCGCCGGCTGGCGGCCGCCGGGACCGGCGGCGGCCGCGGCCACGCCGTTCACGCTTCTGCAGGGCGGGTTCGCCGGCGTGGACGGACTGGCGGCGACGAAGGATCTGGTGGTGCAAGGCCCGGCGCTGTCGGCTGCGGGGCAGGGCATCGTCGATCTCCTCCGCCGCCGCCTCGACCTCAAGGCGGCGGTGACGCTGCCGCCGCCGGCCGCCGAAGCCTCAACGCCCGCGCCTTCCCCGGTGATCCTCCTGAAGGGCCCGTGGGACGAGCCCAAGGCGTTCGCCGACATCTCGCCCGACCCCGCCGCGCCCGACCCTGCCGCGCCCCCACAGACTGGTCCCGCGCCGGCGCCAGGGCTACCGGCCCCCGCTTCGCCCTGACGCACCATCGCGCCAAGCGGCTGCCACTTGGCGCATAAGAATGATGTAAATACATGACGATAGAGCGGACGGCCTGATATCGTCAGGGCGGAGTCCGCCCTAGTAGCCCAGGGCGCAGCCGTCCTTGCGTGGGTCCGACGCGCCGGTGAGCACGCGGCGCTCCCAGTCGATGGAGATTGCCTGCGCGCCGCCGATCGGGCGGGTGGGACGGACGAGCGTGTAGCCCATGGCCCTGAGCCCGTCCGCGATCTGCGGATCGAGGGTAAGTTCGTACTCCACCTGACCGGTACCGGGCAGAGGGAACACGCGCGGCAGGCTCATTGCTTCCTGCATGTCGAGGCCGTAGCCATAGACCTTCGAGATGAACGACGCATGGCCCATCGCCTGGTAGTGGCCTCCCATGACCCCGAACGGCATGGCGGCCCGCCGGTTCATCAGCGCCAACCCCGGGATGATCGTGTGCATCGGCCGCTTGCCGGGCGCAACGGCGTTGGGATGCCCGGCCTCCAGCGAGAAGCTGACGCCGCGGTTGTGGAGGACGATGCCGGTGTTCGGCGTCGCGAGCCCGGCGCCGAAGGGACTGAACGTTGAGTTGATGAAGCTCGCGACGTTGCGATCCTTGTCGACGACGGTGATGTACACCGTGTCGCTGTGGGGCGGCGGCACATACGCAGGAAGCGGATCGAGGCGCTGTCCGGCCACGATCATCGCCCGCAGCCGGCCGGCCAGCGTTTCGGACAAAAGGTCGCTCACCGGCACATGCGCCATCGCAGGATCGGCGACGGCGGCGTTTCGGACGGCGTAGGCCAGTCGCGTCGCCTCGATCTCGCGATGGTAGGTTTCGAGCGTCAGCGGGCTTCCCTTCGTTTCGAAGCCCGAGAGGATGTTGAGGATAAGAAGCGCCACGATGCCTTGCCCGTTCGGCGGACATTCGAAGATGTCGTGGCCCCGGAAGCGGCACGAAATCGGGCGCACGTACTCGCCGCGCGCAGACTCGAAGTCCGCCAGTGCATGCAGGCCGCCGATGCCGCGGAGGTAATCCACCATGTCCCGGGCGATCACGCCCGCATAGAAGGCGTCGCGCCCGCCGGAGGCGATCGCTTCAAGCGTCCGGGCAAGCTCCGGCTGCCGGTGCACGCTACCGACGGCGGGGGCCCTGCCGTTGACGAGGAACAGCCGGGCGGCGTTGGCGTCAGCGGCCAGCACCGGCTCCTGCTCGACCCAGTCCACATGCACCCGCTCGCTGACGCCGTAGCCGTCGTGGGCAAGGGCGATGGCCGGCTGCAGCACGTCGGCCAGAGACTTCGCGCCATGGTCGCGCAACAGCTGGTGCCAGGCGTCGACGGCGCCGGGGATCGTCACCGCGAAGGGCGACTGCCGCGGGATGGCGGCCTCGCCGACCGCCTTGCGGTAAGTCTCCAGCGTCGCGGCGGCGGGCAACCTGCCGGACCCGTTGAAGGCGAAGATCTCGCCTTCGCCGCGGCGCATGTAGAGCGCGAAGCAGTCGCCGCCGACGCCCGTCGAGCCGGGTTCGACGACGCATTGCACGGCGCACGCGGCGATCGCCGCATCCATGGCGTTGCCGCCGGCCTGCAGCATGTTGATGGCGGCGAGCGTGGAGAGCGGGTGCGATGTGGCGGCCATGCCGTTGCGCGCCACGACCTGCGAACGCCCGGGTTTCTCAAGATCTCTCACGCGTCGGGTCTCCGGGATGGTGTCAGCCGTCGTTCGCGCCATGCAGGAACGCGATGAGCGCCGGGGCCGTTTCGAGCACGTGTTCGCGCATCTCCGCTTCGGCCCTGTCGGGATCGCCGGCCACCAGCATGTCGATGAGGTGCTGATGCTGCTGCAGCACGCCGATCGGCTTCTTCACGTTGATGAAATAGAAGCGCAGGTGCGGCTCGAGCATGACATGCAGCTTCTCGATCTCGCGCAGCAGGCGCGCCCGCCCGGAGAGCCGGCAAACGTACTCGTGAAATTCCCAGTGCCGCCTCAGCCACTGGTCGCATTCGTGCCGCCCGCGGTCCATGCGGAACAGCAGGTCGCGCAGATCCTCGATGGCTGACCCGCCGACGTTGCCGACGGCATGGCGCATCGCCAGACCTTCCAGCACCGAACGCATTTCGAACAGTTCAAGGATCTGCGGGGCGGTGAAATCGGCGACGATGGCGCCGCGGTTCGGCCGGATGGTGAGCAGCCCCTCCGCGTCGAGCCGCCGGAAGGCTTCCCGCACCGGCATACGGCTCATCCCGATCTCGCCGGCGATCTCTTCGGCGCGCAGGCGCATCCCGGATTTCAGCTCGCCCCGGCGGATGCGATTGAGCAGATAGGTGTAGGCCTCAAGCTCCGCGGAGGCTGAACCGCGATCGTCAACGTCGGTCACCATTACGCCCCGCCCTCCATCGCCGGCCCGCGACAGGTCACGCTCGAATGATCGCAAACTTGCTTCCCGTAACATGATTGGATACAAGGATGCAAACCAAAAGGCGTGTGGGGAAGCGATGGCCGCAGTTAAGGAAATCATCGATCTGGGGCGGGAACTGTTCAACGGCATGCCCAACATCGGCGGGGTGCAGATCGCGTTTTTCCCGATCGAATCCTACGACACCCTTGGCGTTTACTCCGGCGGCAGGCTCGCGATGGAATCGCGCATGATCCTCATGCCGGAGCATTGCAGCACCCATGTGGACGCCCCGCGCCACTTCGACCGGCAAGGCGTTCCGGTCGGCAAGGTGCCTCTCGAACAGCTGATCTGCCCGGGGAACCTCTACGACTTCACCTGGAAGAAGAACAACGAGGCCATCACCATCGCCGACTTCGAGGCCGCCGAGGCCAGAACCGGCAGGCCCATCGAGCCGGGCAGGGCGATCATCTGCTGGACCGGCCGTGACAAGACGTGGGGGCAGGGTAACTGGATCAAGGAGCGCCCCTTCATCCCCACCGACACGGCGCAATGGCTGGTGGAGCGGGGAATGACGCTGTTCTGCACCGATCTGATCGGCATGGACGATCCGGCCGAATGGTGGTGGCCGACGCACAAGATCTGGCTCCACGCCAACATCTGCATGGTGCAGCAGCTCGCCAACCTGGAGAAGCTCCAGGGGAAGGATTTCCTGTTCGTGTGCCTGCCGCTCAACATGCGCGACGGCACCGGCTGCCCGGTGCGCCCGGTTGCGCTCGTAATGTAGCCGTGGCTGTCAGGCGGCGTTGAGGAGGCCGCGTCCGCTCAGTTCCGTCTCGGCGTCTGCGAGGGCGCGCTTCAGCCGCGCCAGAAGCTCCGCCAGTTCGCCCGGCGTGATGATCAGCGGGGGCGCAACGGCGAGGACGTCGCCGAGGGCGCGCAGGATCAAGCCGTGCTCCAGGCACTTGGTCTCCACGAGCTTCGCCGCCCCGACCTCCGGAGCAAACCTTGTCCTGGCGGCCTTGTCGGCGACGATTTCGAGGCCGCCGATCAGTCCGATCGCCCGCGCCTCGCCGACGATCGGTGAGGCTTCGAGGTCCGCAAGACCCGACTTGAAGCCCGGCGCCAGCGCCCGCACCCGGGAGACGATGTCGAGCTCCTCGTAGATCTTGAGCGTCTCCAGCGCCACCGCCGCCGGAGCCGGGTGGGCGGTGTAGGTGTAGCCGTGTCCCAGCACGCCGTGGCGCACGGAGTTGTCGGCCACCGTCGCGTAGACCCGGTCGTTCATCAGCAACGCCGACATCGGCAGGTAACCGCTGGTCAGCGCCTTGGCGAGGACCACCATGTCGGGCCGCAGGTCGAAGGTCGTCGAACCGAACATGTCGCCGAGCCGGCCGAACCCGGAGATCACCTCGTCGACGACGAAGAGGATGTCGTGGCGCCTCAGCACCGCCTGCACCTTCTCGAAGTAGCCGCGCGGAGGAATGATCACGCCGCCCACGCCCATCACGGGCTCGGCCCAGAAGGCGGCGATGGTGTCTGCCCCTTCGCGCTCGATCATCGCTTCGAGGTTCGCCGCCAGGCGCGATGCGAACGCCTCCTCGCTCTCGCCAGGCAGGCCGCCGCGATACCAGGACGGAAAATCCGTATGCAGAACGTCCGGCGCCGGCGCGTCGAAGTCGAAGTGATTGCGCGGCACGCCGGTGAGGCTGGATGTCGCAAGCGTGGTTCCGTGGTAGGCGAACTGGCGTGAAATGATCTTCTTCTTCCGCGGCCGGCCAAGCGCGTTGTTGTAGTACCGCACGATCTTCATGGCGGTGTCGTTCGCTTCCGAACCCGACGAGGAATAGAAGACGTGCTGCAGGCCGGCGGGCGCGATGGCCAAAAGACGCTGGGTCAGCTCAACCGTCACGTCGGCGATCTTCGCGCCGAACGCGTGGTAGCACGGCAAGCGTCGCATCTGCCGGTATGCGGCCTCGGCCAGCCGCTGTTCGCTGAAGCCGAGAGCGGCGTACCACAGCGCCGCGACGCCCTCGATGTAGCGGCGCCCCTGGTCGTCCTCGACGTAGACGCCATCCCCCCGGGTGATGATCAGCGGCTGGCCCTGCTCGTTGGCGCGAAGATTCGCATACGGGTGAACGACATGCGCCCGGTCTATGGCGGCGAGCGAATTCGGATGATCGGTCATGTGCGGCGTCCGGATGAATGGAGATTGACGCTAACTGGATACAAGTATCCGAGTCAATCCATCTCCTGCCTCGAATTCGGGCGGCTGCCGCAGAAACAGGCCAAGACTGCCGCGACGCCGGCCTTGACGAGTTCTCGTAAACTGTATCCAATCATCCAGTTTGCCGGATTGGGTCGCGGTCAGGCCAGACCGGACCTGTGGCGACCGGACCGGTGTCGAAAGGGAGAGAAAACATGCGCTTCAGGAAGACTTTGGCGGCTCTCGTGGGCGCAGCCGCGATCAGCGCCGCCGCGGCCTCCGTGGCCAATGCCGCGCCTGCCTGCGAACCCGACAAGCTGGCTGAAAAGTTTCCCTCGCTCGCCGGCAAGACGATCAAGATCGGCGGCGATCCGCAGACGCCGCCGTTCGTCATGCGCGACCCGGCCGACTTCAACAAGATCATCGGCTTCGACGCCGACCTGGCCAAGGCGGTGATGGATTGCCACGGCATCAAGTACGAATGGTTCCTCGCCGGCTGGTCGGGCATCCTGCCCGCAGTCGTCGCCGGCCAGGCGGACGTGTTCTGGGATAACCTCTATTACACGCCCGAGCGCGCCAAGCAGGCCGACTATGTGCTCTACATGCAGGCCGCCACCGGCGGGCTGACGCAGGCGAACAACACCAAGGACATCAAGGGCTTCGACGACTTCTGCGGCAACCGGATCGCCGTCGGCGTCGGCACCGTGGAAGAGCCGCAGGTGAAGGCGCAGGACGAGAAGTGCAAGGCCGCCGGCAAGCCGGGGATCGAAATCCTCACCTATCCCGATGTCGCGTCGGCGATCCGTCTCGTCAGCGACGAGCGCACGGATATCGTTCTCTACGACCTGACGGTGGTCGACGCGCAGGTCGAGAAGGATCCGGCGAAATTCAAGCGCGCGTTCATGATCCTGTCCGGTTTCAACATCGGCACCGCCGTGAAGAACGACAACAAGGATCTGAACCGGGCCATCTTCGAGGGGCTTCAGATCATGCAGGCCAACGGCACCCAGGCGGAACTTATGAAGAAGTACGGGCTTGACCCGGCGATGATCGTGAAGGCCGAGATCAAGACCGAGTAGGATCGCGGGGTCGGATAACCCGTGTGAGAGCGATTCCGCCCGCGGTCCGGGGCTCGCGGGCGGAACGTCTTTTGGCTTGACGCCGAGGGAGACTGTCCTGCGCCATGCCTGACGGCCTGCTTTCGCTTCGACGGCTGTGGACGCTGCTCCTGATGCTGGCGACCGGCCTCGTGGTGGCCGGGTGCTCGGGCGGGCCGTGGACCGGCGGCGATCCATCGGCGCTGGCGGGCGCCGAGTTGCCGTGGTTCGTCGAGGTTCCGCAGTACGTTTTCTCACCGTTCCTGCTCCAGGGCGCGTGGGTCGCCATCGAGATCGCCGCCGTCTCCATGGTCTTCGGCGTGATCTTCGGCCTCGTGCTGGCGCTGATGCGGCTCTCGCCGCTCTGGCCGCTGCGCGCCATCGCCTGGTTCTATATCTGGTTCGTGCGCGGCACGCCGCAGCTGCTCCAGCTCGTCTTCATCTTCAACGCCTTGCCGCAGGTGGGGCTGAAGTTCGACATCTTCACCGCGGCCGTGATCGGCTTCTCCCTCAACGAGGCCGCGTTCGCCGCCGAACTCATTCGCGGCGGCATCGTCTCGGTCAGCCGCAACCAGTCGGTGGCCGCGGCCTCGCTCGGCATGGGACCCATGCTGACGCTGCGCCGGATCGTTCTGCCGCAGGCGATGCGGGCCATACTCCCCGGCCTCGCCAACGACACGATCTCGATGGTGAAGCTGACCTCCGTCGCCTCGATCATCTTCGTCAACGAGCTGACCTTCCGCGCCCAGCAGATCGTGGCGCAGAACTTCAAGTTCTTCACCGTTTTCGTGGCCGCGGGCATTATCTATCTCGTCATCACCAGCGCCATTTCGCTGGTGCAGATGTGGCTTGAGCGGCGCTTCGACTTCGAACGCGACCGGTCGCAGAATTCAGGGGCCATGGCCCGGCTGCTCGGACTTGGCAACCGCAAGTCCGCCGAGGAAGCCGTTCCGGCGGCGGCGGTTCCGGTCTATCGCGCGCCTCGCTCGAAGGTGAAACGGGCCGGCGGCGGTCATGGCTGGATCGCCAGTCTGCTCTCGGCCACGCCGGTCAGGGCGGCCGTCGGCGAGACCTTCGTCGCGTGCAAGGGCGTGTGGAAATCCTACGGTGGGCGCGAAGTCCTGCGCGGCGTGAACTTTACCGTCAAGCGCGGCGAGGTCGTCACCATCCTCGGTCCGTCGGGCTCGGGCAAGAGCACGCTCTTGCGCATGATCAACCACCTCGAACAGGTGGACCGCGGCGAGATCACGGTGGACGGCTCGTTCGTCGGCTACGACCGCATGGGAGAGAAGCCCGCGCCCTCCCGCAACCTCGCCCGCGCCCGCGCCGATGCGCGAATCGGCATGGTGTTCCAGCACTTCAACCTGTTCAATCACTTCACCGCGCTGGAGAACGTCACCGAGGCGCCGGTCAAGGTCTATGGGGTAAGCCAGGCCGCCGCCGACGAGCTCGGCCGTCAGCTGTTGCGCAGCGTCGGGCTCAGCCGTCACACGGAACACTTGCCGCACCGGCTTTCCGGCGGCCAGCAGCAGCGTGTGGCGATTGCGCGCGCGCTCGCGGTGAAGCCGAAACTCATGCTGTTCGACGAGCCCACCTCGGCCCTCGATCCCGAGCTTGTCGGCGAGGTGCTGGCGGTGATGCGCGCGCTGGCCGAAGCCGGCATGACGATGATCGTGGTGACGCACGAGATCCGCTTCGCCCGCGATGTGGCCGACCGTGTGGTGTTCATGGACGGCGGCGAGATCGTCGAGGAGGGACCGCCCTCGCAGGTGATCGACAACCCCGTCCAGGAGCGCACCCGCCGCTTCCTGCGCATGGTCGAACGCGAGGATGAAGACAGCGAGGAAATCGTCCTTTAGTGCGTCATTCCGCCAGGTGGCCGCCACTTGGCGGGATGATGCTGGAAGCGGCGAACAGCCGCGCCAGACCGTCCTCGATCGTCACCTGCGGGACGTAACCGAGAAGGGCTTTCGCCTGCCACAGGTCGAGCGGTCCGAAGTCGCCGTCGGCGGCCTCCTTGTGCGCCACCACCCGCCAGTCCAGTCCCGGCAGATATCGCGCCGCAATCCGCGCGATCGCCGCTTCGCTGAGATACGCCCCGCCGGTGACGTTGACCGGTGCGAAACCGGCGGGCGCGCGATCCAGCGCCAGCAGAACGGCGCGCGCCGCATCGTCCACATGAACGAACTGGCGCAGGTTGCAGCGCTCGTCGGTGACGTCCGCCGGCGTCGCGGCGGCCGCATGGCGCGCCAGCTCGCCGATCAGGTAGGGCGTGCGGCGGTATGGTCCGTAGACGGAGGAGATCCGCAAGGTCGCCGCGCTCGTGATCCGGCCGCCGGCCACCGCGTCGCGGATCAGGTCCTCGGCCGCGATCTTGCTGCGCCCATAGGCGCTGCCGGAACCGCGCGGCGAGGTTTCGTCAACCGGGGCGCGGTCCTGTCGCGGCGCATAGACGGCGATCGAGGAGAGAAACACCAGCCGCCGCACGCCCGCCGCCGCCATGCCCGCGAGCACGTTCGCCGTGCCGTCGGCGTTCACCGCGTGGACGAGCGCCGGATCGTCTTCCGCCACCATCGCGCCGGAGATGGCGCCGGCGTGGATGACCGCCTCCGGCCGGGCGGCGGCGATCCAGGCGCGCACGGATGTCGCGTCACGCAGGTCCACCGGCTCAACGCCGTCCCAGGCGCCGGCGTCGCTGGCGGCGACGGCGTCGCCGCGCGCTTCGAGCGCCGGGCGCACATGCCGGCCGATGAAGCCGGCCGCGCCGGTGAGGGCCACGCGCATCGCCCGTCAGCCCCTGAAGGGATGCACGCGCCGCCAGTGCTCGGCGATGTCGCGGCCGGTCGCGATCCACACCTTCTCGCGCCGGGTCACATGTTCGAGGAACGCTCTGAGCCCGGTGACGCGGCCGGGCCGGCCGATCAGCCGGTCATGCAGGGCGAGAGACATCATCTTCGGCTCGCGCTCGCCCTCGGCGTAGAGCGTTTCAAAGCAGTCGATCATGTAGCGGGCGAAGTCGTCGCCGGTGCTGAAGCCGCTGTTCTCGTTGAACCGGTTGTCGTTGGTCTCGAAGGAGTAGGGCACGACGAGGTGCGCACGCCCGCAGACCTCGACCCAGTACGGCAACTCGTCGCTGAGCGAGTCGCGATCGTAGAGCAGGCGGCCGGTTTCGGCGATCAGCCGGCGCGTGTTCTGGCTCGGCCGTCCGGTCATCCATCCGACAACCGGCGCGCCGGCGATCCGCTCCAGAGTCTCGAAGGCCGCCGCCACATGGCGGCGTTCCTCCGCCTCGGGCATCGTCTGGTAGTCCAGCCAGCGGTAGTGGTGGCTGACGAGCTCGTGGCCGTCGGCGATGTAGGCCCGGGTCAGCGCCGGATTGCATTCCGCCGCCCGCGCCACCGCAAGCAGGCTGATCTTCACCCCGAATTCGCGGAACAGCCGCAACAGCCGCCAGCCGCCGCGCCGCGAGCCATACTCGAACACCGATTCGACGAGCGGGCTGCGCAGGCCGGCGAGCCGCGCGAACCCGATGTCGGTGAGCACGTCCTCCGAGTGCGCGTCGCCTTCGAGGACCGAGCGCTCCCCGCCGCCCTCGAAATTCAGGTTGATGTTGACGGCGACGCGCGCTCCGCCCGGCCATTGCGGATCGGGCGGCCGCTCGCCGTAGCCGATGAAGTCGCGCGGTGCGGAACCGGTGTTGCTTTGCATGGTCGGCATGCCCTCCGGACGGCGTTGCAGGCGCTCGACTGTGGCTTGCCCGCGCGTCGTCAGCTAGCATCAAATTCGCAGCGCCGGGCCGCCATTGTGGCGGAACGCGCGGCAGGGGACGGACCATGGCGATCAGGAACGGCGAGGCCTACACACGGGCGTTGAGGGACGGGCGCTCGGTCTCGATCGACGGCAGGCAGGCCGGCGACGTGACCCAGCATCCGGCGTTCCGCAACGCGGTCGCCTCGTTCGCCAGGCTCTACGATTTCCAGGCGGCGCCGGAGAACCGGGAGCTGATGACGATCCCCAGCGCGGGCGGCCGGGGCCGCGTCAACCGCTCCTGGCTCCTGCCCCGGTCCCATGCCGATCTGGTGTCGCGGCGCAAGGCGATCGAGGCGTGGTCGGCCCGGCACTTCGGCTTCCTCGGCCGGTCCCCCGATCATCTCGCCACCACGCTCGGCGGGATGGTGATGGGGCTGGAGGTGTTCCGCGCCAGAAGCGAGCCGCGTGCGAAGGCCCTCGCCGACTACTTCGCCTACGCCCGCGACAACGACCTGTTCGTCACCTACGTGATCCGCAACCCCCAGGCCGACCGGTCGAAAGGGGCCTCCGAGCAGGCCCGTGACGTGGTGCTGCGGATCGTCGATCAGGACGCCTCCGGCGTCACCGTCGAGGGCGCCAAGATGCTGGGCACCAGTTCGGTGATGTCGGACGAGATCCTCGTCGGGGCGATCGAGCCGCTGAAGCCTGGCGAGGAGCGCTACGCCGTTTCGTTCGCCGTGCCGGTCGCCACGCGCGGCGTGAGGCTCCTGTCGCGCCGCTCCTACGAGGCGGCGGCGGGCTCGACCTTCGATTATCCGCTGTCAGCGCACTTCGACGAGAACGACGCCATCGTGCTGTTCGAGAACGTCAAGGTGCCGTGGGAGCGCGTGTTCGTTGCCGGCGATATCGAACTCGCCCGCGCGCAGTGGCACGACACGCCGGCGCACGTCTACCAGAACTATCAGTCGCAGATCCGTCTGGCGACCAAACTCCGCTTTCTTGTGGGGCTCGCCAGGCGCGTCGCGCAGACCAACGGCGTCGCCGACATCCCGCAGGTGCGCTCGGCGCTGGGCAGGCTGGCGGCGCAGGCGGCCATGGTGGAGGGGCTTGTCGCCGGCATGGAGATCGAGGGCCGCGAGATCGCGGGCGGTTACTTCGTGCCGTCGGCGTCGCTGCTCTATGCGGCGCTGTCGATCACCCAGGAGCTCTACCCGCAGATCGCCCTGGCGATCCGGGAGCTTTGCGGCGGCGGCGTGATCATGCTGCCCTCGTCGGTGGACGATCTCGCCAACCCGGCGATCCGCGACGCGATCGTCGCGACGCAGGTTTCCCCGGTGACGGACGCGCTGGGCCGCATCGGCGTCATGAAGCTCGCCTGGGATGCGCTCGGCTCGGAATTCGCATCGCGTCACACCCAGTACGAAATGTTCTACGGCGGCGCGACGTTCGTGAACCACGCCAATATGGTGCGCACCTACGACTGGCGCTCGGCCGACGCGCTGGTGGACGCCGCGCTGCGGCTCGCCGGCGAGCCGCCGCAGACGGCGGCGGGCAGGACGGTGGCATGAGCCGCCGCCATGCGCTCGACGCCTCGCCGGACACCATCCATTGGGGCCACTTCGACGCCCGCCTGAAGCCGGTTCTGACCGTGGCTTCGGGCGACGTCGTGCGCCTGTCGAGCGTCAACGGCGGCGCGGACATCGGCGAGCGATGTCCCTACGCGATCCTGCCGCAGCATCGCGCGATCCTCGATCGCTGCACGCCCGACATGGGCCGCCACATCATCACCGGGCCGGTCGCCGTGGCGGAGGCAAGGCCGGGCGACGTGCTGGAGATCCTGATCGAGGCGGTCGATCTCGTGGCGCCATGGGGGTTCAACGCCTCGCGGCCGGGCCTCGGCGCGCTGCCGGACCGGTTCCCGTCGTTTCGCGCCGACTTCTACCCGATCGACCTTGAGGCGCGAACGGCGGCGCTGCCGTTCGGGCCACGGCTGGCGCGCGAACCGTTCTTCGGCATCATGGCGGTGGCGCCGCCGCCCGCCTGGGGACGGGTTTCGGCGATGGAGCCCCGGGAGAATGGCGGCAACATCGATTGCCGGGAGTTGCAGGCCGGCTCGCGGCTGTTTCTGCCGGTGTTCGCGGAGGGCGCGCTGTTCTCCGCCGGCGACGGCCATGCGATCCAGGGCGACGGCGAAGTATCGCTGACGGCGCTCGAAACCTGCCTCGCCGGCGACTTCCGCCTGACGGTGCGCCGTGGCCGCCGGCTGGCGCGCCCGGTGGCGCTGACGCCGGCGCATCTCGTCGTCATGGCCTTCGATCCGGACCTCGACCGGGCGGTGGAAACGGCGCTCGGCGACATGCTCGACCTGCTGGTGTCGCTGGAGGGCTGGCGCGAGGACGACGCCTATGCCTTCGCCAGCATGGCGTGCGATCTTCGCATCACCCAGGTGGTGGACGGCGCCAAGGGCGTGCATGCGATGGTGCGGCGCGAGCTCCTGCGGTCGCGCGGCGAGCTGTTCAGCCCGCTTGACCGTTGAGCCAGGCGACGGCCGCCTGCGCATAGATCGCGGCGCAGTCGATCACGTCCTGCTCCTCGACGTAGTCGTCGACGCCGGAGGCGAGCAGCGGTTGCGGTCCGAAGCAAACAGCCGCAACGCCGCGCGCTCGCCAGCGGCTTGCGTCGGAGGCGGGAAGCCGCACCACAGGAGGGCTCACACGGCCGCGCACGGCCAGCGCCGCCGCGCCGACCGCCTGCACGATCGGATCGGCGGGCGCTGTCCAGTTCGGGTCCCATCCCTTGATGCGGCGGACCGCGACGGCCTCGCCGCACGCGGCGCGCACGCGCCGTTCGATATCGTCGATGGTGAGCCCGGGCGGGACGCGGAAATCGATCTCGGCCACCGACTGCTCGGCCTTCTGGCTGACGAAGCGCCCGCCGCGGATCGTGCCCGCGTTGGCGGAGAGGCGCAGGCCGTGTTCGCCCGCGTTCGCCGCGACGGCGGCGAGCCCGGCGGGCGGCGACGCCTGCTCGTCGTTCCAGCGGTCGATCTCGGCGATCACCCGGGACAGCCGGGCGATGGCGGAGGCGCCGGCGACGGTCAGCATCCCCTGGCCGGACGGAACCCGGCAGGAGAGTTCGAGCCACAGCACGCCCTTCTCCGCCACGCCGAGGGCCATCGCGCCCGGTCCCTCGCCGCAGATCACGCCGTCCCCCAGAAGATCGGGCCGTTCCTCGAGGAGATATCCCGCGCCGTCAGGGCCGAACACGGTCTCGTCGGCCACGAGCGCAAGACTGACGCGGCCGCGAAACGCGTCGCGGTTCTGCGACAACCGCGCGAACGCCGCAGTGAGCGCCGCAACCGCGCCCTTCATGTTGCCGGCGCCCAGACCGTAGATGCGTCCCTCCCGGCGGGTGGCCTTGAACACCGGCACGGACCAGTCGCGCTCGTCGCCGGGACCGACGGTGTCGAGGTGGCCGTTGAGGATCAGGTGCGGCCCCTTATCCCGGCCCTCAAGGGTCGCGACAAGGTGCGGCTGCTCCGGCGCGCGCGCCACAGTGGACGGCGCGAGGCCGTAGCGTCGCAGATAGCGCCGGAGCCGCTCGGCCGGGGCGCGGCCTCCGTACGTGCTGCGTCGGCGCGCGGGGCGCGTCCCGCGGGGGCCGCCGCGGCGGCGATCCGCACCTGCCCGAGCACGGCCCAGGCCGCCGCCGGATCGGGTGGGGCGGGCATGCAGGGACCGGA
>DAIODI010000015.1:0-26297 GCA_036746875.1 Aestuariivirgaceae bacterium | reverse complement strand
CGCGGCGCTGGCGGCGAAGGGCGTTCCGGCGGCCCGCATCGGCACGGTGACGGGCCATGACGCCATCGCCGGCCTCGGCCACGCCACCGTGCCGCTGGCCAGACTCCGGGCGGCCCACGAGGGCTGGTTTCCAGCGTTCATGGGCGCCTGAGCGGCGCCGCCCTTGCGCCTGCCGGGCGGCGCGTCTACATCAACCGGAAGGACTTGGCGGGAAGCGGGGTTTCGGACACATGGCCATGCAGGCGCAAGACATCGAGCGGCTGCTGCGCGATGCGTTCCCCGACGCCGTCATCGAGATTCGCGATCTGGCGGGCGACGGCGATCACTATGCCGTGAACATCGTGTCGTCGGCCTTCGCCGGCAAGAGCCGCGTGCAGCAGCACCAGCTGGTTTACGGCGCGCTGAAGGGCCGCATGGGCGGCGAATTGCACGCCATGGCGTTGCAGACCGCAGCGCCGAAGGCATAACGGGAAACGAGAGGCTTCGAGATGAGCGACATCACCAAGTGGATCGACGAGCAGGTGAAGGGCGCCGATGTGGTGCTGTTCATGAAGGGCACGCCGCAGCAGCCGATGTGCGGCTTCTCGGGGCGCGTCGTGCAGATCCTCGATTACGTCGGCGCGCCCTATCGCGGCATCAACGTGCTCGAGTCGGATGCGCTGCGCCAGGGCATCAAGGAATACGCCAACTGGCCGACCATCCCGCAGCTCTACGTCAAGGGCGAATTCGTCGGCGGCTGCGACATCATCACCGAGATGTTCCAGTCCGGCGAGCTTAAGGAAATGCTGGCCGAGAAGGGCGTCGCCACGGCCAACGCCTGACCGCGCGCGGCGGCCCCGCCGCCGCCCCTTCGACACCCCTCACAACGGCACACCACGGAGTTTCTTGATGACCACGTTCGACAAGCGCCAGGAAGCCTATGAGTCGATGTTCGCGCGCAACGAGGAACTGCGCTTCAAGGCGACGGCGCGGCGCAACAAGCTCCTCGGGCTGTGGGCGGACGAGAAGCTGGGCCTCGCCGGAGCCGACGCCGACGCCTACGCCAAAACCGTGGTGAAGGCCGATTTCGACGAACCGGGCGACGACGACGTTCTGCGCAAGGTCGTGAAGGATTTCCAGGACAAGGGCGTCGACCAGTCCGAGCATCAGGTGCGTCGCACCATGGACGATCTGATGGCGACGGCCGTCGAGCAGGTGCGCAACGAGGCATGACCTCGCCGCGCAGCGCCGCGCCCGGGTCCGGCGCGGCCTGCCGCTTCCTCTGGCTGACCCTGCCGGGCGGCCTCATCGCCGGTGAGCTGGCGCGCGCCTCGGGTCTTGCGTGCCTCGTCGATCTCCAGCACGGGCACGCCACCCACGGCGACCTGGTGGCGATGATCGCCGCCATCCGCGCCGCCGGGCAGGAGGCGTTCGTGCGCCCGCCGCCGGGCGATCTGGCGACGGCCGCCCGCGCCCTCGACGCCGGGGCGACGGCGATCGTGTTCCCGATGGTCGATACGGCGGCCGAGGCGCGCGCGCTGGTCGAGGCCGCGAAGTATCCGCCGGTGGGCCGGCGAAGCTGGGGGCCATCGCCCGCCGCCGCGCTCTTGGGGCTACCGCTGCCCGAGTACCTCGCCCGCGCCAACGATCTCGTGCGGGTGTTCGCCATGATCGAGCGCGCTGAGGCGCTCGCCAACGTCGAGGCCATTGCGGCGACGGCGGGCCTCGATGGCCTGTTCGTCGGACCTTATGACCTGTCGATCTCGCTGCTCGACGGCGCGGCGGCGGACCCGGCCCATCCGAAAGTCGAAGCGGCGCTGGCGCGTGTGCTGACGGCGGCCCGTGCACACGGCCTCGCCGCCGGGCTATACTGCTCTGGTGCAGCGCAGGCGGCGATCCGGGAGCGCCAGGGGTTCACGTTCCTGTCCGTCACCTCCGACGCGGCGATCCTGAAGGCCGGCGTGGCCGCGCTGACGGGGGAGGAGAGGGCATGACGAACACCGCAGCCGCCGGCCGCGCCGCAGCGAAATCTGCGTCCGCCGCCGAGGCTTCCGTGGACCGGCGCGAGGACATGCTGGAGCGGATGGTGGACTTCACGCTGTCCGCCGGTTCCATCGGGGCCATCACCGACAAGTACTTCACCAACACCCGCAAGGTGGTCGAGGCGAACGGCGACCAGGAGGTCACCTACGCGCTGTTCCTCAGGCGGCGCTCCATCGCCGCGTTCGAGCCGGTGGTGCGGCTGATCGCCCGGCTGGTGCCGGAAGCGAAGGTGAAGCGGTTCTACGCCGACGGCGAGATCGTGCCCTCCGAGCGCAAGATGCTGGAGGTGCGCGGGCCGATGTCGAAGCTCTCGGAAGTCGAGACGCTGATGCTGCAGAAGACCGGCATCCCGGCGGTGTGCGCCAACAACGCCTTCGAGATGTGCCGGGCGATGCCCTCGGCCGGCTTCATCGACATGCACGCCCGGCACGCGTCGGGCCCGGAAATGAACCTGGTCGCGGCCTACGGCGCGTCGGTGGGGTCTGAAGCCGCCAGGGCCGCCGATCCGGCGGTGAAGGGCTTCATCGGCTCGTCGCAGGACCTGACCGCGCCGTTCTATGGCGCGGCGGGAGGGCTCGGCACCATGCCGCACGCGCTGGTCGGCTACGCCGGGGGCGATGTGCTTGAGGCGCTGAAGATGTTCGCGGCGCGGATTCCGGACGGCGCGGTTTTGTCGGCGCTGGTCGATTACCGGGGGCTTGAGGTCACCGACAGCCTGCGCTGCGCCCACTGGTTCTACCGCGAGTCCGGGCTGGAGGCGCGCGGCAAGACGTTCGCGGTGCGCCTCGACACGCATGGTGGACGCTTCGCCGAAGGCCTCGACTACGAGCGCTCGGTCGAAACCGTCGGGCGCTGGATGGGCGTCGATGGCGAGTACAACATCGTCGAGCGGGTGCTGGGCCAGCGGGCGTTCCAGCTCGATCCCGGCAACATCCTCGTCGACAAGGTGCGCCGCGTGCTGTTCGGCAAGGGCGTGTCGGTCGCCTCCGTCATCCACACCCGCAAGGCGCTGGACGAGGCCGGGTTCAAGTCGGCGCAGATCGTGGCGTCCTCCGGCTTCGATCCGCAGAAGTGCCAGATCATGGGACAGGCGAACGCGCCCGTGGACGTGGTCGGAACCGGAAGTTTTTTGCCCGCCACCCTGACCGAGACGTATGCGACGGCCGACATCATCGTTTACGATGGGGCGTCGCGCGTAAAGGTCGGGCGGGAGTTCCTGACCGGCCAGGACCCGGCCTGAACGGGCGCGCCGTCTCCTTCGAGGGGCCAATGTCGATACGCGACCGCCTGCGTCAGTTCGTACTCGCCATGGCGGCGGCGCTGCCGCTGGTCTTCGCCGCTCCCGCCAGCGCCAGCATTGTCGCCGAGATCGACCTGTCGCGGCAGGTGATGGAGGTGACGGTGGACGGGGCCTGGTACGCCACCTGGCCGGTGTCCACCGCGCGCAAGGGGTACCGCACGCCCACCGGCTCGTTCCGGCCGACGGTGCTGAAGCGCATGTGGTACTCGCGCAAGTACGACAACTCGCCGATGCCGTACTCGATCTTCTTCCACCACGGCTACGCCATCCACGGCACCAACCACATCAAGCGGCTGGGCCGGCCGGCCTCGCACGGCTGCGTGCGGCTCCACCCGGCGAACGCCCGGGAGCTGTTCGAGCTGGTGCAGACCTACGGGCGGGGCGCCACCCGCATCCGCATCGTGCCGTAGGCGTGTCAGCTTTCGCCGAAGACGCGGCGGAAGATCGTATCGACGTGCTTGAAGTGGTAGCCGAGGTCGAACAGGCTTTCGAGCTCGGCGCGCGACAGCACGGACGCGACGTCCGGGTCGGCCAGAAGCCCGGCCATGAACGTGCTCTCGCCGCGCCAGACCGGCATGGCGCACCGCTGCACGATCCGGTAGGCGTCCTCGCGCGACTTGCCCCTGGCGACCAGCGCCAGCAGCACGCGTTGCGAGTGGACGAGACCGCCGAGCCGGTCGAGGTTCGCCCGCATGGTCTCGGGGTAGACCACGAGCCGGTCCATCAAACCGGTGAGCCGGGCGAGGGCGAAGTCGAGGTGCACCGTCGCGTCCGGCCCGATGCCGCGTTCGACGGAGGAGTGCGAGATGTCGCGCTCGTGCCAGAGCGCCACGTTCTCCAGCGCCGGGATCACCGCCGAGCGCACGAGGCGGGCAAGGCCGGTGAGGTTCTCCGACAGCACCGGGTTGCGCTTGTGCGGCATGGCCGACGAACCCTTCTGCCCGGCGTCGAAGAACTCCTCCGCCTCCTGGACCTCGCTGCGCTGGAGGTGACGGATTTCCGTCGCCAGGCGCTCGACGGAGCTCGCCACTACGGCGAGCGCGGCGAAGTAGGCGGCGTGGCGGTCGCGCGGGATCACCTGCGTGGAGACCGGCTCCACCGCGAGCCCGAGCTTGCGGGCGACGTGCTCCTCCACGAACGGCTCGACGTTGGCGAAGGTGCCGACCGCGCCGGAAATCGCGCAGGTGGCGACCTCGCGCCGCGCCGCCGCCAGGCGCTCGCGGGCGCGGGTGAACTCGGCGTAGGCTTGGGCGAGTTTAAGGCCGAAGGTGGTCGGCTCGGCGTGGATGCCGTGGCTCCTGCCGATGGTGGGCGTGCGCTTGTGCTCGAAGGCGCGGCGCCTCAGCACCGCCAGCAGGCCGTCCACATCGGCGATGAGGATATCGGCGGCGCGGGTGAGCTGCACCGCGAGGCAGGTGTCGAGCACGTCGGACGAGGTGAGCCCCTGGTGGACGAACCGCGCCTCAGGCCCCACGATCTCGGCGAGGTGGGTTAGGAAGGCGATCACGTCATGCTTCACCTCCCGTTCGATGGCGTCGATGCGGGCGATGTCGAATGTCGCGGCTTCACCCTTCTCGCGGATGATGCGCGCCGCCTCCTTCGGCACGAGGCCCCGTTCGGCCATCGCGTCGGTGGCCGCCGCCTCGATCTCGAACCAGATGCGCAAGCGCGTCTCCGGCGACCAGATCGCCGCCATCTCGGGCCGGGTGTAGCGCGGGATCATGCGTCCTCTCCGCGGTGACGTTCAGCGGAACTCGGCGCCGGTCACGTCCACCTGCCAGCGGGCGCGCTCGATCGGCGGAGCGTTGCGGATCACGACGGTGTGCGCGAACGCGCGCGATTGCTCGGGTGGCACGATGAGGCGCAGGACGGCGGTCTCCTCGCCCACGGTCTCGCAACTCTCCGCCGCCTCGCTCATGCAGCGCTGCATGCGCAGGCGCAGGCGCAGGCTATCCAGCGTGCGGGGCGAGGCGTTATGCGCCCAGCCCTCGACCTTGAAGTACTGGGGCAGGGTGGACGAGAGCAGGGGATCGACGCTCACCTTCACATCGCGCAGCGTGACGAGCTGGCGGGCGGCCTCGGCCCGCCGATCTTCGCTCAGGTTCTGCTGCGACTGGAGCGCGATCAGGGCGATCAGCGCGGCGACGAACGCCAGCACCACCCCGCCCACCGTCCACAGAACCGTTGCGCTGACCTGCCGGTTGAGAAGCGTCAGATAGAGCGCCGCGCCGGCGAGGATTGCCAGAATCAGCCAGATCATCAGGCGGCGTCCGTCGGTGTGGGCCGGGGCTTGGCCGCCGCGGGAAAGCTGCAAACAGCGGTTGTATTGCGCTGCAATGCGCCCATAATCAGATATCGTCGGGTCACGGAAACTGCAATCTCCGGTTGACGCTGCGGGAGGTGGTTCAAGTTGATGCGTCCGCTAGACGTTCTCGATGTCCAGATCACCGCTGTAGCGACGCTGGAGGCGGCGGCGATGCAGCTTGATGTCATGCGTCGTGAGCTCAAGGTGGAGAATCTCTCCTATTGGCACGTCGGCCAGCCGGGGCAGAAGATCGCCGACGCCACCTGGATATCGACCTATCCGGCGGAGTACCGCAATCTTTATCGCAAACTCAAGCTCCAGGAAGACGATCCCGCGTTCCGGTTGAGCTTCGACCGGCTGCTGCCGACAGACTGGGACGCCATCCACAGTCACGAAAAGAGCCGGCTCATTCTGGAGGCGGCGCACGATCACCACATTTCGCCGCGCGGGATCGCATTCCCGATCCGCGACCCGGTCACCGGCGACAGCTTGTTCAACCTCAATGTCCGGATCGACGACGCAACCTGGCGCGCAGAACGCCACCGGCTGGCGCGGGAGTTCTTCGTGGTGGCCCATGTCTTCCACCGGATGGTCAGGGATGTGCTGCCGCCGGCGGCGCCTGCGCAGGTTTGCAATGGCCTGTCGCGCCGGGAACTGGCCGCGTTGCGCTGCGCAGCCCGGGGCCTCACCGCCAAGCAGACGGCCCGCGAACTCGGCATTGCGGAGAACTCGGTGCGGGTGTGCATCCAGTCGGCGAAGCGGCGGTTGCGGGCGCGCACCAAGGCGGAAGCGGTGGCGATTGCGCTGGCGTCGGGCATGGTGGGGCCGGGTTAGTCGTTTTGCACTAATTGCCGGTCGGTGGGACCGGCTCTAGTTTGAGAGGTGTTCCCCGGAACGCCGCGAAACACGGCGGTCTTGCCCCCCGCCAAGACTCGTGGTTCCCGGTTGGCGCTCTTGCCGGCCGGTTTCTCCCCTCCAGGGATTTAAGGCCGCGCCAGGCAGAAATGCTGGTGCGGCCTTTTGTTTTTCGGCCTCTCAGGACGAGAGCCTTCGCGCCGGCAAAACAAAACCGCACCGGCCCGAAGGCCGATGCGGCGCAATATCGTGTCTACAGGAAACCTGTGGCGATCACTGGATCGACGGGTCTTCCGTGTACTTGCCGTTCGAGAACCGGTACCAGACATACTTGGCGTCGACGATGTCGCCCTTCGAATCGAGCTTGATATCGCCCAGCACCGTCTGCACCGGGTTGCCGGCGCGCAGCCATTCGGCGATCACCTTCGGGTCCTTCGACTTGGTGGCCTCGGCGGCCTGGGCGAACGCCTGCACGGCGGCGTAGGTGTAGAGCGTGTAGCCTTCGGGATCGTAGCCGGCGGCCTTGAACTCATCGACTACGGCCTTGGCGTTCGGGTTGTTGCGCGGCTCGGGCGCGAAGGTGAAGATCATGCCTTCTCCCGCCGGGCCGGTGATCTGCCAGAACTCCTCGGTGTTGAAGGCGTCGCCCGAGACCATCTGGGCGTTCAGGCCCTGCTCGCGCATCTGGCGCAGGATGATGCCGCCCTCGGTGTGGTAGCCGCCCACGTACACGGCGTCGACCTTGGCTTCCTTGAGCTTGGAGACGAGCGCGGTGTAGTCCTTCTCGCCGGCGGTGTAGGCTTCGTACAACACCTCCTTGAGGCCGGCGGCGTTCATCGCCTTCTGGGTCTCGTCGGCGAGGCCTTTGCCGTAGGCCGTCTTGTCGTGGATGATGGCGATGTTCTTGCCGGCGAAATTCTTGGCGAGGTAGGCGCCCGCCACCTTGCCCTGGGCGTCGTCACGGCCGCAGACGCGGTGGGTGTTCCAGCCGCCCTCGTCGGTGAACTTCGGGTTGGTCGAGGCCGGGGTGATCTGGAGGATGCCTTCCTCCTCATAGACCTTCGAGGCCGGGATCGAGGACGACGAGCAGAAGTGGCCGGCCATGAAGACCACGCCCGAGGAAGCCATCTGGTTGGCCACCGCCACCGCCTGCTTGGGGTCGCAGGCGTCGTCGCCGACGCTCAGCACCAGCTGCTCGCCCAGCACGCCGCCCTTGGCGTTGATGTCCTTCACCGCCATCTCGGCGCCGCGCTTCATCTGCTCGCCGAACGCCGCATACTGGCCGGTGATCGGGCCGGCGGTGGCGATCTTGATTTCGGCCCACGCCGACTGGGCGGCGAGCGCCATGGCGAAGGCAACCGATACGCCTGACAACAACAACTTCTTCATTGTGAGTCTCCCTAATGCCGAAGGGCTTGATCTTCCGCCCTTTTTCGTGGGGACGGGGCGTCCCCGGTGGGCGCATATTCCCGCAACGCACGGCAATTTGGAAGGGCCAAAACCGAACCTTGCCGGGTGTTAAGGCGGGGCGTTCACGCGCCCGTCTTCGGCCGCCACGACAGCGGGCCGGCGCGCTCGTAGAGCCAGTTGTACTGGCGCGTCATCTGCTCCACCCGCTTCAGCCGATAGCCCAGCAGGCAGGCGGCGATCAGCACCAGGGTGTCGGTGAGGAAGTAGTGCAGCGTCAGCAGGTCGCCGTGGAACAGGGCGAAGTGCAGAAACCGCAGGGCCAGCCCCAGCGGAATCATGTAGGCGACGGCCTGCCACACGGGACGCCACTTGGTGGCGAGTCCCCAGCCGGCCAGAAACGCCGCGCCGCCGCCGAAAAACACCGTCATCACGAGGAAGATCGCCGGGTGGTCCTCGACGAACAGCGACACGAGCCACGACATTGCTCAGGCCTCCTGTTTCTTGCCGCCTTCGAGATAGGCGGCCCGCACCTGCGGATTGGCCAGAAGCTCCCGGCCCGTGCCCGACAGGGTGACGCGGCCGTTGACCAGCACATAGGCGCGGTGCGCGAGCCTCAGCGCGTGGAAGGCGTTCTGCTCGACGAGAAACACCGTCATGTTCTCGGTTTCGTTCAGCTCCCGGATGACCGTGAAGATCTGCCGGACAATCAGCGGAGCAAGGCCAAGCGAGGGCTCGTCGAGGAGGAGCAGGCGCGGCCGCGACATCAGCGCGCGCGCGATCGCCAGCATCTGCTGCTCGCCGCCCGACAGCGTGCCGCCGCGCTGGGCCTGGCGCTTTTCGAGGATCGGGAACAGGGCGAACACCCGGGCAAGGTCGGCGTCGAAGTGGGCGGGGTTGGCGTGGACCGCGCCCATCTGCAGGTTCTCGAACACCGTCATGCGCGGGAAGATGCGGCGGCCTTCCGGGGCCTGCGCAACGCCCAGCCGGGCGATCTCGTGGGCGGGCATGTCGGTGATGTCGCGGCCCTCGAACAGGATACGGCCGTTGCGGGCGCGCGGCGTGCCGAAGATCGACATCATCAGCGTGGACTTGCCGGCCCCGTTCGAGCCGATGAGGGTGACGATCTCGCCGGTGTTGACGGCGATCTCGACGCCACGCAGCGCCTGGATCTTCCCGTAGAAGGCGTCGATGCCGCGGACCGAGAGCATCTCGCTCATCGCTTGCCCTTTCCGGGTTTGGCGCCGGATGTCTTCGCCGGCTTGCGGGCGGCGGGCTTGCGGGCGGCGGGCTTGCGGGCGGGCGCCTTCGCGGGAGCCACTTCGGCCTCGACCAGCGCGGCGATGGCCTCTTCCGGAACCGGTTCGTCGCCCAGCGCCTCGTGCACGATCGCGCCGACGATCGCGTCCTCCACCTCCTCGACGCCGAGATAGGCCTTGATGACGGCGGGATCGGACCGAACCGCGTCCGCCGAGCCGTCGGCGATCTTCTCGCCGTAGTCGAGCACGACAACGTGATCGGAGATCCCCATCACCACCGACATGTCGTGTTCGATCAGCAGGATCGAGATGCCCTGCTCGCGGCGGATCGACAGCAGCAGCTGGTTCAGCTCTTCGGACTCGCGCGGGTTGAGGCCGGCCGCCGGTTCGTCGAGGCAGAGCAGCTGCGGGCCGGTGCACATGGCGCGGGCGATCTCCAGCCGCCGCTGCGCGCCGTAGGGCAGGTCGCCCGCCGCATCGTCGGCGCGCTCCAGAAGCCCGGTGCGTTCGAGCCAGTGGGCGGCCCTGTCCACCGCCTCCTTCTCCGCCTTGCGGTAGGAGGACAGCCCGAACAGGCCGCCGAGCGTGAACGAGGAGGCGGTCATCAGCGGGTTGTGCTGGGAGACCATGAGGTTCTCCAGCACCGTCATGCCGGAGAACAGGCGGATATTCTGGAACGTGCGGGCGATGCCGGAGCGGGCGATGTGGAAATCGTCCATGCGCTCCAGCAGCCGCTCGTCGCCTGCGCCGCGGTAGACGAGGCGGCCCCCGGTGGGCTTGTAGAAGCCGGTGATGCAGTTGAACACCGTGGTCTTGCCGGCGCCGTTCGGGCCGATCAGCGCGGTGATGTCGCCCGCGCGCACATCGAACGACAGGTCGTTGACGGCGGTGAGGCCGCCGAAGCGCATGGTCATGTGCTCGACGGAGAGCAGCGGAAGGGCCGCCATCAGCCGTGGCCCTCCGCCACCAGGTCGCCCGAGATCGCCTTCTTCTCCTTGAGGAAGATCGACGGTTCGCGCTTCGACACGAGGCCGCGCGGCCGCCACACCATGATCGCCACCATGGCGAGGCCGAACACGATCATGCGGTATTGCGGCGGGTCGAAGTCGGGGCCGAAGACGGCTTTCAGGAACTCGAGGTTCCGGAACAGCTCGAAGCCGCCGATCATCACGATGGAGGCGATCACCACGCCGATCTGCGAGCCGAGCCCGCCCAGCACGACGATGGCGAGGATCAGCGCCGACTCCATGAACACGAAGGATTCCGGCGACACGAAGCCCTGCCGGGTGGCGAAGAAGGCGCCCGCGAAGCCGCCGAACATGGCGCCGATGGCGAACGCGGTGAGCTTGGTGTTGGTGGTGTTGATGCCGAGCGACCGGCAGGCGATCTCGTCTTCGCGCAGCGCCTCCCACGCCCGGCCGATGGGGAGCTTGCGCAGCCTGAGCGTGACGAAGTTGGTGAGCAGCGCCAGCGCCAGGATGATGTAGTAGAGGAAGATGATCCGGTAGATCGACGCCGGCTCAAGCCCGAAGGTGGCGGCGAAACCGGTCTCCGATCCGTCGAAGGGGATGCCGAAGAAGGTGGGGCGCGGCACGTCCGAGATGCCGTTCGGCCCGCCGGTGAAGGTGTACCAGTTGATGAGCACGACGCGGATGATCTCGCCGAACGCCAGCGTGACGATGGCGAGATAATCGCCGCGCAGGCGCAGCACCGGGAAGCCGAGCAGGATGCCCCACAGCGCGGCGAGGATTCCGGCGATCGGCAGCGCGATCCAGAACGCCCACGGCATGATCCAGTCGGGCAGCCACATCGGGAAGTAGACGGTGGAGAGGAGCGCGTAGGAGTAGGCGCCGACCGCGTAGAAGGCGACGTAGCCGAGATCGAGCAGGCCGGCGAGGCCGACGACGATGTTCAGGCCCCATCCCAGCATGATGTAGGTGATGATGAGGATGGAGAGGTCGAGGATGTAGCGGTTGGAGATCGGCAAGAACGGCAGGATCAGCGCGAAGGCGAGCAGCGCGACGCCGAAGTGCTTCGTATACGGCGCAATGGTGTTGGCGAGGCTGAACGAAGGCCGCGACGGCGCGGCGGCCTGGTCGCGGCGGCCCCAGACGAACACCTCGAGCGCCAGGCGGCCGAAGAACACCACGGCGACGGCGGCGGCCACCCTGAGCCAGTGCTGGTCGAGGACGAGGCCGCCGGGCGAGGCGACGGTCTGCAGGCCCATGATGGGGGCGGCGATGGCGAAGGCGACGAGCGCGGCGAGCGCGCTGTTTTTCAGCGCCCGGCCCATGTCCGTGCCGGATCGCGGCGGGGCGGTTGCGGCGGACATCACACCTTCTCCACTTCCGGCCGGCCGAGCAGCCCCTGCGGCAGGAAGATCAGCACCAGCGCCAGCATCGAGAAGGCGGCGACGTCCTTGTACTCGATCGGGAAGTAGGCGCCCCAGAAGGTTTCGATGAGGCCGATGATGACGCCGCCGAGCATCGCGCCGGGCAGCGAGCCGATGCCGCCGAGCACGGCCGCCGTGAACGCCTTCACCCCGGCGAGGAAGCCGATGTAGAAGTCGATGACGCCATAGTAGAGCTGGAACATCAGCCCGGCCACGGCGGCCAGCGCCGCGCCGAGGATGAAGGTGATCGAGATGGTGCGGTCGACGTTGATGCCGAGCAGCGAGGCCATCTTCATGTCCTGCTCGCAGGCGCGCTGCGCCCGCCCCAGCGCGGTGCGCGCGATGATCAGGCTGAACACCGTCATCAGCACCACGGTGGTGACGATGATCAGGATCTGCACGTAGGAGATGGCGACGACGAAGACACCCTCCGGCGTCACATGCTCCATCAGCGGGATGTTGCCGGAGATCAGCGGCTGCATTGGCTTGGGCCGCGCGCCCTGGTTGATGCGCACGAACTCCTGCAGCACAATCGACATGCCGATGGCGGAGATCAGCGGGGCGAGGCGGAACGAGCCGCGCAGCGGCCGGTAGGCGACGCGCTCCACCGTCCAGTTGTAGACGGCGGCGACGACCATCGCCACCGCCAGCACCAGCAGGAGCGCGAGGATGATCACGACGAGCCCGGACGCGGCGGTGAGGCCGAGCGCAATGATGGTGATCAGCGCCACGAACGCCGACACCATGAAGATGTCGCCGTGGGCGAAGTTGATCATGCCGATGATCCCGTAGACCATCGTGTACCCGATCGCGATCAGCCCGTAGATTGAACCCAGCGTCAGCCCGTTGATAAGCTGCTGGAGAAAGTACTCCATCGCGTCCCCGACCCCTCTGGCCGCCGTGTCGCCCGGCCGCTCTCCTTCCCCTTTAGTCTGCCGGGCGGGGGATGACAAGGCGATCGCGCGAGGGGAAAAGGGCCCGCGGCGCGGGGCGCGAACCCTCCTGTTTGCCCGGGCCTGACCCGGGCATCCTTTTTGAACCGCAGCGCGAGGGGAAAAGGGCCCGCGGGCCATGCCCGCGGGAACGGCGGGCGTGGGACAATGGCCCGCGGGTCAGGCCCGCCGCGCCGGACGGTCAACGGCCGAGCGTGGCGAAGGCCGTGGCGATGCGCGCCAGCCCCTGCTCAAGCTCCGCCTCGCTCGCCGCGAACGACAGCCGGATGCAGGCCGGATCGCCGAACGCCGAGCCTGGCACGGTCGCCACGCCGTGCCGGTCGAGCAGCCAGTCGCACATCTGGTCCACCGTGGCGATGGTCGCGCCGCTGGCTGCATCGCGCCGGCCCAGCAGCCGCGACACCTCCGGAAAGGCGTAGAAACTCCCCGGCGGCGGCTCGAAGGCGACGCCGGGCATCTGCCGCAGCCGGTCGGCGACGAGATCGCGGCGGCGGCGATACTGCGCGCGCATCGCCTCCACCTCGTCGCGCGGGCCTTCGAGCGCGGCGAGCGCGGCGCGCTGCACGAACGGGTTGGCCCCGGCGGTGAACGCGCCCTGCACCTTGGCGATGGCCTTCGCCACCGGCTCGGGCGCGGCCGCCCAGCCGAGCCGCCAGCCGGTCATGGCGAAGCCTTTGGAGCAGCCGTTGACGGTGATGGTGCGCTCGCCCATGCCCGGCAACGCGGCGAACGAGGCGGGAACGCCGTCGAAGGCGATGTACTCGTAGATCTCGTCCGAAAGCACCATGGCGCAGGGGTGGCCCTCGATCACCGCCGCCAGCGCCGCAAGCTCGTCGCGCGAGTAGATCGCGCCGGAGGGGTTGCACGGCGAGTTGACGACGATGAGCTTCGTGCGCGGCGTCAGGGCGGCCGCCAGCCGGTCGGGCGGCAGCTTGAAGCCCTCGGCGGTGGTGGTGGGGAGGATCACCGGGGTTCCGCCGGCCATCCGCACGATGCCCTCGTAGGCGACCCAGAACGGGGCGATGAGGATCGCCTCGTCGCCCTCATCCAGCAGCGTAAACGCGGCGTTGGTGATCGATTGCTTCGCCCCGTTCGACACCACGATTTCCGACGCCTGGTAGTCGAGGCCGGTCTCGCGCCGGTGCTTTGCGGCGATGCCGGCGCGAAGCTCTGGCAACCCGGCCACCGGCGAATAGTGGGTGTGGCCCTCGTCGAGGGCCCGCTTGGCGGCGTCGCGGATCGCCGACGGGGTGTCGAAATCCGGCTCGCCGACAGTGAGGCTGACGATGCTGCGGCCCTGCGCCTTCAGGTCGCGGGCGCGCTGCGCCATCCTGAGGATCGCCGCCTCCTCGACCGCGGCCGTGCGCTGCGACAACTGGCGGGCCGGATCGAAGGGAGCCATCGGGAGTATCCTTAACCGGTCGTTATCGGGACGGCCGTTATGAAACATGGCCGGCGGGCGGATCAAGCGGCGGGCGGCTTGCCGCAGGGCTTCAGCCGTCGCATATAGCGACGAGCTTCGAGAGCGGGAGAATCGGTTGCGCAAGGTGCTGGGCATTGCGGCGGCGTTGGCGGTTTCGCTCGGGGTGGTGAGCTGCACGGGCTCGCGCCAGCCCGCGACCGTGACGGCAAGTGCGCCCTCGATCCACCAGGCGGGCAAGCGCATGTCGGAGCCGGTGTTTTACAACGGTAAGCGCTACGATGTGTCGTTCGCCTTCAACAGCGCGCTCAACGCCTACGACATGACGGTGGCGGGCGACGGCGGACGGCGGATTGGCTCGACGCCGGGCGACCAGAAGATCGTCGAGCAGATCGCCTCCTCCACGGTGCGCCACTTCGCCTGCCCGACGGGCCAGAAGGGCTACATCCTCGCCGGCTCCAGCCGCCACCGCGACAATGGCACGTGGGCGCTCCAGGCGGCGTGCCGGTAGGTAGGCGTCGGGACACGCGGGCGCGTGAGGGCGGGCCTCCCCCGTTTGCCCGGGCCTGACCCGGGCATCCTTTTTGATACGCAGCGGCAGCGGACAAAGGACCCGCGGGTCAAGCCCGCGGGAACGGCGGGCGTGTACCCGGGAACGGGGGTGGGCTCGCGGCGCGGGGGCGCTCAGGGCTTCGGCCAGCGGCTGAACGGGTGCGCCGACAGCGCCGCGTTGTAGTAGCGCCTGTCGTGGGAGATTTCCGCGCCAATCCAATCGGGTAGGGCGATGCTCTCCCGTTCAGAATAAAGTTCAGCTTCGGCCACGATCAGGCCCGCGTTGTCGCCTTCGAACACGTCCACCTCGAAGACGTGCGCGCCCACCGGCACCTGATGCCGGGTCTTGGCGATCACCGCGCCTGAGGCGAGCGTCAGCAGGTCACGGGCCTCGGCGGGCGGAATGGCGTACTCGAACTCCTGCCGCGTGGTTCCCGGCACGGCGGATTTGATCGTGAGCCAGGCCTTGCCCGCGTCGGCGGCGCTGCGAACCCGCACCGACGCCGCGGCCGTGTTGGCGATATAGCCCTGCATCAGTCGTTGGGAGGACACCGCGAGCCGCCGCCAGCCGTCGCCCGTCACCAGGAACTTGCGCTCGATCTCCTGCGGCATCAGTTGAACCGGCGGTCGATCCAGTCGCGGGCGCGGAAATAGCGGCCGACCCACGGGATGAACCACGGGTTTCCGCGATAGGCCCAGTGCGTGGGGAAGTCGTCGGTCTCGAAGGCGTTGGCGGAATTGGTCTGGCCGGCGATCTTGCGCGCCGTTTGCGTGCCGAGATACGTCATCATGGCGACGCCCGACCCGTTGCAGCCCAGCGCGTAGTGCAGCCCGTCGAGGCGGCCCATATGCGGCGTTTCGTCGAAGGTGAAGGCGACGTTGCCGGTCCAGGCGTGGGTGATCCTGAAGCCTTTGAGCTGCGGGAAGATCTCCGTCATGATCCGGTAGAGGACCGGCGCGGTCTGCACCGCGTCGAACGGGCCGAACTTCGCCCGGCCGCCGAAGATCAGCCGCTTGCGGTCGCCCGACATGCGGTAGTAGGTGAGCACGCGGCGGGTGTCGTAGATGGATTTGTTGTTGGGCATCAGCCCGTGCGCGAGGTCCTCCGGCAGCTCCTCCGTGGCGATGATGTAGGAGGCAAGCGGGATCACCCGGCGCTGAAGCTCCGGCGTGGCGGCGCCGGTGTAGCCGTTGGTGCCCACCACGACATCCTTCGCCGCGATGGACCTGCGCGCCGTCTCAAGCCGCCAGCCGCCGCCGTGCCGCTCGAGCTTCGTCACCCCGGCGCGGGCGCAGATCGTTACGCCGGCCTTGCGCGCGGCCGCGATGAGGCCCCGGTAGTACTTGGCCGGGTGAAGGTGGGCGGCGCGCGTCGTCACCAGGCCGCCGCGGTAGAAGTCGGAGCCGATCTCCTCGCGCTGGCGGGCGCGCGGCAGCACGTAGGCGCCGGCGTCGGCGTGCTGGTTGAGAAGGTCGGCCTTGGCCTGCATCGCGGCGTAATGGCTGTCGCACCAGGCGCCGCCGAAGCGGCCGGATTTGGTCCATTCGCAGTCGATGTTCTCCCGCGCGATCAACTGCTCGATGACGGTGAAGCTGTCGGCGGCGTCGGCGTAGAGCGCGGCGAGACGGTCGCGCGAGTCCTTCCCCGCATAGCGTTTGCCCACCGACACCCCGCCCGAGATCATACCGCCGTTGCGGGTGGAGCCGCCGAAGCCGGGCTCGGCGGCGTCGAGCACCACCGACGGGATGCCGAAACGGGCGAGCTCCAGCGCGGTGGAGAGCCCGGCGTAGCCTGCCCCAATGATGGCGACGGGGGTTTCCTTCGGCGCCTCCTGAAGGTCGTCGGCGGCCGGCGCGTAGGCCTCCCACCAGAACGGACGGGCCTTGAAGTCGGGATGGAAGATCGGATCGTTCGGCATGGCGCCGGACAGTAGGCGCAAACGCGGCCGCAGGAAAGCTCGGCGGCGGGCTTGCGGGAGTGCGACACCGCCGACTAGGCTGCGTTCATGAAGCGCGTGGTGATGTGGCTAACGATCCTGCTGCCGGTGCTGTTCGCGGTGTTTGTTGGCGGCGCATACGTGCTGCCGGCCGATATCAGCGTGCGCCGGTCCATTGTGATCGATGCGCCGCCGGCGACTGTGTTCGCGCTGGTGAACGATCTCAAGGCGTTCTCGCATTGGTCGCCATGGTCCACCCTTGACCCGAAAATGACCATCGCCTTCGCCGGGCCGGAAGCGGGCGTCGGCCAATCGATGACGTGGTCGTCCACCAATCCCGATGTCGGGAAGGGTACGCAGACCATCACCGCGAGCGACCCGGACCGGCGCGTTTCGAGCGCCCTCGACTTCGGCGACATGGGCAGGGCGGCGGCGGTGTTCGATCTCGTCCCCGACGGCGCCGGAACGAAGGTGACGTGGGGCCTCGACACCACCATGAACTCGCCGTTCGAACGCTGGCTGGGACTGTGGCTCGACGAAGCCATCGGGGCCGAGTACGAGCGCGGGCTCGTGCGTCTCAAGGCGCTGGCCGAGACCGGCGCGCTGCCTCCGCCATCGAATCCGTAACGCGAGACAAACCCCGATGAAGGTTCAGGATTATGCCCGCCTCGACGCTACGGCGCTGGCCGATCTGATCCGCCGCCGCGAGGTTTCGCCGAAAGAGGCGGCGCTGGCGGCGGCGGAGGCTATCGCCCGGCTCGACGGCGAGGTGGGGGCGGTGGTCGAAACCTACCCGGACCGCATCGAGGCGCTCGACGAGGCGGCGCTGGCGGCGGGGCCGTTCCGCGGCGTGCCGTTCCTGATCAAGGATGTCACCGGCCACGAGAAGGGGCGCCGAATCGAGTTCGGCTCGCGGCTGTGCGCCGGCCTCGTGTCGCAGGTCGAGACGAATTACGCCAGGGTGGTGAAGGCGGCGGGGCTCAACATCATCGGCCGGTCGAACACGCCGGAGTACTCGATGGCCTCCTCGTCGGAGAACCTGCTGCACGGCGCCACCTCGACGCCATGGCGCAAGGGCCACGCGGCCGGCGGCTCCACCGGCGGCGGCGCGGCGGCGGTGGCGGCGGGCATGACGCCGGTCGCCAACGGCTCGGACATCGCCGGCTCCATCCGCATTCCGGCGTCGTGGTCGGGCGGGGTCGGCCTCAAGCCGTCGCGCGGGCGCATTTCGGCGGGGCCGGGGGTGGCGGAGGGCGGGCACGGGCTCGCCATGTCGTTCGTGCAGACGAGGACCATGCGCGACACCGCCGTTATGCTGGACTGCCTCGCCGTGCCGCAACCGGGCGACCCGGTCGTGATCTGGCGCCCGGAGGCGCCGTGGGCGTCGTTTCTCGCCGGCGCACGGACGCCGCTGAGGATCGGCGTCACCGTCAGGCCGCTCATGGACCATCCGGTGGACCCGGAGGTGGCGGCCGCCGTTCTGGCGGCGGCGCGCACGGTCGAAGACATGGGGCACACGGTCGAGGAGGTGACGCTGCCGTTCGATGCGGCGGAAGGCATCTCCCGGATGGCGGCGATCTGGTTCTTCGAGTTCGACCGCTGGCTCGACGGGCTGGGCCACGCCACCGGGCGCACGCCGTCGCCCGAAACGCTGGAGCCGATCACGTACGCAACGTATCTGATGGCGAAGGGGATCGACGGCCACCAGTTCCTGCGCGGGCTGGAATGGCTCAACCGCGAGCGGCGCGCGCTGGGCGAAGCGATCGCGCCCTATGACGCCATCCTTACGCCCGCCACGGCCGAAACCGCGCCGCCGCTCGGCCCCTACGGCATGAACATCACCGACATGGACCTCACCACCTGGCTGGTCCATTCGGAGAAGCCGGTGCAGTTCTCGTTCCTGTGGAACGTCCTCGGCGCGCCGGCGCTCTCGCTGCCGCTCGCCATGCACACCAACGGCCTCCCCATCGGGGTGCAGATCGCGGCGAAGCCGGCGCGCGAGGATATCGTGATCGCGCTCTCCGCCGACCTCGAACGGGCGGCGCCGTGGGCGGAGCGCACGCCGCCGCTGCACGCCAGCCGGTTGTGACGGAGAGGGCGCCGACTGGCGCGAACTGCCAAGACCGGCCGGTTCAGACAGAACAGCCGGAAAGACAGGAAGCCTTGGACGATGTGGGGCGGCCTGCACCAGTCGGCGATCTGTCGGGAGTTCTCCGGCGATCAGATCTCGTTCGCCCACGGCCGGATTGTGCCACAGGCGCAGAACGGCGCCCGCCCCTAGACCGGCAGGATGGCCGCCGCCGGCGTCCGGTCATACCGCCGCCTCCGCATGGCGTGAAATTTCGCCACCCGAAGCCATCGGCTTATTGACCGCTCGCGGCGGTTGACGCATCGTCCGCTCCGGGAGTGATACACCGACTTTCGCTCAAGCGAAACAGAACCAGCGCGAAGCTGACCGCCTCTCATGGGAAAGGCGCCAGTGGTTGCGCCGGAACCGGCGCCGGGCGATTCCCAGGAGGACAAGGAATGCCAACGGTTTCCATGACAGTGAACGGCAAGACGGTGAGCGGCACGGTGGAAGGCCGCACGCTGCTCGTCGATTTCCTGCGCAACAATCTCCAGCTCACTGGCACGCACGTCGGCTGCGACACCAGCCAGTGCGGAGCGTGCGTCGTGCACGTCGACGGCAAGGCGGTGAAGTCGTGCACGACGCTCGCCGCCTCCTGCCAGGGCGCGGAGTTGACCACCATCGAGGGGCTGGCGAAGAACGGCAAGCTGCATCCCATGCAGGAAGCCTTCCGCGAACATCACGGCCTGCAGTGCGGGTTCTGCACCCCAGGCATGATCATGGCCGCCGTCGATATCGTGAAGCGGAAGGGCAAGAAGCTCTCCGAGGACACGATCCGCCACGAACTCGAAGGCAACATCTGCCGCTGCACCGGCTACCACAACATCGTGAAGGCCGTGCAGGCCGGCGCCGCCAATATGTGAGGGCAAGGACTATCCCGTCCGCCCGAATACGCTTCAGGAGACAGCAATGAGCTCAACCGGAATCGGCGCCCGCGTGGCGCGCAAGGAAGACCAGCGGTTCATCACCGGCAAGGGCCGCTACACCGACGACATCCATCTGCCGCACGAGACGCACGCTTACTTCATCCGCTCACCCTACGCGCACGCCACGGTGAAGAAGATCGACACCAGGGCGGCCATGAAGGAGCCGGGCGTGCTCGCCGTGCTGACCGGCGCGGACGCCGCCGCCGACAAGGTGGGCGGGCTGATCTGCGGCTGGATGATCCACTCCAAGGACGGCTCGCCGATGAAGGTGGGGCCGCACCCGGTGCTGGCGCAGGGCAAGGTTCGCTACGTCGGCGACCATGTGGCGGTGGTGATCGCCGAAACCTACGCGCAGGCCAAGGCCGCCGCCGAGAAGGTGGTGGTGACCTACGGCGAGCTTCCCGCGGTCGTCGAAACCGGCAAGGCGCAGAAGGCCAAGGCGCAGGTGCACGACGGCATCGCGAAGAACACCTGCTTCGAATGGGCGCTGGGCGACAAGGCGGCGACCGAGGCGGCGTTCGCGAAGGCCGCGCACGTCACCAAGCTCTCATTCGCCAACAACCGGCTGATCCCCAACGCCATGGAGCCGCGCGCCGCGATCGGCTCCTACGATGCGGGCGAGGACCACTTCACGCTCTACACCACCAGCCAGAACCCGCACGTGGCGCGGCTCGTGATCTCGGCGTTCGTCGGCATCGCGCCCGAGCACAAGCTGCGGGTGGTCGCCCCGGACGTGGGCGGCGGCTTCGGCTCGAAGATCTTCATCTACGCCGAGGAAGTGGTGGCGCTGTGGGCGTCGAAGAAGATCGGCGGCCGGCCGGTGCGCTGGACGGCGGAACGCTCCGAATCGTTCCTCGCCGACGCGCACGGACGCGACCACGTGACCACCGCCGAACTCGCCACCGACGCCGGCGGCAAGATCCTCGGCCTGCGGGTGCACACGATCGCCAACATGGGGGCCTATCTCTCCACGTTCGCCTCGTCGGTGCCGACCTACCTCTACGCCACGCTGCTCTCGGGCCAGTACAACATCCCGGCGATCTACGCGGAAGTTGACGCGGTCTACACCAACACCGCGCCGGTGGACGCCTATCGCGGCGCCGGCCGGCCGGAGGCGACCTACGTGGTCGAGCGCCTCGTCGAGACGGCGGCGCGCGAGCACAAGATGGACCCGGCGGAGTTCCGCCGCCGCAACTTCATCACCCAGTTCCCGCACCAGACGCCGGTGATCATGGCCTACGACGCGGGCGACTATAACGCCTCGCTGACCAAGGCCATGGAGCTCGCCGACTGCAAGGGCTTCGCGGCCCGCAAGGCGGAAGCGGCGAAGAAGGGCAAGCTGCGCGGCATCGGCTTCTCCAACTTCATCGAGGCGTGCGGCATCGCGCCCTCGGCGGCGGTGGGGTCGCTGGGCTGCGGCGTGGGCCTTTGGGAATCGGCGGAAGTGCGCGTCAACCCGGTGGGGACGGTGGAGGTGCTCACCGGCTCGCACAGCCACGGCCAGGGCCACGAGACGACGTTCGCCCAGCTCGTGTCCGACCGCCTCGGCATCGACATCAATTCGGTGTCGATCGTCCACGGCGACACCGACAAGGTGCAGTTCGGCATGGGCACCTACGGATCGCGCTCCGGCGCGGTGGGCATGACCGCCATCGCCAAGGCCCTCGACAAGATCGAGGCCAAGGCGAAGAAGGTCGCCGCCCACGTGATGGAGGCGGCCGAGGGCGACATCGAGTTCGCCAACGGTTCGTTCGCGGTGAAGGGCACCGACAAGAAGATGGCGTTCGGCGAAGTGGCGCTCGCCGCCTACGTCGCGCACAAGTTCCCGTCCTCGGAAGTGGAGCCGGGCCTGAAGGAAGGCGCGTTCCACGACCCGACGAACTTCACCTTCCCGGCGGGCTGCCACATCTGCGAGCTTGAGGTTGATCCCGAGACCGGCGTCGTCAGCATCGTCAACTGGACGGCGGTGGACGACTTCGGGACGATCATCAACCCGAACATCGTCGAGGGCCAGATGCACGGCGGCATCACCCAGGGCGTGGGCCAGGCGCTCACCGAGGGCGCCATCTACGACAAGGAGTCCGGCCAGCTTCTGACCGGCTCCTACATGGACTACTGCATGCCGCGCGCCGACAACGTGCCGTCGTTCACCCTCGGCTTCACCGAGACCAAGTGCCCGTCGAACCCGCTGGGCATGAAGGGCTGCGGCGAGGCGGGCGCGATCGCCGCGCCGGCGGCGGTGATCAACGCGCTCACCGATGCGCTCGGCGTGCGCGACATCCCGATGCCCGCCACCCCGCAGGTGGTGTGGCAGACGATGAACGCCATGAAGAAGGCCGCCGAGTAAGCGGGCGAGGGAGGACATTTCCATGTACGACTTCAACTATCACCGCCCGGCCAAACTCGCGGACGCGGCGGCGCTGCTGAAGAAGGCGAAGGCCGCCAAGCTGATGTCGGGCGGGCAGACGCTCATCCCGACGCTGAAGCAACGCCTCGCCAACCCTTCCGACATCATCGATCTCGGCGGCTGCAAAAACACCGGGATCAAGGTGGCGGCGAACAAGGTGACGGTCCAGGCGGGCACGACGCACGCCGAGGTCGCCGCCAGCAAGGACGTGAAGGCGAAGATCCCGGCGCTGGCGGCGCTGGCGGGCGGCATCGGCGATCCGCACGTTCGCCACAAGGGCACCATCGGCGGCTCGATCTCCAACAACGATCCGGCCGCCGACTACCCTTCGGCGCTGGTGGCGCTCAACGCCACGGTGATCACCAACGCGCGGAAGATCCCGGCCGACAAGTTCTTCACCGGCATGTTCGAAACCGCGCTCAAGCGCGACGAGATCGTGACCGCGGTGGAGTTCCCGGCTCCGAAGAAGGCCGCCTACGCCAAGTTCCCGAACCCGGCGTCGCGCTACGCCATGGTGGGCGTGTTCGTGGCCGACCATGGCGGCGGCGCGGTGCGCGTGGCGGTGACGGGCGCAGGCCCGTGCGTGTTCCGCCATGCGGCGGCCGAGAAGGCGCTGTCGGCGAAGTTCTCCGCCGACGCGCTCGCTGGCGTCACCACGCCAGCGGCCAACCTCAACAGCGACATGCACGCTACCGCCGAGTATCGCGCCCACCTCGTCGGCGTGATGGCCAAGCGCGCGGTGCAGGCGGCGAAGTAGGGCGGAATAAACTACCTGCGGGTCAAGCCCGCGGGGGGGCACGCAGAACACTGGTGTTTGCCCGGGCTAGACCCGGGCATCTTTTTTTTGGCGCTGCCGCGCCGGGCGAAGAACGGCACGCCGCCTTGAAGCGGCGGGGAGTTGCGGTCTATGACGAACGAACCACCGTAACAGGCGCACTCATCCCATGACCAAACCGCTGCCCGCCTCCATCGACGATACGCTGACGATGCTGCGCGGGGCGGACTACGTCGCCGCCCGGGCCCTCGCCCCCGTGCTGTTTCTGGCGCTGCGCATGGGCCGCCCCCTGTTCCTCGAAGGCGAGGCGGGCGTCGGCAAGACCGAGATCGCCAAGGTGCTGGCCTCGGCGCTTCAGCGCGACCTGATCCGGCTCCAGTGCTACGAGGGCCTCGACATCGCCTCCGCGGTCTACGAGTGGAACTACTCCGCCCAGATGATCGAGATCCGGCTCGCCGAAGCGGCGGGCTCGGCCGACCGCGACCGGCTGGAGAAGGATATCTTCTCCGAACGCTTCCTCATCCGCCGGCCGCTGCTCAAGGCGCTGGAGGGCGCGCCCGGCGCCGCGCCGGTGCTGCTCATCGACGAACTCGACCGCACCGACGAGGCGTTCGAGGCGTTCCTCCTCGAAGTGCTCTCCGACTTCCAGGTGACGGTGCCGGAGCTGGGCACGATGAAGGCCGCCGAGCCGCCCATCGTCATCATCACCTCCAACCGCACCCGCGAGGTGCACGACGCGCTCAAGCGCCGCTGCCTCTACCACTGGGTGGGCTATCCGGACGTGGAGCGCGAACTCGCCATCATCCGCGCCCGCAAGCCGCAGGCGCCGGAGAACCTCGCCCGCGAGGTGGTGCACTTCGTGCAGCGGCTGCGCGGCATGGACCTTTTCAAGGCGCCCGGCGTCGCCGAAACCATTGACTGGGTGGGGGCGCTGAACGAACTCGACGCCATCGTGCTCGATCCCGCCACCGTCAACGACACGCTGGGCGTTCTGCTCAAGTACCAGGACGACATCGTGCGGCTGGAAGGCTCGGAAGCCAAGCGGCTGGTGGACCAGATCCGCGCCGAACTCGCCTCCATGGCGCGGGTTTAGCCATGGCGGCCGCCGCGCCGCCGCCGCCGGCGCTCCGGGCGGCGAACCAGAACCGGCCGCCGGGGCCGCCGTCGGGCAAGGTCGCCGACAACATCGCCCACTTCGCTCGCGTGCTGCGCGACGCCGGCGTACCCGTGGGGCCTGGCCAGGTGCTGGACGCGCTCGACGCCGCCACCCTGGGCGGCCTTGGAACCAAGCAGGATTTCTACTGGACGCTGCACGCCGTATTCGTGAAGCGGCGTGAACACAAGGCGCTGTTCGACCAGGCGTTCCACGTGTTCTGGCGGCGGCCGAAGATGATCGAGCAGATGATGCAGCTCCTGTTCCAGCAGGTGCGCGTCGAGGGCCATCCGAGGAAGAAGGAGGCGGGCCAGCGCCGCCTCGCCAACGCCATGTTCGCCGAGCGCGACAGCCAGCAGTCGCGCCGCGAATCCCCGGGCGAGATCGAGATCGAGGGCGAGTATTCGGCCTCCGCCGACGAGGTGCTGCGGGCGCGCGACTTCGAGCAGATGACGGCGGCGGAGGAAGCGAATGCGCGCGCCGCCATCCGGCGCATGCGGCTTGAGCGCGTCGAGGTGAAGACGCGCCGGTTCGAGGCGTCGTCGCGCGGGGCCGCCGATCTGCGGCGCACGCTTCGCCGCTCGCTGCGGTCCGGCGGGGCGATGATCGATCTCCAGCACAAGCGCCCGCGCACGCATGAGCCGCCGCTGGTCGTGCTCACCGACATCTCAGGGTCATGCACCACCTATTCGCGGATGTTCCTGCACTTTCTCCATGCGCTCAAAACCGACCGCGATCGCGTCAGCGTGTTCGTGTTCGGCACCCGCCTCACCAACATCACCCGCGAGCTTGACCGGCGCGACGTGGACGAGGCGCTGGAGAAGGTGGCGGGCGCGGTGAAGGACTGGTCCGGCGGCACGCGGATCGGCCGGACGCTGAAGGAGTTCAACTGGAAATGGGGCCGCCGCGTGCTCTCGCAAGGCGCCCATGTGCTGATCATGTCGGACGGGCTGGAGCGCGAGGACTGCGCGGAACTGGCGCACGAGATGGCGCGGCTCAGGCGCTCGTGCCGCCGCGTCGTCTGGCTCAATCCGCTGTTGCGCTACAAGGGCTTCGCGGCGAGCGCCGCCGGCGTGCGGGCGATGCTGCCGCACGTGGACGAGTTCCGGCCCGTCCACAACCTCGCCAGCCTTGAAGAGCTGGCGAAAGCGCTCACATACTCGGCGGACGGCGCGCACGATCCGCGCCTCTACAGGCGTGACGACAGGCGGGTGACGGCGGGAGCGGGGCCATGAGCGCAAGCGATGCGACGGTGCTGGACCAGGCGGCGGCGTGGCTTGGCGAGGGACGCAAGGTGGCGCTCGCAACCGTCATCGAGACGTGGGGATCGGCGCCGCAACCGGTGGGCAGCCAGCTCGCCATCGACGCGGAAGGCAACTTCATCGGGTCGGTGTCCGGCGGGTGCGTCGAGGGCGCGGTGGTGAGCGAGGCGCAGGACGTGATCGTCTCCGGCGTGGCGAAGACGCTGGCGTTCGGCGTCGCCGACGAGACGGCGTGGGAGGTGGGGCTCGCCTGCGGCGGCAGGATCCGCGTCTACGTCGAGCCTCTCGGGGTCTGAGCGGATGCGGCGCGACCTGCTCGATGACCTGCTGCGGGCGCGCCGGGACCGACGCGCCGGCGCTCTCGTCACCGATCTCGACTCGGGCGCGCAGCGGCTGGTGGCGCGCGCGGAGGCGGCCGGCGATCCGCTGGCGGCCGAGCTTGAAACGGCGTTCCGGTTCGACGCCTCCGGCGTGGTGCGCGGCGCCGACGGCCGAGAGCAGTTCGTCAACGTCTACAATCCGCCGCTGAAGCTGGTCGTCGTCGGCGCGGTGCACCTCGCCCAGGCGCTGATCCCCATGGCGAAGGCGGCGGGCTATGACGTGGTGGTGATCGATCCGCGCGGCGCGTTCGCCACCGGCGCGCGGTTTCCCGATGTGGAGCTTCACGCCGAGTGGCCGGACGAAGTGCTGGCGGCGACGCCGCTCGACGAGCGCACGGCGCTGGTGGCGCTGACCCACGATCCGAAGATCGACGACCCGGCGCTCGACGCGGCGCTGAAGGGCCGCCCGTTTTACATCGGCGCGCTGGGATCGCGGAAGACCAGCGCCGCCCGCCACGACCGGCTGAGGGCGCGCGGCTTCGATGATGAGGCGCTGGCGCGCATCCACGGCCCCATCGGGCTCGCCATCGGGGCGCGCGGGCCGGCGGAGATCGCCGTCTCCATCATGGCCGAGATGACGCAGGTGCTGCGGCTCGGCGAGAGCGCGGCGCGACCGCGATGAGGTTCGGCGAACTTCCGCTGGCCGAGGCCGAGGGCGCGATCCTCGCGCATTCGGCCAAGCACGCGGGCGGCGTGTTCAAGAAGGGCCGCGTACTGAGGTCCGCCGATCTCGCGGCGCTGGCAGCTGCGGGAGTGACGCGGGTGTTCGCCGCGCGCCTTTCGCCGGGCGATGTGCCCGAGGACGAGGCGGCCGCGACGCTCGCGCGCGCCATCGCCGGGGAGGGGGTGGAGGCCCAGGCGCCG
>DAIODI010000014.1:14321-26425 GCA_036746875.1 Aestuariivirgaceae bacterium | reverse complement strand
TCAGACGTTCAGGTGCTCAACTCCCGCATGCGGCGGGCGACGCTCGTCCACGGCGTCGCTTCGTTTTTCTTCAACACGGTGATCCTTGCACTGGCGGTCAACGTCGCCGTCGGTCTCGGCCAGCAATGACGCCGGCCCACACGCCGCGTCTTCCGGCGGCAATCCGCAGCGCCGGGTTTGTGTCGCCGCGCATGGGTGGTTGCGCCGCGGTGATCCCTGCGCCAGGCGGGACCGAACCGGCGGCGGCCGACGGCTGCGGGCCGCTTCAGACGGCGGCGGAATGCCGCGCGACGCCCTTGGCGAAGTAGGGATCGAAGCTCGCGCAGATCGCCCTGACGAACGGACGGCCGGTCGCCGTCACCTCGAAGCCGTCGCCGGTGCGCTCGATCAGCCGGTCGGGATCGTTGTCGGCGAGATACGCGATCTCCGAGAGAAGCTCCTCGGCGAGGTCGGGGAACTTCTCCAGCAGCTCGTCGCGGATGAGGCGGTGCTCGCACATCAGCCGCTCGATGGCGTAGCCGCGCATCCGGTCGTCGTCGGTGAGCGCGATGCCGCGCACCGCGGCGAGCCCGCCGTTCGCCACCCGCCGGGCGTAATCGTGGCTGGCGGGGGCGTTCTGCACATAGCCCTGCGGCAGCCGCCCGATGGCGGAGGCGCCGAAGCCGATGAGGGCGGGCGCGCTGTCGGTGGTGTAGCCCTGGAAGTTGCGCTTCAGCGCGCCGCCCTCCAGCGCCTGCGCCATCGGATCGCCCGGCAGCGCGAAGTGATCGAGGCCGATGCGGACATACCCTTCCGCGACGATCTGCGCGCCGGCCCGGTTGGATTGCGCGAACCGCTCCTCGGGGCCGGGAAGCGCGGCCTCGTCGATCAGCCTCATGTGCGGCTTGAGCCACGGGACGTGGGCGTAGCCGAACATGGCGATCCGCGACGCCTTGAGCGACAGCACCTGCTCCACGGTGGCGGCGACGGAGTCGCGCGGCTGACCGGGGAGACCATACATGCAGTCGATGTTGATGGCGGCGATCCCCGCCGCTCGCAGCGCCTCGACAATATCGCGCGTTTCCTCGAAGGACTGGATGCGGTTCACCGCCTTCTGCACCGCCGGATTGAAGTCCTGCACGCCGATGGAGGCGCGATTGCAGCCGGCGGCGGCCATCGCGGCGATCTTGTCGCGGGTCATGCCGCGCGGGTCGATCTCGACGCCGAACTCGCAGGCCGGGTCGCGGCTGAAGCCGTCTCTCAACGCGGCGCCGAGACGGGCGATGTCGTCTGGTTCAAGAATGGTCGGCGACCCGCCGCCCCACTGGATCGAGGTGACGCGCGACCCCTCGGGGACGAGGCTAGCGACGGTGGCGATCTCCTGCGCGAGCGACGTCAGGTAGGCGGCGACCGGCTCGTAGCGCAGGGTGTGCTTGGTGTGGCACCCGCAGAACCAGCACAGCGTGTCGCAGAAGGGGATATGAACGTAGAGCGACAGCTCGCCTTCCGGGGCCAGCGCCCGAAGCCAGCCGCGATAGGTTTCGCCGTCCACCCCGGCGTGGAAATGCGGCGCGGTCGGATAGCTCGTGTAGCGCGGCGCGCCGGCGGCGTGCTTGCGGATCAGCGACTTGCGCATCTTCACGTCCTGCCAGGGTGCTCGGCCAGCCGGTTGGCCGACATCGAGGCGCTGAGCGCGGCGCGATCGTCGTCAGTCAGCAGCTGGCGGGCGAGCGGGATGACGAGGGTGTCCTCCCAGTGGATATGCCGGCGGTAGCCCTCGAAGAACCCGCGCAGCATGTAGCCGACCATCTCCGGATTCGGCGGGCGTTCGCCCGCAGCGAGACGGTCCAGCGCCTCGATCAGTTCGTCGGCGAAGCCTTCGTCGGTGGAATGGTCGCGCTCGAGATGATCGAGCACCTCATGGATCGAATCGCCGGGCGGGGCCCGCCGCCGCAACAGCGGAAACAGCCCGCGCTCCTCGTCGCGGTGGTGCAGCGGCAGATCGTAGCGCAGACACGCCACGATCTGCTGGCAGAGCCGGCGATCGCACTCGTCGGGCAGACCGTCGGCGATCCGCTCCAGACCGTTGCACACCTCGGCCTGGAAGCGGTGCTCCTGGGCCAGCACATCGAGCGGGTCGCGCGACGACAGCGGCGCGGCGTTGTCGTTCGCCTCGGCGCGCCCGTCGCCAGCCCGTGGCGACGGGAGCGACGGAACCGCGCGCAACGGCGGGCGGGCCGCTCCGGCGGCGATGTCAGACGGCTTGTGAGTCACCGGCGCCTGGATCCCGTCTGGTGAACCTGACCCAAAGTCGATCACTGCGACACATCCCGCCTTGATTCAGATCAAGGTTGCCGCGCGCGCCATGTGTGAACTTTCAACATGTCGGGTGGCGGAGCGCGTCTCCTGGCGCGAGGGTGGCTGGAAGGAATTCGCAATGGCGGTTTCAGGCGGTTTGGCCCAGATGGGGCTGCTCGGGCTCATGGGTCTCGTGTTTGTCACGCTCGCGGCGCGGGCGCACGATCCGGGCTTTGCCTTTCACATGTGGGTCTTCGTGCTGGCGATCCTGACCTGGATCGTCTGGAAGGCCCGCACCATGGACTTCTCCGGCGCACCCTCGCGTGAGGCCGACGAGTCGACCTACCTCGACGGCGTCATCCGGGCGGGCTGCATCGCCACCGTGTTCTGGGGCGTCGTCGGCTTTCTCGTCGGCGTCGTCGTCGCCTCTCAGCTCGCCTGGCCCGAGCTTAACCTCAACCTGCCGTGGACCAACTTCGGACGGCTGCGGCCGCTGCACACCTCGGCGGTGATTTTCGCCTTTGGCGGCAATGCGCTTATCGCCACCTCGTTCTACGTCGTCCAGCGCACCTGCCGCGCCCGGCTGGCCTTCGGCAACCTCGCCTGGTTCGTGTTCTGGGGCTACCAGCTGTTCATCGTGCTGGCCGCCACCGGCTATGTGCTGGGCATCACCCAGGGCCGCGAGTACGCCGAGCCCGAATGGTACGTGGACCTCTGGCTCACGGTGGTCTGGGTCGCCTACTTCCTGGTGTTCTTCGGCACGCTTCTGAAGCGCCGCGAACCGCACATCTATGTGGCGAACTGGTTCTACCTCGCCTTCATCGTCACCATCGCGATGCTGCACATCGTCAACAACCTGGCGGCGCCGGTGTCGTTCCTCGGCTACAAGAGCTACTCCGCTTTCTCGGGCGTTCAGGACGCGCTGACGCAGTGGTGGTACGGCCACAACGCCGTGGGCTTCTTCCTCACCGCCGGCTTCCTCGGCATGATGTACTACTTCGTGCCGAAGCGGGCGGAGCGGCCGGTGTACTCCTACCGGCTCTCCATCGTGCATTTCTGGTCGCTGATTTTCCTCTACATCTGGGCCGGTCCGCACCACCTGCACTACACCGCTCTGCCCGACTGGGCGCAGACGCTGGGCATGGTGTTCTCGATCATGCTGTGGATGCCCTCCTGGGGCGGCATGATCAACGGCCTGATGACGCTCTCGGGCGCCTGGGACAAGCTGCGCACCGATCCTGTCCTGCGCATGATGGTGATCTCCATCGCCTTCTACGGCATGTCGACCTTCGAAGGCCCGATGATGTCGATCAAGGCGGTGAACTCGCTGTCGCACTATACGGACTGGACCATCGGCCACGTGCACTCGGGCGCGCTCGGCTGGGTGGGCATGATCTCCCTCGGCGCCGTCTACTACCTGGTGCCGAAGCTGTGGAACCGTCCGGGGCTCTACTCCGACCGGCTGGTGAACTGGCACTTCTGGCTCGCCACCCTCGGCATCGTCATCTACGCCTCGGCCATGTGGGTCTCCGGCATCATGCAGGGCCTGATGTGGCGCGAGGTCAACGAGCAGGGCTTCCTCGTCTACTCGTTCGTCGAGACGGTCGAGCGCATGCATCCCTTCTACGTGATGCGCACGGCCGGCGGGGCGCTCTACCTGATCGGCTCGCTGATCATGGTCTACAACCTCATCCGCACGGTCCGTGGCGAGCGCCGCGAGGAGGCGCCCATGGGCGCCCCCGTCGCGGTGACGTCGTGATGGCCCTGAACCTCCCGAAGGCAACGAAGCCATGATCGATCACAAGAAAATCGAAACCAACGCCACGCTGCTGCTGGTGCTGAGCTTCTTCGTCGTCACCATCGGCGGGCTGGTGCAGATCGTGCCCCTGTTCTTCGTCGAGAACACCATCGAGAAGGTGGACGGGATGCGTCCCTACACCCCGCTCGAACTGGCCGGGCGCGATATCTACATCCGCGAGGGCTGCTACGTCTGCCACAGCCAGATGATCCGGCCCTTCCGCGACGAGGTGGAGCGCTACGGCCACTACTCGCTGGCGGCGGAGTCGATGTACGACCATCCGTTCCAGTGGGGCTCGAAGCGCACCGGGCCGGACCTCGCCCGCGTCGGCGGCAAGTACTCCAACGACTGGCAGTGGGAGCACCTCGTGAACCCGCGCGCGGTGGTGCCGGAATCGATCATGCCGGGCTACCCGTTCCTGCGCGAGACGGAGCTGAGGTTCGACGACATCGCCGGCCATCTCAAGGCCAACGCCGCCGTCGGCGTGCCCTACACGCCGGAGATGATCGACAACGCCAGGGCCGATCTGGTCGCGCAGGCGACCGGCGAAGGCGCCGAGGAGCTGGCCAGGCGCTACGCCAGGGCCACGGCGGGCGACTTCGACGGGCAGCCGGGGCGCATCACCGAGATGGACGCGCTCGTCGCCTATCTCCAGATGCTCGGCACGCTTGTCGACTTCTCCACCTACAAGGCCGAAGCCAACCTGAGGTGATGACAGCGATGGAAACCTACACCGCCATGCGCCAATTCGCCGACAGCTGGGGGCTGGTGGCGCTCATGCTCTTCTTCATCGGCGTGATCGCCTTTGTCTTCAGGCCGGGCAGCCGGCAGACCTACGAGGACAGCGCCCGGATTCCGCTGCGGAACGACAACGAGGACTGAACGACCATGGCCAGGATCGAAAAGGACGAGGCCACCGGCACGGACACCACCGGGCACGAGTGGGACGGCATCAAGGAGCTGAACACGCCGCTGCCGCGCTGGTGGCTCAACACCTTTTACATCACGATCGCCTGGGCGGCGGTCTATTGCATCCTGTTTCCCTCGCTGCCCGGCTGGTCCGGCGTGCTGGGATATTCGAGCCGCGCCGATGTGCAGGAGCAGCTCGCCGAGTGGCGCACCCAGCAGCAGGCCTTCATCGACCGCATCAACTCCACCCCGCTCGACGATATCCGCAAACAGGCGGATCTTCTGGAGTTCGCCAACGCCGGCGGGGCGGCGGCGTTCAAGGTCAACTGCATGCAGTGTCACGGTTCGGGCGCGCTGGGCGGCAAGGGGTATCCCAACCTCGCCGACAACGAATGGATCTGGGGCGGCAAGGTGGACGACATCTACATCACGTTGAGGCACGGCATCCGCTACACGGCCGATCCCGACACCCGCGACAGCCAGATGCCGGCGTTCGGCGACGGCATTCTCGAACCGGCGCAGATCGCCGACGTCTCGGACTACGTGCTGACCTTGCAGGGAGACGCGGTGGCCGACACGGCGGCGGTGGAGCGCGGCAAGGCGATCTTCGCCGAACAGTGCGTCGCCTGTCATGGCGAGGACGGCAAGGGCAACCGCGAGCTCGGCGCGCCGAACCTCGCCGACAAGGTGCATCTCTTCGCCGCCAGCAGGGACGAAGTGATCTCCCACATCGCCAGGCCGCGCCACGGCGTGATGCCCGGCTGGACGCAGCGTCTCGACGACGCCACAATCAGGCAGCTCGCCGTCTACGTCCACTCGCTCGGCGGCGGCGAGGTCAGCAACTGACGACGATTTGCCACGGGCGGGCGCCTGGCTCGCCCGTGCGATGGTTGCGAGCCGCGACGCCAGGCGCTTGAGGTCATGGTCGAAGTTCTGAACACCGTCGACAGGAAGCCCCCGGCGCATCACCCCGCCGAGGTCGAGCGCGTCGAGGCGGAGGCGGTGAACGCCGCCGCCACCCGGTCGCTCTACGCTTCGCGCGTGCCCGTGCATCCGAAGGCGGTGGAGGGCTTCTTCCGCCGCCTCAAGTGGATCATCCTCGCCGTCACGCTCGCCATCTATTACGTGGCGCCGTGGATCCGCTGGGATCGCGGACCGCACGCGCCGGACCAGGCGATCCTCGTCGATCTCGCCAACCGGCGGTTCTACTTCTTCTTCCTCGAAATCTGGCCGCAGGAATTCTACTACGTCGCCGGCCTTTTGATCATGGCCGGCATCGGTCTGTTCCTGGTCACCTCCACGGTGGGGCGCGCCTGGTGCGGCTACGCCTGCCCGCAGACGGTGTGGACCGACCTGTTCGTGGCCATCGAGCGCCGCGTCGAAGGCGACCGCAACGCCCGCCTCCGGCTCGACGCCGAACCAATGTCCGTAGAAAAGTTCGCCAAGCGGGCGATCAAGTACACCATGTGGATGGTCATCGCGCTGCTGACCGGCGGCGCGTGGGTGTTCTATTTCGCCGACGCGCCGACGCTGTTCGTGCAGTTGATCACCGCGCAAGCGCCTGCGGTCGCCTACCTCACCATCCTCACGCTCACCGCCACCACCTTCGTGTTCGCCGGCTTCATGCGCGAGCAGGTGTGCACCTACATGTGCCCGTGGCCGCGCATCCAGGCGGCGATGCTGGACGAGAACTCGCTCAACGTCACCTACAACGCCTGGCGCGGCGAGCCGCGCGGCGGCCAGCGTGACCGCCGCCACGAGCCGGACCGCCGCTTCGGCGACTGCATCGACTGCAACCTGTGCGTGGCGGTGTGCCCCATGGGCATCGACATCCGCAACGGCAGCCAGCTCGAATGCATCACCTGCGCGCTGTGCATCGACGCCTGCGACGGCGTGATGGAGAAGATCGGGAAACCGAAAGGCCTGATCTCCTACACCACGCTGCGCTCCTGCAACGCCCACGCGGCCGGTCTCGAGCAACAGGCGCCGCTGGGCTGGCGCGAGATCGTGCGGCTGCGCACCATGATCTACTTCGCGATCTGGGGGCTGATCGGCTTGGCGATGCTGGTGGCGGTGGCCAACCGCGCGACGCTCGATCTCAGCGTGCTGCACGACCGAAACCCGATCTACGTCGAGCTCGCCGACGGCGGCGTGCGCAACGGCTACACGGTGAAGATCCTCAACATGGCTCGCGAGCCGCGCGTCTTCACGCTGTCGATCCACGGGCTTCCCGGCGCCGCCATGCAGATGACCGGGTCCGACGCGCCGCCCGCGGCCGCCGTCGCCATTCCGGTCCAGGCCGACAAGGTGAGGAGCGTGCGCATCTTCGTCACCGCGCCCGCGACGCCGGGCGTCGAGCGCGGGGCTTTCAGCTTCAGGATCGAGGCCGAGGGCGGTGGCGAAACGGCGGCGGCGGAAACCTTTTTCCAGTGGCCGAGGACGGAGCAAGATGACGATTGAGACCCGGATGCAAAGGGCGGAACCTGCCGGGACCCGCGAGTTCACCGGCCGGCACATGCTGGCGATCCTGTGCGCCTTCTTCGGCGTCACCATCGCCGTCAATCTCACGCTCGCCTGGTTCGCCAACTCGACGTGGTCGGGGCTCGTCGTGCCCAACAGCTATGTCGCCTCGCAGGGCTTCAACGCGGGGCTCGAGGCGGGACGACGCGAGCAGGCGCGCGGCTGGCGCGCCTCGTTCGATCTGGAGGGCGGCAGGCTTGCCGTCAGCCTCGCCGACCGGGCGGGCGCGCCGCTCGCCGGGCTCGACGTGTCCGTCGCCTTCGCCCGGCCGGCCCACGAAGGCGAGGACCATGCGATCGCGCTCGTCTCCACCGGCGACGGCCGGTACGAAGCTGCGGCCCCGCTCGCGCCGGGCCTGTGGACGGCCGAGGTTGTGGTCCGCCAGGACGGCGAACAGCAGCTCAAGCGGCAGTACCGCTTCGTGGTGAAGCCATGACCGTGTGCTGCGACGCCGCCCCGCAACTCGCCGCAAGCCTCGCCGCCGCCGACGCCGAGGCATGGGCGCGCGACGCGGGCCCGGGCGTGAAGCGCCTCGACATGATCGCGCCGGCGATCCACTGCGGGCAGTGCATCACCACCATCGAGCGCGGCCTCAGGGCCGAGCCTGGCGTCGATACGGCGCGCGTCAATTTCACGCTGCGCCAGGTGGCGGTGACATGGCGCGCCGGCGAGAACACCGCGCAGGGCGTGCTCGACGCGCTGGAGCGCCTCGGCTACCCGGCGCGGCCCTTTGATCCGTTCGAATCCACCACCGCCGTCGATGAGGCGGAGGGCGCGACGTTGCTGCGCGCCGTCGCCGTCGCCGGCTTCGCCGCCGCCAACATCATGCTGCTGTCCGTCTCGGTGTGGTCCGGCGCCGACGGGGCGACGCGCGATCTGTTCCATTGGCTCTCGGCGCTGATCGCGCTGCCGGCCGTCGCCTACGCGGGCCAGCCGTTCTTCAAGGGCGCCTGCCGGGCGCTGTCGCGGCGGCGGATGAGCATGGACGTGCCGATCTCGCTCGGGGTCATCCTGGCTACCGCCGTGAGCCTTTACGAGACCATCCACGGCGGCAAGCACGCCTACTTCGACGCGGCGGTGACGCTGCTGTTCTTCCTCCTCGTCGGGCGCACCCTCGACCAGATGATGCGCGCGCGCGCCCGCTCCGCGGTTTCGCAGCTGGTGGCGCTCGCGGCCTCGGGCGCGACCGCGCTCGACGACGCCGGGCAGGCGCGCTTCGTCCGCCTGCGCGACCTCAGGCCCGGCATGCGCGTGCTGGTGGCGGCGGGCGAGCGGATTCCCGCCGACGGCGTGGTGGCCGAAGGGACAAGCGATATCGACCGCTCGCTCGTCACCGGCGAGACCACGCCGGAGGCGGCGGGCGCGGGCGCGGCCGTCCACGCCGGCACGCTCAACCTCACCGGCCCCCTGACCGTGGAGGTGACGGCGGTGGGCGAGGACACCTTCCTCGGCGAGATCATCCGGCTGATGACGGCGGCCGAGCAGTCGAAGTCGGCCTACGTCATGCTGGCCGACCGGCTGGCGCGGCTCTATGCGCCCGCCGTGCATGTCCTCGCCGCCGCGACGCTCGCCGGCTGGCTGCTCCACACGGGGTTCGACTGGCGCGCCTCGCTGATGCCGGCGATTGCGGTGCTCATCATCACCTGTCCATGCGCGCTGGCGCTGGCGGTGCCTTCCGTGCAGATCGTCGCCTCGGGGCTTCTGTTCCGCAACGGCGTGATGATCAAGGACGGCGCAGGACTGGAGAAGCTCGCCGAGATCGACACGGTGGTGTTCGACAAGACCGGCACGCTGACCCTCGGCACGCCGCATCTCGTCGAGCCGAAGCTCCTCTCGACCGAAACGCTGGCGCTCGCCGCCGGACTCGCGGCGCGCAGCATGCACCCGCTGTCGCGCGCGCTGGCGGCGGAAGCCGAGGCGCGCGGCGTGATCCCGCTGGCGGTGAGCGACGTGCGCGAGGAGCCGGGTGCGGGCCTCTCCGGCCAGTGGCGCGGCCATCCGGTGCGGCTCGGCTCGCGCGCCTGGTGCGGGATGCACGAGAACGGCGCGGACGCGGCAACCGCGCGCCCGGGCGAGGGACTGCCGGAGCTGGTGCTCCGCCCGCCCTCGGGGCCGCTGGTGCTGTTCCGGTTCGAGGATGAGCTGCGCCCCGACGCCGCCGCCGTGGTGGCGGGATTCCAGCGCCAGCGGATCGGCGTCGAGTTGCTTTCCGGCGATCGCCAGGAGGCCGTACAGCGAATCGCATCGGCCGTCGGCATTTCCACCTTCCGGGCGCGCTGGACGCCGCAGGCCAAGCTCGCCTACGTCGAGGCGCTGGGGGCGGCGGGGCGCAAGGTGCTGATGGTGGGCGACGGCCTGAACGCCGCGCCGGCGCTCGCCGCCGGGTATGCGTCGATGGCCCCGGCCACGGCCTCCGACATCGGCCGCACCGCCGCCGATATCGTGTTCCTCGGCCAGTCGCTCAAACCCGTGCTCACCGGCCGCGACATCGCGGTCACCTCGGCGCGGCAGGCGCGGCAGAACTTAGCGCTCGCCATAGGTTACAACGTGCAGGCGGTGCCGGTCGCCATGGCGGGGCTGGCCTCGCCGCTCGTCGCGGCGGTCGCCATGTCCACCTCCTCGATCATCGTGGTGGCGAACGCGCTGAGGCTCCAGGCGATGCCGCGGTTCAGGCCGTCGGGGGCAGGATTTGGCCTCTCCGCCGCGCCCGCCGCCGCGCCCGCCCGCCCGCAATCGCTGGAGAAGGCCGCATGAACGGGCTGCTGTTCCTGATCCCTGTGGCGCTGTTCCTCGGGGCGGTGGGCCTCGGCGCGTTCATCTGGTCGCTGCGCAGCGGACAGTTCGAGGATCTCGACGGAGCGGCGCTGCGCATTCTGGAAGACGACGGCGACCGGCCGGATGCGCCGCGCCCGAAAGAGCCATGCGCCGGCCGGTAGCGCATCAACCCGCCAGGTGGCCGCCACCTGGCGGACAAAGATGATGCGAATACAAGAACATAGAGCTTCCGGCCGAGGCAGGTCAGGCGACGACCGGTTCAGGACGCGCGGCAGATCAGGGCGCGCCCCCCCCCGTCGCGGCCACCGTCGCGCCGGCCGCGGCCGCCGCCGAGGGCGGGGAACACATGAAGGGTATGGCGTCGTTAAGCGCATTAACAAAATAGCTGGCCTCGGCCGCCGCCGAGGATAGGGAACTCTAGAAGGTTATGGCGAAGATCAGAGCTTTCACGAAGTCGAAGTCGTCGCCGACCTGAAGGGTGGGCTCGCAGTCGGGCGCGCATATCGCCGAGCTCCGCGCTGCGCTCCTGTAGACCGTCACGTTGCCGTCGCCGCTGCCGCGGCCGGACACCATGATGTCGAAGGCGGCCAATTGGTTGCCGACCTCATCCATGATGATGACATTGGTCGCGCCGTAGTTCTTGCCGAACACCACCACCTTGCCGTTCTGTACGCTGATATCTGCGTACAGGGGATTGCCGACGATGATCGCCGACGGCGTTCCGGCGATCGACAGCACCCTGGCCCTGTCCACCGGAACCGTGACGCTGGTCCCGGCGGCCGCAGCACCCGAAACTGCACACAGAGCGGCGGCCAAGACGAGGGTGAGGCGGGTGGCGTGAACAGGAACAGGCATGGGACACTCCTTCAGGGGCCGGTGGACTCGCCCGGATTTGCGGCGATCATGATCTGGCGTAGTGAACAAACCCTTACGACGTGCGGGAAGCAGACTGGTTGAAAATTACCACCAGTATACGATGAAACGAATTGCACAATTCAAGATTGCGGTCGCAGGTTGACCACAAATCAGCGAGCGAGTAAAAGATTTCATGCGCTCTCGACAAGAGAATGTGCATGGTAATCGGAGTATCCATCATGATCACCTGTTTTCTGAAGAACGAGTCCGGCGCCACCGCCATTGAATACGCGCTGCTCGCCGCTCTCATCGGTCTTGCCATTGTCGCGGGCGCGACGTTCCTTGGCACCTCTCTCGACGCGTTCTTCAACAGTATCGGCACCACGCTGTCCGCTTCGCAGCCTTCCTAAACAAATCAGGTCAGGGGGTACGGCGGCCCCTGAACGCCCTCGATCTCTGCGTGCGCAGGGGGAGCTTCGGCTCCCCCTGCGCCCTTTGTCGCGCCCGAAGCGCCGTCGCGGCAGGCGGTTCGGTGCGTAGCGCACATGGTGAACATTTACCACCGCGGACGATGCCATAAAAAATTGCGCAATCAAAAATTGACTCTTCGCGGCGACAGGGCGTAAAGGTTTCTCGGGTGTTCAACCCATGAGTGCAAATTCACCCTGGAGGTTCCTACCATGATTATCCGTTTCCTTAAGGACGACTCTGGCGCCACCGCCATCGAGTACGGCCTGCTCGCCGCCCTGATCGGCCTCGCCATTGTCGCTGGCGCGACGGCCCTCGGCTCAACTCTCAACGCTTTCTTTACCTCCATCGGCACAACTCTCTCCGCGAGCGCGCCGGGCGCGCCCTAACCTGTAGAAACAGGCGTGGAGCGGCGGGAGGGGAACAGGCCGACCCGCTACCAACGCCCAGGGAGCAGAACGGGCCGGGCCAAGCCAAGAAAACGGCAAGGACCCGCAATTAC
>DAIODI010000014.1:0-14311 GCA_036746875.1 Aestuariivirgaceae bacterium | reverse complement strand
CAGGCGTGGAGCGGCGGTCGGGTAGCCTACCGCCGCGCGCACTCCGCCGAGGGAGCAGAACGGCCGGCGCCGCGCCTGATCTCGGCGAAGCGCCGGCTGTTCCTGCGAACGTTCGATGATGCGCGGTTGCCGCGTCCTCGATCAACGTGGTATCGAAGTTATTGTTCGCTTTATTGATTTGAGGTTTCGTCTGCCTTTTGGGCTTTTGGGGGATCTTCTGGTGATCGTATCATCCACCTGGGGACTGGCGTGGATGCTGGCCTGAGAGTGTGGTCTCTAAATCGTCCTGAAAAATATCTGCCGGACGCCAAGCCTGTCTTTACCGTGACCATGGCAGCCTGAGCCCGAATGATTCGCACCGCGCACCGGCACACTGGGTTCTTGTCATGATGCAGAGTCTGGTCATCTCGCTGTTTCCGCTTCTTGTCATCGCCAGCGGCGTCTTCGACTTTCTCACGCTGCGAATCCCGAACTGGCTGAACGCGCTGACCGCGCTCACCTTCGTCGTGGCGGCCTTCGTGTTCGCCATGCCGCTGCCGGTCGCGGGCATGCATATTGTCGCCGGCGTCCTCCTTCTGGTGCTGGGCTTCGGCCTGTTCGCCGCGAACCTTGTCGGCGGCGGAGACGCCAAGATGCTGGCGGCGGCGGGTCTGTGGATCGGATTCGATCACCTGCTGGCGTTCGTCGTCTTCACCGCGGTCTGCGGCGGCGTTCTCGCCCTCGCCGTTCTTGGCATTCGGGCGGCGCAGCGCTACGCTGCTTTGACCGGCATGGACGCCTTCGCCTCCATCGCCGGCAAGAAGGTCGAGCTTCCCTATGGCATGTCCATCGCGGCGGGCGCGCTGCTTGTGCTGCCCGAAACGTGGTGGTTCGCGGCCTTGCAACACTAGCGCGTGATCCGGCCTGACCGCATCGGGTCGGAAGCGCCATATCTCTGATTTGCATCATCTTTCTCCGTCAAGCGGTCACCACGTGGCGGGATGATGCGTGAAACGAAAACGTGGCGGCGCGCCGCGTCGGCGGTCCGGTTTCCGGATTGGAGCGCATCGCCAACGGTCCATTAACCATACTTTGACCTTTCGCACCGATAGTGAGGGTCCAAAGTCGGGCGAGTGGCCCGGTTCCTCGAGTGGGTTCAGTGCGATGGGCAGATCACAAGTGATTGTTCTGGCGATTGCCGCGCTTGCCGCGCTGGGCGCGATTTTGCTGGTGCGTAACCTTGGCAACCAGGGGCCGGTGGACCCGGCTGTGGTGACGGTGAACGAGGTGCCGATGACCGAGGTGCTCGTCGCCGCCCTGGACATCCCTCCCGGCGACAGTGTCCAGGCTTCAGAACTCTCCTGGACCGAGTGGCCGACCGCGTCCGTGCGGCCGTGGATGATCACCAAGGAAGCCCGGCCCGAGGCCCGCGCCGAGCTTGAGAACGCCCGTACCCGCACGCAGATGTTCGAAGGCGAGGCAGTGAGCGCGCAGAAGCTGGTGATGCCCAACACCTCAGGCTTCATGGCGGCGATGTTGCCCCAGGGCATGCGCGCCATCTCGGTGCCGATCAGCGCCGAAACCGGCGTCGGCGGTTTCATCTTGCCGAACGACCGCGTGGATGTGTTGCTCACCTCCAGGCAGGACATGGGCGGCAACCAGCGCAGCGTCACCGAAACCATCCTGTCGAACGTGCGCGTGCTCGCCATCGGCCAGACCTTCCGGACCAACAGTGAGGGCGCTCCGGTGGCGGACGGCGCCAATGCGACGCTCGAACTCGAACCGGCGCAGACTGAAGCAATCGCCTTCGCCGAGAAGTCGGGTGAGCTCTCGCTGACGCTGCGCTCGATCGCAGACAATGGCGACAGCAAACTCGGCGACAACCGCCCGCGCCTGTCGGACCGCTTCGCCACCGGTAAGGGCCGCAACGAAATCACCATCAACCGCTATGGCGTCGCCCGGAAGACGACGCTCAACAACTAGGTCCAAAGACCATGACCGCCGCCAGCCAGACGATCGTCACGAGGACAACCGCCATGACCAGACTCCTCGCCGTCCTGACCCTCGGCCTTTCCCTGGCGCTTGCGGCGTTCGCCAGCTCCGCGCCGGCGGGCGCGGAACAGAACCGCTTCGTCAGGCTGGGTCTCAACAAGTCGATGGTGATCCGTCTGCCGGCGCCGGCGCGCGATGTTCTGGTGGGCAATCCTTCCGTGGTGGACGCGGTGGTGCGCACCCAGAACACCGCCTACCTGTTCGCCAAGGGCGCGGGGCAGACCAACATCTTCTTCTTCGACGCGGCCGGAAAGCAGATCCTCAATCTCGATATCGACGTGGCGATTGACGCCGGCGCGCTTCGCCAGTTGCTCGACCGGGCGATTCCCGGCGCCAGCATCACCGTCGACACCATGAACAACACCGTGATCCTGGGCGGCTCCGCGCCCAACGCGGCCACGGCCCAGCAGGCGGTTGACCTCGCCAGTGTGTTTGTCGGCGGCGCCTCCGCCGGCGGCGGCGCCTCCACCGGCGGCGGCGCCTCCACCGGCGACGGCGGCGCGGCGGCGTCCTCGGGCGGAACGGGCACGGTCGTGAACAACATCGCCATCACCGGCAAGGACCAGGTGATGCTGCGCGTCCGCGTGGTGGAAATGCAGCGCGAGGTGCTGAAGCAGCTTGGCGTGAATATCGGGGCGGCGCTCAACTCGGGCCCGCTGTCGGTCGGCTTCGTCAACGTCAATCCCTTCACGCTCAACCAGTACCTCGGCGGCGTCGCGAACGTGCCCGGGTCGCCGGTCGACGCCGGCCTCGGCGCGAGCTGGGCCAGCGGCAACGACCGGATCGATAGCGTGTTGCGGGCCTACGAGCGCGACAGTCTGCTGCGCACCCTGGCCGAGCCGACGTTGACCGCGATCTCCGGCGAGAGCGCCACGTTTCTGGCCGGCGGCGAATTTCCGATCCCGGTCGCCCAGCAGGACGGCCAGGTGACGGTCGAGTTCAAGCCCTTCGGCGTGGGCCTCGCGTTCACCCCGGTTGTGCTTTCGGAGGGCCGCATCAGCCTGCGCGTCAACACCGAGGTGAGCGAGATCACCAACCAGGACGGCTTCACCATCGGGACGCCCGACACCAACGCCCAGATCACGGTGCCGGGGCTGCAGGTGCGCCGCGCCGAGACCACCATGGAGCTCCCGTCCGGCGGCTCCATGGTCATGGCGGGGCTTATCCTCGATTCGACGAGGCAGGCGATCAACGGTTTCCCCGGCGCCAAGGATCTGCCGGTCCTGGGCACGCTGTTCAGAAGCCGCGACTTCCAGTCGAGCGAGACCGAACTCGTGGTCATCGTCACGCCCTATGTCGTCAACCCGGTGAACGAGGCCAAGCTCGCCACCCCGATGGACAGCTACAACGCGCCCACCGACCGCCAGACGATCCTGTGGGGCCGGCTGAACAAAATCTACGGCGCCCAGTCGCGCACGCCGCAGGGCGTCTACCACGGCAACGTCGGCTTCATCGTCGAATGAGCGTCGAACGGCAGCGAACGAGGACCATCATGACCACCCGCACCTTCTCACGGCTCCTGCGCCTGTCGCCGCTGGCCCTGGCGCTCGGCCTCGGCGCCTGCAGCGAACACCTGAACGGCGAGATCGACGATGTCTATTCGCCCCCGCTTCACTACCAGCGCTACCCGATCGAGGTGGTGAAGGGTTCGGCGCGCATCGAGGTGCCCTCGAACCGGGCGGGCCTCACCCAGGCCGAGAAGGCTTCCGTCGCCCGCTTCGCCCAGCAGGCGCGCGGCGCCAACGCCATGCGCGTGGCGGTGCAGTATCCCGCCGGCGCCTCGGCGCAGGCCAATCGTGTGGCCGAGATTCTCGAGCAGCAGGGGGTGCCCGCCGGCGCCATCGCGCTCTCGCAACATGGCGGCAAGGGCGCGCCGGTCGTCGCTTCATTCTCGCGCGCCGTGGCGCAGACGGCGGAGTGCGGCGACTGGACCGCCAACGTGGCCCGCACCGAGGACAACCTGCCGATGCCGAACTTCGGCTGCGCCCACCAGCAGAACATCGCCGCCGTGATCGCCAACCCGAACGACGTGCTCGCACCGCGCGCCGAGACGCCGCCGGACGCGTCGCGACGCCAGAAGGTGATCACCGATTACCGCACGCCGCAGTCGCCGGCGACGCCGGCCACCAACCAGCAGGACGTAACTATCAGCGAAGTCGCGCAGCAGTAAGGCGCGCCGCATCGCCCCCCGTGGAGACTCCAGCATGACCGCCCCCAACGAGCAGCTTCCCGGCGGCGATACGCGTCCGGACCTGCTGGTGACGATCCCCAGAATCAACATCCACGCCTTCTGCACGGATGCGCGGACCGCCCAGGCGGTGCAGGCCACCGCCGCCGACCGGCGCATGTCGAAAGCGCACGTGCAGGTCCAGACCGGCGGCATTCCCGCCGCCGCCGAGACCTACAGCCAGAGCGAGACGCCGAATGTGCTGATCGTCGAGTCGCAGGCCAACCGCGACGGTGTGCTGGCCGAACTCGCCCAGCTCGCGGCGGTATGCGAACCCTCGACCCGGGTGATCGTCATCGGTCACCTCAACGACGTGCTGCTCTATCGCGAGCTGACGCGGCTCGGCATCAGCGACTATCTCGTCGCGCCCGTCACCTCGCTACAGCTCATCCAGTCCATCGGCTCGCTCTTCAGCGATCCGCAAGCCGCCAGGATCGGCCGTGTCGTCGCCTTCATCGGCGCCCGGGGCGGCTCGGGATCGAGCACGGTCGCCCACAATGTCGGCTGGACCGTGCCGCGCGCCTACGGGCTTGAAACCGTGATCGTCGATCTCGATGTGGCGTTCGGCACCGCGGCGCTGGACTTCAACGTCGATCCGAACCAGTCGGTCGCCGACGCCTTTCTCCAGCCCGAGCGTATCGACGAGGCGGTGGTCGACCGTTTGCTGATCAAGGTCGGCGACAAGCTGTCGCTGCTTGCGCCGCCGACCTCGATCGATCGCGACTATCCGGTCGAGGCCTCGACCATCGAGCGCCTGATCGATGTGATTCGCCGCACCGTGCCTGTGGTGATTCTCGATCTGCCGAGCACCTGGATGTCGTGGTCGCGAGCCGTCCTGGCTCAGGCCGACGAGGTGATCGTCACCGCGACGCCGGAACTGTCGGCGCTCCGCAACGCCAAGAACATCATCGATCTTCTCAAGGCGACGCGCCCGAACGATCGCCCGCCGCTGCTGATCATCAATCAGGTCGGCATGGCGAAGCGCCCGGAAATCCCGCCGGCCGACTTCGCCAAGGCGGTTGGCGCGGAACCACGGTTGACATTCCCCTTCGACCCGGTGACCTTCGGCACTGCGGCGGGGACCGGCAAGATGCTGGCGGAGATCAACCCGAAGTCCAAGGCGGTCGAGCACATCGCGGCCCTGGCCGAGGCGGCGACCGGCCGCCAGCCTGCGGCGCCGAAGCCCAGGTTCGCGCTGCCGTTCCTCGGAAAGTTGTCGCTGGGCAAGAAGAGGTAAGATGATGTTCGGGAGGCGCAACACCGGGGGCGACAAAGCTGGCGTCCAGACGGCGCCGGCTCCCTCGTTGCCTTCCGTCGCGCCTCGCTCGGGCGGAACGGCGCCGGCCGAGCCGGCGACGTCCATCGTTCCAGCGCCGCCGTCGCGCGCCACCGGACGGCGACCCGACAACTACTACGACATCAAGACGACCGTCTTCAACGCGCTGATCGACGCCATCGACCTGACGCAACTGGGTCAGCTCGACCGGCAAGCCGCGCGAAACGAGATCCGCGACATCGTCAACGAGATCATCGCCATCAAGGGCGTTGTGATGTCGGCCGCCGAGCAGGAGGAGCTGCTCGAGGACATTTGCAACGACGTGCTGGGCTATGGCCCGCTCGAACCGCTGCTCGCCCGCGACGACATCGCCGATATCATGGTCAACGGCGCGCACGCCTGCTTCATCGAGGTCAACGGCAAGGTCGAGAAATCGAGCGTCCGGTTCCGCGACAACGCCCAGCTTCTGAATATCTGCCAGCGCATCGTCAGCCAGATCGGCCGTCGCGTCGACGAGTCGAGCCCGATCTGCGACGCGCGCCTGGCGGACGGATCGCGCGTCAACGTCATCGTGCCGCCGCTGGCGGTGGACGGCCCCACGCTCACCATCCGCAAGTTCAAGAAGGACCGGCTGAAGATGCCGGACCTGGTGCGATTCGGCTCAATCACTCCCGAGGGGGCCACGGTTCTCGGCATCATCGGCCGGGTGCGCTGCAACGTGCTGATCTCGGGCGGCACGGGATCGGGCAAGACAACGCTGCTCAACTGTCTCACCGGCTTCATCGACGCGCACGAGCGGGTGATCACCTGTGAGGACGCGGCCGAGCTTCAGCTCCAGCAGCCGCATGTGGTGCGCCTCGAAACCCGCCCGCCGAACCTTGAGGGGCAGGGCGAAATCACCATGCGCGACCTCGTCAAGAACTGCCTGCGCATGCGCCCCGAGCGGATCATCGTCGGCGAGGTGCGCGGACCGGAAGCGTTCGACCTGCTCCAGGCGATGAATACCGGCCATGACGGCTCGATGGGGACTGTCCACGCCAATACTCCGCGCGAGTCGCTGCAGCGCCTCGAATCGATGATCACCATGGGCGGCTTCAGCCTGCCGTCGAAAACCATCAAGGAGATGATCGTCGGCTCGATCGACGTCGTGGTGCAGGCGGCCCGCCTTCGCGACGGCTCGCGCCGCATCACCCACATCACCGAAGTTGTGGGCATGGAGGGCGATGTCATCATCACCCAGGATCTGTTTCTTTACGAAATCCAGGGCGAGGACGCCTCGGGCAAGATTATCGGCTTGCATCGGTCCACCGGCATCGCCCGGCCGCATTTCTGGGACCGCGCGCGCTACTTCGGCGAGGATAAACGCCTCGGCGAGGCGCGCGAAAGGGCCGAGGGGCGTATTGACGGCGCGATCAGATAAGGGAGAACGCCAGCCATGGACGACAGCGTTGCCCGGTTGCTTCTCATCGCCCTCGTCGTGGTCTCGGCGGTCGGGCTGGTGATCGCCCTGCTCTACCCCTACCTGACCGGACAGGCCGACATGGCCAAAAGGATTGACAGCCGGGTCGTCGGCAAGGTGGATCGGCCATCGTTCTTTTCAGCTATCAGCGCCCGCCTCGCGGCCGACAGTCGGGACACCCGGCGCAAGCAAATCCAGGACTCGCTGAAGCAGCTCGACCAGGCGCGCCGCAACCAGAAGCGGGCGAGCATCCGCACCATGATCAGTCAGAGCGGACTGGACATCACGCCGCGCAGCTTCTGGATCGGATCGATCGTCACCGGGCTGGTGGTGGGACTTGGCGTGCTGATCCTCGGCGCGCCCGTCTACATCGTCGCGCTGGCGATCGTCGCAGGAACCCTCGGCTTGCCGAGATGGTTTCTCGGCTTCATGCGCAGGCGGCGCGAAACCGCCTTTCTTCGCGAATTCGCCGACGCCATCGATGTCATGGTGCGCAGCCTGAAGTCGGGTTTGCCGGTCGCCGATGCGATGCGCATCATCGCCTCGGAAACGCCCGCGCCGGTCGGGCCGGAATTCCTTGAACTCGTCGAGGGTCAACGTGTCGGCATCACGCTCGACCAGGGTCTTGATCGCATGTATGAGCGCATTCCGCTCGCCGAGGTGAACTTCCTGGCGGTCGTCATTGCGATCCAGATGCAGACAGGCGGCAACCTGTCAGAAGCGCTGAGCAACCTCTCGAGGGTGCTGCGAGACCGCAAGAAGATGAAGCTCAAGATCAAGTCGGTGAGCCAGGAGGCCAAGTCCTCCGCGATGATCATCGGCGCGCTGCCGTTCGTGATCTGCGGCGGCATGGCCCTGCTCAGCCCCGGCTATCTCGACCCGCTGTTCACCACCGGCATCGGCAACATCCTGCTCGTGGGCTGCCTGATATGGATGGCGACGGGCATTTTCGTAATGCGCGGCATGATCAACTTCGATATCTAGATACGCCATGATCGAAACCGTCACAGGCCTTCTGGAGCCCCAGAACCTCTTGAGTATCCTGGTCGGCGTCGCTGTCTTCGCCACGGTGCTCACCGTGTTCGGGCCGCTGATGCAGGGCGACCAGCTGGCGGCCCGCATGAAGTCGGTCGCCGGAGAGCGCGAGCGCATGAAGGCGCAGTTCCGCGAGGTCATCAGCGACAAGCGGCTGCGCAACAAACCACAAGGGCCGTTCAACCAGCTCGTTGAAGCGCTGAACCTGCGCCAGCTTTTCGAGGCGGAAACCCTGCGCGACACCCTGCGCCAGGCCGGCTACCGCTCGGAGAGGCACCTCATCGTCCTGCTGGCGATCCGCGTCATGGCGCCGTTGGCGTTGGCGATGATCGCGCTGATCTACGCCAACACGGCGCTTGCCGAGCAGCTCAACACGCCAATGCTCAAGCTGATGGCGGTGATGGCCGGCTTCATCGCAGGCTACTACCTTCCGGTGATCCTGTTGAAAAACATGATTACCCGCCGGCAGACCTCGATCCGGCGGGCCTGGTCGGATGCGCTTGACCTGCTCCTCATCTGCGTCGAGTCCGGCATGGCTCTTGAGCCGGCGATGCAGCGCGTGTCCAAGGAGCTCGGCACGCAGTCCGTGCCGCTGGCCGAAGAACTGACGCTGACCGTGGCGGAGCTCTCCTACCTCGGCGACCGGCGCAAGGCTCTGGAGAATCTCGGCCGGCGAACCGGCTTGCCGACCGTGAAGTCGGTGGTGACGAGTTTCATCCAGGCTGAGCGCTACGGTACGCCGCTGGGGACGGCGCTTCGCGTGCTCGCCCAGGAAAATCGCGACGCGCGCATGGCGGAAGCCGAGCGTAAGGCGGCGGCCCTGCCTCCCAAGCTCACGGTGCCGATGGTGCTGTTCTTCCTGCCGGTGATCTTCGTCGTTCTGCTCGGCCCAGCTGCCATCAAGGTTTTCAGCGCGTTGTGAGGCGAGGCGGCCGGGGTCTTTCGCGGGCGGCAGCGCGAGCGCCGATCCCCAGGGACCGGCGCTGGTCCGGCGCTACTGAGCGGCCGTCGACCCGCCCTGCTTGAGCTGCGCCCAGGTGTTGGACTGGGACATCATCTGCTTCAGGTAGGCGACATTGGCCCGGGCCTGTTCCGGCGGCAGGTCGCGACTTGCGATCTGCTCCGCTTCCTCGTAACGGCCCTGCAGCCCCACCACCAGGGCGAGGTTCTGGCGCACCTGCGGGTTGGCCTTGCTGCCCGGAATGTCCACTGTCCGCTGCAAGGTCGCCTCGGCTTTCTTCAGGTCGCCTTGCAGCGCGTAGGACATGCCGAGATTGTTGAGCACCGAAATCTCGTTGGGGCGCCCGGCGAGCGCCGATTCATACATACGCCGGGCCTCGTCGTGCCGCCCCTGCTGGTCCAGTGCGCTGCCGAGAGCGGAGAAGTCGCGCCAGTCGGCCTTGCCGGCGGCGATGACCTTGCGGATCTGCTTTTCGCCGTCCTGGAACTCGCCGGATTGAATCAGGATCTTGCCGTAGTACGACGCAAGCTCGATGTCGTTCGGGTTGGCGTCGGCGACGGTCGAGACCACCTGCAGCGCATCGCGATCCTGGTCGAATTTCAACAGCTCGCCGGCATAGGCGAGGCCCTTCGAAACGCTGGTGCGGTCGGCTTCCCAGGCCTGTTTGGCCGTCGCCATCTGTTTGATCGAAGGTTCCGCCGCCGCGTCGTCGCCGGCCGCCGTGCTGCCGGTGGTGATCGGATCGCTCGACCCCGTCAGTGCGCCGCTGTTGGCGCATGCCGAAAGGCTGAACGCTGCGAGACCCGCCAGCGCGGAAACGGCGGCAAGCCGCCGAACCCGCCAGGCGATCGTGCCGGTCGCCGTTTCATTCATGATTCACCCCTGCCGACGATTCCGGCCTAGCGCAGGCCGGTTCTCCTTGAGACGAACGGGATCTTGGCGGAACACCTCTCAACAAACTGTTAACCATGTCCGCATCACCCTGAAGCGGCCAACCGGAGAGAGACATGACGCCAGATGATATCCTGCCATCCGCCCGTGCGGCGGCGAAGGCGATCCCCATTGCAGGATGCCACCCGGCGACCGCCGATGCGACGCTGAAGGCGCTCGATCCGTCTGGCCGGGCGTTCGCGCAGGCGCAGGGGTTCAAGGGGGAAGCCGGACGCGCCCTCCTCCTGCCCGGCCCCAACGGAAGGCCGGCGCAGGTGCTGTTCGGGCTCGGCGATCCCCGGCAGGCCGATCCGTTCCTGCCGGGCAAACTTGCCCGCCTTCTGCCGCCGGGCGCCTTCACTCTCGACAGCGGTTTCGACGACCGGCGGCTCGCCGCACTCGGCTGGCTGCTTGAGGCGTACGACTTCGCCCGCTACCGCAAGCCCGCTCGCGACCCGGCTCGCCTGGTCTGCCCCGAGGGCGTGGACCGCAACGCGCTGCTCTCCGCCGCCCGCGCCACCTTCCTGGTGCGCGACCTCGTCAACACGCCCGCCAACGATATGGGGCCGGGGGAGATCGAGGCGGCGGCGCGAGCGCTTGCCCGCGCCCATGGGGCAAGGATCACGGTCACCAAAGGCGCAGCGCTGGAGCGCGGCTTCCCCCTGATCCACGCCGTCGGCAGGGCGAGCGTGCGCCCGCCGTGTCTGATCGACTTCGCCGCCGGTCCGGCGCGGGCGCCGAAGGTGACGCTCGTCGGCAAGGGCGTGTGTTTCGACACCGGCGGCCTCGACATCAAGCCGTCCTCCAACATGCTGCTGATGAAGAAGGATATGGGCGGCGCGGCCAATGTGCTGGGCCTCGCCGCCATGATCCTCGAAGCGAAGCTCAAGCTGCGCCTGCGCGTCCTGATCCCGGCGGTGGAGAACGCGGTTTCCGGGGCGTCGTTCCGGCCGGGCGATGTCTTCCGCAGCCGCAAGGGGCTCACCGTCGAAATCGGCAACACCGACGCCGAGGGCCGCCTGATCCTCGCCGATGTGCTCGCGCTTGCCGATGAGGACGCGCCGGACCTGCTGATCGACATGGCGACCCTGACGGGCGCGGCGCGCGTGGCGGTGGGGCCGGATCTTGCTCCGTTCTACACCGACGACGAGGAGCTGGCCGCCGACCTCGCCCGGGCGGGCGGGGCCGAGAACGATCCGGTATGGCGGATGCCGCTGTGGCGGCCCTACACCGCCCTGTTCGAGAGCAAGATCGCCGACCTGAACAACGCCGGATCGTCCGGGTTCGCAGGATCAATCACGGCCGCGCTGTTTCTGAAGCGGTTCGTCGAGAGGGCGAAGACGTGGGCGCACTTCGACATCTTTGCCTGGGTTCCCGCAGCGAAGCCCGGCCGCCCGATGGGCGGGGAGGCGCAAGCCATCCGCGCCCTGTTCGCCCTGCTCGTTCACCGATATGGAGGCTGAGCGTTGCGCAACCATTCGTTTGCGCACATGATCTCGGAACCGAAACGGTCACCCGGCGGTTGGCGGCCATGCGCGACAGCATTCAGATCTCCACCGGCGAGGCGCTCCGGCTCTGGCACGACGTGCATCTGGCGCTTGTGCGCGACGACCAGCCGGACCTTTCGGCGCGCCAGCTGGCGGTCCTGCTCACCGTCTATCTGGAAGCCCCGCCGCACACGGTGCGGGGGCTGGCGAGGAAGCTCGCCGTGACCAAGCCCGTCATCACCCGCGCCCTCGACAGCATGGGCAAACTCGACCTCGTAAGCCGGCGGCGCGACGAGAAGGATCGGCGCAACGTGCTGGTCCAGCGCACGGTGAAGGGCGCGCTGTTCATCGAACGGCTCGCCGACGCCATCGCCGAACGCGCCTTGAGCCTTGGAAGTTACCGGTGACGCTCGACCCCCGCCTCAACGCGTTCCGGCCCGACCTCGCGGCGGCGTCGCTCCGGGGCAAGGTTGAGGCGGCGCGATTTTCCGAGGGCGCACCCGGCATGGTGACGGCGGCGATCGTGCCGGTCCGCAAACGCCCGGACGAGGTTGCATCCCGTCTCACCGAGGCGCTGCGCGGCGAGCATGTCGTCGTCTACGACCGGGCGGACGGCTGGGCCTGGGTGCAACTCGAAGCCGACCGTTACGTGGGATACGTGCCGGAGGCGGCGCTCGGCCCGCCCATCAGGGCGACGCACCGGGTCGGCGCACCGAAAACCTTTGTGTATCCGGAGCCGAACCTCAAGGCGATCCCGCACGATGCGGTTTATCTGACCTCCGCCGTTGCGGTCGAGGCGACGGAGAACGGCTACGGCCGGCTTGCATCGGGCGGTTACGTTCACCTTGCGCACCTGAAGCCGCTCGGCGAGCCCGCTGCGGCCGATCCGGCGGCGGTGGCGGAGCTCTATGCCGGCGTCCCGTACCTGTGGGGTGGCAAGTCGCACGAAGGTCTCGACTGCTCCGGCCTCGTCCAGCTTGCGCTCACCGCCTGCGGCGTTTCATGTCCGCGCGACAGCGACATGCAGGAGGCGGCGGCGGGGGAGGAGCTGCCCGGCGTCGAGCCGCGAAACCTTCGCCGCAACGATCTGGTGTTCTGGAAGGGCCACGCCGGCCTGATGCTCGACGGCGAGCGGCTGATCCACGCCAACGGCTTTCACATGCGGGTGGCGGTGGAGCCTGTCAGCGAAGCGGTTAGGCGCATCGCCAGCCAGTATGGCCCGGTGACGCGCCTGCGGCGGCCGCGCCCGCTTCAATAGCCGCGCTTGCGGTCGACGAGGTTCTCCAGCGGCTTGCCGGCCTGGTGCCGGTGGATCTGGTGCAGGACGTAGGCCGAGATGACGTCGGGTTCGGAATCGGCGGCGTTGTGGGGCGTGATGGTGACCTTCGGGTGCGTCCACAGCGGGCTGTCCGGAGGCAGCGGCTCGGTGCGGAATACGTCCAGCGTCGCTGCGGCGAGTTCGCCGGCGTCAAGGGCGGCGAGGATATCCTCCTCCACCTGCAGTTTGCCGCGGCCGGCGTTGATCAGCACCGGCGCGCCGAGGCGCGAATCGCGGGCGAGCTTTCGGAACAGGTCGCGGTTGAGGATGCCTTCGGTTTCCGGCGTGTGCGGCAAGAGGCACACGAGGATGTCGGTGGTCTTGAGGAACGCGTCGAGCTCGCCCGGTCCGGCGTAGCTTTCGACACCGCGCATCTGGTGGCGCGACTGGCTCCAGCCGGACACCTTGAACCCCAGGTGCGAGAGCTTCTGCGCCGCGTCGCGCCCGAGTTCGCCCAGCCCCAGGATACCGACGCGCACCGCGCTCGCCGCCCACTGCGGAAACGGCTCCCAGCGCTTCTCGCGCTGCGCCGCGTCCATGCGGCGCTGCTGGCGGTGATGCATCAGCACGTGCAGGCAGACGTATTCGCTCATCCGCATGGTCATGTCGGGATCGACGACGCGCACGATGGGCACATCGGGCAGCGTCGGGTCGGCGAGAATCGCATCCACGCCCGCCCCCAGCGAGAAGATCGCCTTGAGGTTCGGAAAGCTCCGGAGCACGTCGGGGGCCGGGCGCCAGGCGAGCGCGTAGGCGATATCCTCGCGCCTGCCCAGACTGTCCGGCCACACCCTGAGGTCCATCTCCGGCGCAAGGCGGCGCATCCCCGCCACCCAGCTGTCGACGTTCCAGCCGGACACCACGTAAGCCAGCGCCATCAACCCTCCGGCCGAATCCGGCCGCCCCTACTGCCGCACCACCTCGGCGGGGGCGGTGCGAAGGTGCAGCGCCGCAGCGAGGAGCGCCTTGGTATACTCCGTCTGCGGCCGTTCGAAAACGTCGCGCGCCGCGCCCTGCTCCACCACCTCGCCGTTGCGCATCACGATCACCTCGTTGGCGAGCGCCTTCACCACCTTGAGATCGTGGCTGATGAACAGGTAGGCGAGCTCGTGGCGCGCCTGGAGCGCGCGCAGAAGGTCGACGATCTGCGCCTGCACCGACATGTCGAGCGCGCTCGTCGGCTCGTCGAGCATCACGAACTTCGGTTCGAGCACCATGGCGCGGGCGATGGCGATGCGCTGGCGCTGGCCGCCGGAGAACTCGTGCGGGTAGCGCTCCATCGAAGCGGGATCGATGCCGACCTCCGAGAGCGCCGCCGCAATACGGCGCGACCGCTCGTCTTCAGGCATCGAGGGGTTCTGGATCAGCAGACCCTCCTCGACGATCTGGCGCACCGAGAAGCGCGGCGAGAGCGAGCCGTACGGGTCCTGGAACACGATCTGCATCTCGCGCCGCAGCGGCCGCATCTCGCGCGACGATTTCCCGTCGATGCGCTGGCCGAGGTGGACGATGGGCCCGTCCGAGGAGATGAGGCGAAGCAGCGCCAGCCCCAGCGTGGTCTTGCCGGAGCCGGACTCGCCCACCCCG
>DAIODI010000013.1:20036-26773 GCA_036746875.1 Aestuariivirgaceae bacterium | reverse complement strand
AACCGGCGCTTCGTCTGGCGCGCGTCGCGGAGCAAGATGTTGGCGTCGGGGTCCACCGCTTCCTTGTGCCAGCGGCGCGGGCCGCGGCGCGGCACGAACAGGTCCGGCGCGTCATAGAGCGACCAGTTGTGCCTGAGCACCGGCCGGTCGGCCTGGAGGTTGTCGAAGATGCGGCCGATGCGCGGCCCCATGCGCTCGGCGTAGCCCGGAACCGGCTGATGAATCGCCGCCATGCTGCGGCCGAACTTCTCCTGAAGCACCCAGGTTGAGGGAAAGCACAGCGAGGCGGCGGCGATCCGCCAACCGTCGTCGCCGCGCCGCATGAGCACCAGGTCTTCCTGCACCAGCCGCGAGGCGGCTTCGAGCGGCGGCATGGCGCCCTCGAGCGGCACGCTGACGCCGGCCGGGATCACGCGGATGGCTTCTCCTTCGCGGGCGTAGAGCGCGGGGAACGTTCGGAGCAGATGGTCGGCCAGCAGCGCCAGCACCTCGGCCTGCGCGGGCCGCGTCTCGATCTCCTCCCGCCACACCTCGCCGCGCCTTGCCGACAGAAGCTCCGCCTTCTCGGCAAGCTCGGCCGCGAGACGTTCGTCCGGCTCGATCCACCCGGCGATGTCGAGGGTTTGCAGGCCCAGCGTGAACGGCGCGGAGGAACCGTCGTAGGGCGTGTGCAGAAGCTCAGCCATGGGTGGCGGCGTCCAGCCGCTCGATCTCGCCGATGAGGCCGGCGATGACCGAAAGTCCCATCTGCCAGAAGCCCGGGTCCTTCGGGTTCAGCCCGAACGGCTGCAGAAGCTCGCCGTAGGGCTTGCTGCCGCCCGCCTCAAGCAGCGCGAAATACTTCTGCGTGAAGGCGTCCTCGCCCGCCTGATGGCGCGCGAACAGCGAGTTCACCAGGCAATCGCCGAACGCATAGGCGTAGACGTAGAACGGCGAGTGAATGAAATGCGGGATGTAGGACCAGAAGACCTGGTAGCCGTCGCGAAACTCGATGGCGGGACCAAGGCTTTCCGCCTGCACCTCGTACCAGATCTCGCCCAGCCGTTCGGCGGTCAGCTCGCCCTGCTTCCTCTCCTCGTGCACCTTGCGCTCGAAGCAGTAGAACGCGATCTGCCGCACCACCGTGTTCAGCATGTCCTCGACCTTGGAGGCGAGCAGCGCCTTGCGCTTTCTCGGCTCGGTGGTGTCCTTGAGCAACGCCTGGAAGGTGAGCATCTCGCCGAACACCGACGCCGTCTCGGCGAGGGTGAGCGGCGTCGAGGCCATCAGCGCGCCCTGGCGTGCGGCGAGCACCTGGTGCACGCCGTGGCCGAGCTCGTGCGCCAGCGTCATCACGTCGCGCGTCTTGCCCTGGTAGTTGAGCAGCACGAACGGGTGCGCGGACGGAACCGTCGGATGGGCGAAGGCGCCGGGCGCCTTGCCCGTCCGCACCGGCGCGTCGATCCAGCGGCCGTCGAAGAAGCGGCGCGCGATCGCCGCCATCTCGGGCGAGAACTGGCCGTAGGCGCCGAGCACCAGGGCGCGCGCGGCCGCCCACGGCACTTCGCGGGTGTCCTCGTGCGGCAGCGGCGCGTTGCGGTCCCAGTGCGCGAGCTTCTCCTTGCCCAGCCACTTCGCCTTCATCGCGTAGTAGCGGTGCGACAGCTTCGGGTAGGCGGCGCGCACCGCCGAGACCAGCGCCTCCACCACCTCGCCCTCGACGCGGTTGGCGAGGTGGCGGGACGCGGCCGGATCCTTGAAGCGCCGCCAGCGGTCGGAGATCTCCTTGTCCTTGGCGAGCGTGTTGGTGATCAGCGTGAACAGGCGGATGTTGTCGCCGAGCGTTTTGGCGATGGCTTGCGCGCCCGCCTGGCGGCGCGTTTCGTCCTTCGAGACGAGCAGGTTCAGCGTCGGTTCGAGCGACAGCGTCTCGCCGTCCACGTCGAACTTCAGCGAGGCCATGGTTTCGTCGAACAGCCGGTTGAACGCGCCGCGCCCGGTGAGCGACTTTTCGTGGAACAGCTCCTCGATGCGGTCCTCAAGCTGGTGGGGACGCTCGCGGCGCAGGTCCTCGAGCCAGGGCCGGTAATGGGCGAGCGCCGGCGTCTCCAGCGCCTTCGCCATCACAGCGTCGTCGATGCGGTTGAGCTCGAGCTCGAAGAACAGGAGCCCGGTGGTGACCTCGGTCAGCGCCTGGTTCACGTCGCCGTAAAACTTTTGCCGCGCGGGATCGGTGGTGTCGCCGACGTAATGCAGCGTGGCGTAGGAGCCCACCCGCCCGATCAGGTCGGACATCGCCTCGTACTCGCGCACCGCCGCAGCCAGCGCCTCGCCCGGCGATCGCGCGAGATTGCCCTTCCACGCCGCCTGAAACGCCGCCGCCTGCGCGCGCGCCCGGTCGAGGTCGGACCGGAACGCCGGCGAATCGGGGGCGGGATAAAGATCGGCCAGATTCCATTCCGGCAGGTCTCCCAGAGCCTTATCGACCGCTGTCTTCAACGCGGGTGCAGCTTTCGCCTGTGTCATGCCCTGATCCTTCGCAGCAAAGCGCTCGATGTGCAGGGGAGGTATGGCTTCCGGATCGTCCGGTGTCCACTGCCGGGGCCGGCCGCGTCGGCCTCGCCGCCGGTCAGGCTGTGTCAAAGCGGGTCCGCATTAAGCTGACCTTTACGCTTGCCTGCCACGATGTGCGGAAAGGCGAGATGTCGTTATTCGCTCCCCGGCGCGGGAGCGGGAACGGTCGACGACTCTCGCCACGGGCGATACCCGGACCCCACCGGCGGCGGCAGAACAACAACAATGGCAGCACGAATTCTTATCGTCGACGACGATCCCGCCCAGCGGCGCATTCTCGAGGACATGATCAGGCGGTTCGGCCACGAGGCCGCGACCGCCGAAAGCGCCGAGGCCGGGCTCGACCGGCTGGCGCAGCCGCGCGGCAAGCCGGTTGACCTCATTATCCTCGATCTCGTCATGCCGGGCATGGACGGGCTGGAGTTTCTCGAACGCCTCGCCATCCAGCACGGCAACCTGCCGGTGATCGTGCAGACGGCGCAAGGCTCCATCGAAACGGTGGTCAAGGCCATGCGCGCCGGCGCGGACGATTTCGTGGTCAAGCCCATCAGCCCTGAGCGCCTGAAGGTCTCGGTGCAAAACCTGCTCAAGGTCAACTCGCTCACCGAGGAGGTGAAGCGGCTGAACCAGAAGGTCGGCGGCGCGATGACGTTCGGCGATCTCATCGCCAGCGCCGCCGCCATGCAGAACGTGGCGCGCATGGTGCGGCGCGGCGCGCAGTCGAACATCCCGATCCTGATCGAGGGCGAATCGGGCGTCGGCAAGGAAATGATCGCGCGCGCCATCCAGGGCGAGAGCGAACGGCGCGGCAAGCCCTTCGTGGCCGTCAACTGCGGCGCCATCCCCGAGACCCTTGTCGAGAGCATCCTGTTCGGCCACGAGAAGGGCTCGTTCACAGGCGCAAGCCAGCGCCACATCGGCAAGTTCCAGGAGGCGGACGGCGGCACGCTGTTCCTCGACGAGGTGGCCGAGCTTCCTCTCGACATCCAGGTGAAGCTGCTGCGCGCCATCCAGGAGGGCGAGGTCGATCCAGTTGGATCGCGCCGGCCGGTGAAGGTCAACATCCGCCTGATCTCGGCCACCAACCGCAACATGATCGAAATGGTGAAGGCGGGGCAGTTCCGCGAGGACCTCTACTACCGTCTCAACGTGTTCCCGATCATGGTGCCGCCGCTGCGCGACCGGCGCGAGGACATCCCGGCGCTGGTCGAGCACTTCATCACCCGCTTCAGCGCCGAGGAGGGCCGCAAGGTGCGCGGCATCGACGATCAGGCGCTCGGCATGCTCATGGCCTACGGCTGGCCGGGCAACGTGCGCCAGCTCGAGAACACCGTGTTCCGGGCCATCGTGCTGTGCGAAGGCGACCTGCTCACCGTGGACGACTTCCCGCAGATCGCCGCTCTGGTGGAAGGCTTCGAGGCCAAGGTGCCGCCGGCGCCCGCGCTCGAGAGGAAGCCGATCCCCCAGTTCGGCCATGCGGCGATGATCGGCGGCGAAGCGTTGCCCGCCGCCGCGCCGGTGGCGGGCGTGGCGGGCGACGGCATGGCGCTCGGCATCCCGGTCGTCACCGCGGGCGGGCATATGCGGAAGCTGGAGGAAGTGGAGGCCGACGTCATCCGCATGGCGTTGCATCGCTATCGCGGCCAGATGTCGGAAGTGGCCCGCAAGCTCGGCATCGGCCGCGCGACGCTTTACCGGAAGATGCGCGACCTCGGGCTTGAGGCGAAAGCCGGTTGACGCGGAGTTGATCGGGGCCTTTTTCATCGGGTGGCATTGTGAATCAGGACCGGGGCGACTAACGTCCCGGCGTTCAGTCGGGAGTTCGTCAGATGCCGCCGTCGCCCCGTTTCTCGTCGCTGGCCGTCGCCGCGCTGATTGTGCTTGCGGCCGCGGGCGAGGCGCGCGCCGAAACGCCGTCGCGAACCAATTTCTCGAACCAGTGGCAGACGCAATCCGCCGGCGACCAGCAGAAGAAGCCGCAGCGCCAGCGGGCGCAAGGCCAGCCGGCGCAGGGCACATGGTTCGACCAGCCGCGGGTGAGGCAAGGCCAGCCGCCGTCGCCGTGGTACGCGAACGGCGCGCAGGGCCAGCCGCGGCGTCCGGCGACGTTTTTCGGCCTGTTCGGAGGCGTCCCCGCCGGCCAGCAGGCCGTTGACCCGTCCCGTCAGGCCTCGCAGGACGAGATCGACGCCGCTCCCGTAGTGGAGGAGGTCGAGGGCGCGGAGATCTACGATTACAAGCCGCCCGCGCTCGTGCCGCTCACCGGCCCGAAGCTCGCCATGCCGCAGGGGCTCGCGCCCGACGACGTGGCCGCGCTCGCCATCTGGCGGCGGCTCAAGGAAGGCTCCACCGGCATGCAGGTGACGGCGCCGCAGCGCGACGCCATCGTGGCCTTCTACGCCGAGCGCAACTTCCGTCCGCTATGGTCGGGGAGCGAGGCCAGCACGCAAGCGGGCGAGCGGCTTGAGGCGCTGTTCGCCGCCGCCGCCGTCGAAGGCCTCGACCCGCGCGACTACCGCGTGGCGCCGGCGGGCGGCGAGCCCGACTCGGCGGCTCGCCACGATATCCAGCTCACCGCCGCGGCGCTGCGGTACGCCCAGCATGCCTCCGGCGGCCGGATCGTGCCGAACCGTCTGTCGGGCTACCATGATCGCAAGACGCCGGCCGTCGATGCGAGCCGGGCGCTGCAGCGCCTCGCTTCGGGGGAACCGGACCGCTATCTGGCGTCGCTGCATCCCAGGCATCCGGCCTATGCGGCCATGCGTGAGGAGCTCAAGAAAGAGCTCGCCGCCGCACCCGAAGTCCTGCCCGACATTGCCGACGGACTGAAAATCCTCGTCGGCAGCGACGACGAGCGCGTGCCGCTCATCCGCGCGCGCCTCGCCGCGCTGGTCAAGGAGGGCGCGCTCGCCGTCGCCGGCGACGCCTCCCTGGCCGAGGGCGCCGAGGCCCAACCCCTGGCCGGCGAGGGCGAAATCTCCGGCGTGCTCGCCGTGGACCCGGGACCGCAGGGCAAGCCGACGGTGTTCACCGCCGCCGACGCCGCCGCCATGCGCGCCTTCCAGCGCAGCGCCGGGCTCGCCGACGACGGCGTCGTCGGGACCGCCACGGTGGCCAAGCTCAACGAGACCGGCCGCGACCGGCGCGAGCAGCTTGTCGCCAACATGGAGCGGCTGCGCTGGCTGCCGCGCGACCTCGGCGACAAGCATGTGTTCGTGAACCAGGCGGCCTTCGAGGCCCGCGTCTTCGAGAACGGACAGGAGATCTGGCGCACGGCGGTCATCGTCGGCAAGCCGAACACCCAGACGTTCGAGTTTTCCGACGTCATGGAGACGGTGGAGTTCAATCCGTTTTGGGGCGTGCCGCCGTCGATCCTCAACAACGAGATGCTGCCGAAGTCGCAGCGCGACCCCTCCTGGCTCGACCGCAACGGCTACGAGGTGGTGGACAGCCGCGGGCGCGTGGTGGCGTCGTCCTCGGTCAACTGGTCGGCGTACGGCAGGAATCCACCGTTCGGCGTCCGCCAGCCGCCGGGCCCGGAGAACGCGCTGGGGGAGGTGAAGTTCCTGTTCCCCAACACGCACCACATCTACATGCACGACACGCCCGCCAAATCGCTTTTCCAGAAGGACATGCGCGCCTTCAGCCACGGCTGCGTGCGGGTTGAGAACCCGCGCCGGTTCGCCGAGGTGATCTTGGGCTGGGACAGCGAGAAGGTGGCGGCGGCGATCGCTTCCGGCCGCAACCAGGGGGTGAAGGTGAAGACGCCGACCCAGGTGCACCTCACCTATTTCACCGCCTGGCCCGACGCGACCGGCCGTATTCGCTACTTCGCCGATGTTTACGGCCGTGACCGGCTGGTGGCGGAGGCCATGGGCAAGACCGAACTCGCCTTGCGCTGAGGCGTGATCAGAGGCGGGCGGCCTGGTTTCTTTCGCCGTTCCTCTGGCTTAAGGCGCAATTAACCACACCCGGTCTACTGTTCGCTTCGGCGCGGCTGCCCAATAGCAGCCGCAATCTTGTGACGGACTACCGTTTCTTGCGAACCTTGGCCGGGATGGGCTAGGTTCGGCTCACGGGATGGGACCCGCGGGAACAGGGGGTTGGGTACTTGGGGACTGATCAGCAGGCTGCTGTCTGACGTCTTGGGGTAACGGCGCTGCTTCCGGCGCGCCGTCGAGGTG
>DAIODI010000013.1:0-20026 GCA_036746875.1 Aestuariivirgaceae bacterium | reverse complement strand
GGTGCGCCTGCCGTGGGCTTACCTTGCCGCACGGGATGGGACCCGCGGGATCTGGGGTTTAGGGGACTTGGGGACTGGCACTCAGTCGTCTGGCTGACGTCTTGGGGTAACGGCGCTGCTTCCGGCGCGCCGTCGAGGTGGGATTGCGCGTGAACATCAGGACATTGCTTCCCGGCAGATTCCTTGCGTCCGCTCTTTGCGGAGCGATGTTGCTTTGCGCGCTGACCGCGCAAGCGGCCGCCGAAATCCGGACTCTCAACCTCTACCACGTCCACACCAAGGAACGGCTCACCGTCACCTACAAGAAAAACGGCCGTTACATTCCCTCGGCCATGGCGCAGCTCAACTACTTCCTGCGCGACTGGCGGCGCAACAAGCCCACCACGATGTCGCCGAAGACCATCGACCTGTTGTGGGAGCTGCATGAGGATCTCGGCTCGAAGCGGCCGATCCATATCGTCTCCGCTTACCGTTCGCCCGAAACCAACAACATGCTGAAGCGGATCGGCCGCAAGGTGGCGACCAAGAGCCAGCACATCCGGGGCAACGCCATCGACATGTTCTTCCCCGACGTGCCGCTGGAGCGGCTGCGCAACAGCGCGCTGGTGCGCCAGGTGGGCGGCGTCGGCTTCTACCCGGCGCGCTCCGGCGGGTTCGTCCACATCGATTCGGGCACGGTACGGCACTGGCCGCGCATTTCGCAGACCCGCCTCGCCCAGATCTACCGCGAGAACGCCCGCACCGTGGGCGCGCGGCGCAACGGCAGCAACGTCGAGGTCGCGTCCTCCGGGGCCGGCTCCGGGACCGGCAAGCGCACCGCCGCGTCGATCATCGCCAGCCTGTTCGGCTCCGGCGTCAGCGGCGAGGACGAAGGCGAGGAGACGACGGCGCCGGCCGTCGCGGCCGCCCCGCCGGCTGCCGCCGAAACCGTCGCGCCGAGGGCCGAGCGTCCGGCCGCCGACGCCGACGAAGCCCCCTCGAACGCCGTCAGGCCGCAGCCGAAGCCAGAGCTGCCCGCGTCCGTCATCGCCAGCATGGTGCCCAAGCCGCAGCCGAAGCCCATCGAGGTGCTGATGCTGGCGGCCGCCGACATGCAGATCGAACCCGCCGCCGCGCCGGTCCCGAAGGTGAGCTTCGCCGAGCGCACGCCGCAGATGGCCGAGAGCATCGGCCCCGTGAACGCCGACGACGGCATGATGAACGGCGACGGCGTCGTCTCGGACGGCAAGGGCGATTTGGCCCTGGAGCTGATCTACGGCAGCACGACGTCGGCCCCCGTCATCCGCCCCCTCGATGTCAACGCCAACGGCGACATCCAGTACGCCGCCGCCAGCCTGTTCTCGACCGACAGGCTGCTGCGCTACGACGGCGCGCCCCAGCCGTTCCTGGAAGACGGCATGGTCGAGCCGGCGCAACTCGTCGCCGCCGACATCGGCGGGGGCGATGTGATCCGGACGCAAGTGCTGACCGCCGACGGCGCAACCGAGCTTCAGCCGGCGCTGCTCGCCAGCACCGCAACCCTCGCCGGCATGAACGGCTCCACCGGCAAGGGCGATCTTTTGATCCCGGGCGAGCCCGCGCCGCACCGGCAGCCGTCGTTCGGCTCGCAGCTGATCGCCGCGATCGCCAGCCTGTTCAACTGATCATGCCGGACGTGCTCTCAGGCCTTGCCTGAAAGGTCGAGCCGCACCTCGATCGCCGCCGTGGCGATGACCGAAGCGCCGCCTCGTTCCTCGTCCGGCACGTCGAGCCCGCCCTTCACCACGCGCACCGACACCTTGCCGTGCGGCAGGCTCTCCGCCACGGCGCCGGCGTCCACCTTCTCCGGCTGCTGCACGCCGATGGTGACGGCGACATCCATCGTCGCCGGGGCGATGGAGAGGGTGCGCAGGAACGGCAGCGCGCTGTGGTGGATCGCGTCCTGCACCGCCCGCAGCGCCGCCTTGGTGTAGTCGCCGCCGTGCATGTCGTTGCCGTGGCCCATTTCGACGATGATGCGCTGCAGCGCCATGTCAGCGGCCCTCCGGCATCTCGAGCGACACGATGGCCGCCGCGTGAGCGATGATGGTGCGATCGCCCGTGGCGGCGTTGGGCACTTCAAGGCCGCCCTCGACGACCTCCACGGTTCCCGAGCCGTGCGGCAGAACCGCCAGCACCTGATCCCGGTCCACCGACGCTGGGTCCGGCACGCCGATCAGGATCCTCACCCGCATGGCGTCGTAGCCCAGTCCGAGCGCGCCCGTGATGCCGAGCGAGTTGCGCCAGAGCGCGTCGCGCAGCGCGCGCACCGCCGCCTTGGTCGAGTCGCCGCCGCGAATATCGGTTCCCATCCCCAGTTCGACGATCATTCGCTTTTCCGCCATCTCTGCGCTCCCCCGGCCGACGGCAGCCACCGTAAACGGCGGGCGACCATTTCGTCCAGCGCGGGGCCCCTGTCGGTTTGGTGTGTTGACGTGGCGCACGCGCCGAAAGATAGTTTTTCACATGGCCTTACCGGCCGCCCCCGGCGGCAGACAGGAAGAAGGCCCGGGGGAGACATGGGAAGCGCCATTGGCATCATCGCCAATCCGGTGTCAGCGCGCGACATCCGCCGGGTGATCGCCAACGCCACCGCGCTCCAGATCACCGACCGCGCCAATATCGTGCTGCGCGTTCTCGCCTGCGTGAAGGCGTGCGGCGTGGACAGGGTTCTGCTGATGCCCGAGAACGGCGGCATCCGCCACCATGTCCGCCGCGGCATCGACCGCGCCGAGAACCAGGGACAGACGCATTTTCCGCGCGTCGAGTACCTCGACTACAAGATCTCCGGCACGGTTGACGACACGCTCAAGGCGGCGCGGCTGATGCGCGAGGCGGGCGTGGGCGCCATCGTCGTGCTGGGCGGCGACGGCACCCACCGCGCCGTGGTCGCCGCGTGCGGCGATGTTCCGGTCGCAGGGATCTCCACCGGCACCAACAACGCCTTCCCCGAACATCGCGAACCGACCATCACCGGCCTCGCCGTGGGACTTGCCGTAGCCGGACGCGTGCCGCCGGACGTGGCGTTCATGCCCAACAAGAAGCTCGTCGTCCGGCTCAACGACGCCGAAGAGATCGCGCTGGTGGACGTCGCCGTGGTCACCGAACGCTACATCGGCGCGCGGGCGCTGTGGCGCACCGAAACCTTCCGCGAGCTGTTCGTCACCTTCGCCGACCCGGAGGTGATCGGCATGTCGGCCATCGCCGGTCTGCTGGAGCCGGTGACGCGCCGCGATTCCGGCGGCCTGCATGTGAAGCTCGGCACGCAAGCCGAAAGCCGCTTCCTGCTCGATACGCCGATCGCGCCGGGCTACATGCGCGGCGTCGGCATCCGCAGCTACGCCAGGATGCCGGCGGGCAAGAGATACCGGCCTGAGATCGCGGCGGGTTCGATTGCGCTCGACGGCGAGCGCGAGCTGTCGTTTTCGGAGAAGCACGACGTGACCATCGAACTCGTTCCCGGCGCCTTCAGGACGGTGGACGTGGGTGCGACAATGCGGCATGCGGCCCGCCATGGCCTCATGCGGATGAATGTGCCTCAACACGAAACCATGGGAGGATGAGATGAACGCACGATCCGCCGCGGCGGTGAAGAAGGACGAGACGGAGGGCGTGTTCCCGCTGTCGAAATCCGACCTGCTCAAGGCCTACCGCATCATGAAGACGATCCGGGAGTTCGAGGAGCGTCTGCACGCCGACTTCGCCAAGGGCGACATTCCGGGCTTCGTTCACCTGTACGCGGGCGAGGAAGCGGCCGGCGCCGGGATCATGATGCACCTCGAGGACAAGGACCGCATCGCCTCGACCCATCGCGGCCACGGCCACTGCATCGCCAAGGGCGTGGACGTGAAGGAGATGATGGCCGAGATCTACGGCAAGATCACCGGCTCGTGCCGCGGCAAGGGCGGCTCCATGCACATCGCCGACCTGTCGAAGGGCATGATGGGCGCCAACGGCATCCTCGGCGCGGGCGCGCCGCTGGTGTGCGGCGCGGCGCTGGCGGCGAAGTACCGCGGCGACGGCGGCGTGGCGATCTCGTTCGTCGGCGACGGCGCGTCGAACCAGGGCACGTTCCTCGAAAGCCTCAATCTCGCGGCGGTGTGGAACCTGCCGGCGCTGTTCGTGGTGGAGAACAACGGCTACGCCGAATCCACCTCGCGCGACTACGCGGTGGCGGTGGACAGCTACGTGGACCGCGCCGCGGGCTTCGGGCTGCCCGGCGTGACCGTCAACGGGCTCGACTTCTTCGCCGTCTACGAGGCGGCGGGCGAGATGATCAGACGCGCGCGGGAAGGTGGCGGGCCAGGTCTTCTCGAATGCAAGATGGTGCGCATGTACGGCCACTTCGAGGGCGACCAGCAGACCTACCGCGCCAAGGGCGAGATTGACGACATCCGCGCCAACAAGGACTGCATCAAGCTGTTCTCCGAGCGGGTGATCGAGGCCGGCGTCATCAGCCGCGCCGAACTCGACGCCATCGACAAGGAGGTGGCGAAGCTGATCGAGGATGCGGTGGCGTTCGCCAAGGCTTCGCCGTTGCCGGGCGCGGCCGATCTCACCACCGATGTCTATGTGAAGTATTGATCCGGGGAGGACAGGAACCATGGCTCGCAAGATCAGCATGCGCCAGGCGATCAACGAGGCGCTCGACCAGGAAATGACCCGCGATCCCTCGGTGATCGTGATGGGCGAGGATATCGTCGGCGGCGCCGGCGGGCAGGGCGAGGAGGACGCCTGGGGCGGCGTGCTCGGCGTCACCAAGGGCCTGCACGCCAGGCACAAGGGGCGGCTGCTCGACACGCCGCTGTCGGAGTCCGCCTACATCGGCGCGGCGAGCGGCGCGGCGGCCTGCGGGATGCGGCCCGTGGCGGAGCTCATGTTCCTCGACTTCATGGGCGTGTGCTTCGACCAGATCTTCAACCAGGCCGCCAAGTTCAAGTACATGTTCGGCGGCAAGGCCGAAACGCCGGTGGTGATCCGCGCCATGGTGGGGGCGGGCTTCCGCGCCGCCGCCCAGCACTCGCAGATGCTCACCCCCCTGTTCGTGCACATCCCCGGCCTCAAGGTGGTGTGCCCGTCGAACGCCTACGACGCCAAGGGGCTGCTCATCCAGTCGATCCGCGACAACGATCCCGTCATCTTCTGCGAGCACAAGGTGCTCTACCCGCACGAGGTGGAGGTGCCGGCGGAGTCCTACGCCATCCCGTTCGGCGAGGCGAACGTGGTGCGCGAGGGCAAGCATGTGTCCATCGTCACCTACGGCATGATGGTGCACAAGGCGATGGAGGCGGCGGCCGAACTCGCCAAGGCGGGCGTCGACTGCGAGGTGATCGACCTCAGAACGCTCTCCCCGCTCGACACCGACACCATTCTCGACAGCGTGCGCAAGACCGGCCGGCTGGTGTGCGTGGACGAGGCCAATCCGCGCTGCTCCATAGCCTCCGACATCGCCGCGGTGGTGGCGCAGGATGCGTTCAGGTCGCTGAAAGCGGGCATCCAGCTGGTCACCGCACCGCACACGCCGGTGCCGTTCTCGCCGGTGCTGGAGGACCTGTACATCCCGCAGGCCGCGCAGGTCGTCGCGGCGGTGCGCAAGACGATGAACTGAGCCAGACGCGCCAACAACGAAGGGAAGCCCGATGAGCGATCCGCGGATCATTCCGGTGGTGATGCCGAAGTGGGGCCTGTCCATGAAGGAGGGCAAGGTCACCGCCTGGCTGGTCGAGGACGGCCGGAAGATCGAGGTTGGCGACCATCTGCTGGAGGTCGAGACCGACAAGATCGCGGGCTCCGTCGAAAGCGCCGAGGCGGGGGTGCTGCGCCGCCGCCTCGGCGAACCCGACACCGTCTATCCGGTGAAGGCGTTGCTGGGCGTGATCGCGCCCTCCGAGGTGCCCGACGCCGAGATCGACGCCTTCGTCGCCGGGTGGGTCACGCCCGCCGCGGACGAGGGCGAGGAGGACACCGGCCCGAAGTACGAGTGGGCCGACCTGCCCATGGGGCGCGTGCGCTACGCGAAGCGCGGCAGCGGCGGCGCGCCGCTGATCCTGATCCACGGCTTCGGCGGCGATCTCGACGGCTGGCTGTTCAACATCGACGCGCTCGGCGAGGCGGCGACCGTCTACGCGCTCGATCTTCCCGGCCACGGCCAGTCGGTGAAGCGGGTGGCGAACCCTTCCCTCGCCACGATGACCGCCGCGCTGCGCCAGTTCATGGACGCTGTCGGCGTTTCGTCGGCGCATCTCGTGGGGCACTCGATGGGCGGCGCCATCGCCATGCAGATGGCGCTGGACGATCCCTCCCGGGTGAAGTCGCTGACGCTGATCGCGCCCGCGGGGCTCGGGCCGGAGATCGGCTCCTACGTCGACGAGTTCGTGGCGGCGGAGGGCCGGCGCGACCTGAAGCCGGCGCTCGAAAAGCTGTTCGCCGACAAGTCGCTGGTGAGCCGCCAGCTCGTCGACGACGTGCTGAAGTACAAGCGCCTCGACGGCGTGGAGGCGTTTCTCAAGGCGTTTGCCGCGGCGACGTTCGCCGGCGGCCGGCAGCGCGATCTGCCGGGGCCGGCGCTCGGATCGCAGCACCCGCCGGCGCTGGTCATCTGGGGCGGCGCCGACGAGGTGATCCCGGCGTCGCAGGCGCATGCGCTGCCTGGCGCGACGGTGAAGGTGTTCGACAACGCCGGGCACATGGTGTTCATGGAGAAGGCGTCGGATGTGAACGCGCTGATCCGGGCCCATATCGGTTAGCAGGTTGTTGACCAACCTCCGCTCACGGAACGCCCTGGAATCCTTAAGTTTGGCAGACCGGAACCAGAGCGCGACCGTCGTTCACTTTTTCAATAGCCTGCCAGGGGGTCATCCCGACAAGCGGCCGCCACCTGGCGGACAAAGATGATGCGAATACAAGAAGATAGAGCGGCCGGCCTGATTCAGTCAGGCCGCCTCGCGAGCGGCCGAGGGCCTGGTTGTGGGGCAGCTTCGCCAGAACCGTCTTTGTCGCGCCGGAAGCGTGCTGATTGGCGCGGACGGTGGTCTAGTCGACAATCGGAGATTCATAGCCGGTATCGTCCGCCATGGCGGCGAAGATGCGCCGCCACACGCTCTTGGCGCTCCGACGGCTGAAGCGGCGGAACACGCTGTTCCAGGCGCCAGGGACGTCAGGCAGAGCGCGCCGCGGAGAACCTGTCCGCACGATCCACAGCACAGCCTCCACAAACATGCGGTTATCCCGACCTGACGCGCCGCGCGTGGGCTCATCGCCAATCGCCTGCGGCGCGATCCGCTCTCACCGCTCGTCCCACAGAAACAGCCGATCCATCACACCCAAGGCCACCATGCCGCCATCTTCGGTTGTTTGATCGCGGGCGAACCGGGAGAATGCGCGACCATGACGACACGCCTCGATACGGGACGGCTGAAGGCGATCCGCGATCTCCTGTTCCAGGTCACCGCCACCATCATGATCCCGCTCACCGTCGCGGGGATGGGCTGGTACTACACCCGCTGGCAGCAGAACCTCACCGATCTCAAGACCATGATCGACCTCGTCAGCGACCAGAACCCGGAACGGCGCAAATACGGCATCGCCATGTTCGAGTATCTGCTCAAGAACGACAAGGTGCCGGTGGAGTTCGTCACCGCCCAGCTCGATTACGCCAATTCCTCGTCGGACCAGGACCTCCTGCCGCTGATGGAGGCGGCGCTGATCAAGGCGGCGCGCGCAAATCCCAGGATCGAGGCTGTCTATACAGAAGCGCTCCAACGGCTCCCGAGCCGGCTTTTCGTCAACGTCGTCTCCGACGGGCAACGCTCGTGCGCCCGCAAGATCATCGATTCATTGAAAGACACCGACAAGGCGACGCTCACCGTGCCGGCGGTGACCAAGGCGACCTGGGGCGGCGAGTCCCATGAGCTTCGGGTGCTGCGGGACACCGACCTCGAGCGGGCCCGGCTTCTGGCCGGGCTGGTCGGCACCGTGGGGTTCAACGTCAAGGTGGTGGACCTTTCCGCCGCCTGGGACGGGGCGAAAGACTATCGCCCCAACACCTTCGAGCTCTGGTTCGGCTCCGGTCCCCTGCCGTCGATTTGCCAGGACGTGACCGGCGGGAGCATCTTCGCCCCGGACACGGCCGCACCCGCGACGGCGAACTCCGGCGGGTAGAGCGCCATCCGGCGTGGCCGCATCAGGCCGGCCGCCCGGATGCTTCGGTTTTGCATCATCTTGCTCCGCCAAGTCCTGCCCCATGGCGGGATGATGCGTCAAAACTTCACCCCCAACCAAAGGCCGCCATAGGGGCCGGGCGCAAAGCCATCGGGTTCGAAGCTGATGCCGGCTGAACCGCCAAGATAGAGTTCCGCCGAAGTAAACCGGAGTTTGTAACCGCTGGCGAACGCTCCGGCCCGGATGAACAGGTAGTCCTCGCCCCAGTTCACGGCGGCCTCCGGGCCGATGCGGAACCCGTCGCCAAGATCGAAGCCGGGGCGGGCCTGGGCCCAGAGTTCCGACACCTGCGGGCGGTAGGTCGCCTCGCCGGAGACCGCCCAGCCGGGCGCCTGCGGCAGCGCGGCGGTCGCCTGCGCCGTGAAACTCGCAGACCAGTGAAAGCCTTCGAGATCGCTGCCCGGATCGTCCGGCGTCAGGTCGTACTGGCGCGCCGCGCCGCCGGCAAACAGGGCCAGACGGTTGATCCCGTCAACCCACTGCCACCCGGCTTCGCCATCGCCCACCCACCCTTGCGCCTCGATCTCCGCCGAAGGATCGCCGGGGAGCGCGGTCTTGTAGCGAAAGCGAACCTGCGTCAGCAGCACCCGCAGCACTGGTCCGCTCTCGTCGAAGCGGCCGAACGGCGTCACCGTGGCGCTCTGCCAGGCGTGGGCGTCGGTGAAGCTACCTCCGACGCCAGCGGCGACGTAAGACTCCAGCGCCGCCACGTCGCGCGTTGAGAAAAGGGCGAGGCTGGCGAGGAAGCCTCCAGGAAACCGTGACCCGACCATGGGCCTGCTCAACTCCACAGTCCAAAACGCCGGTAAACGTTAACGCCGGGGTGCTCGGCCTGCAACACTGGCGTGCAGCCGCTTGGCCCGCTTCATGCTTGGCGCCTTGGCGGGGAGGTGAATCCTGGTCCACTGTGCCGCCATGGCGCATGTGGCTACCGGCGGTTCACCATCAGCATGTGCGGGAACGGGATCGACGTGTCATCGTGGAACGGCCGATCTGCTGACGACAAGGCCTTTGGCGACGCGCTCCGGCGCGTTCGGCTGGCCGAGGCGGCGCATTTCGACGCCCTGATGGACATTCGCGACGCCCAGACGCTCCGTCTTGCCGCCTTGCGCGACGACCTCGCCCAGGCCCTGAAGGAGCGCCCCGAGGTGCGCGACTTCGTCGATCTGGCGCTGGCGCCGGGCGACCCGCCCCGCTTGTGGGTGGATCTGGTGACCTATGTGGTGATGGAGCCGACGCCGCGGGTTTACCGGGTGTTGCAGGACCGCGCCGCCGGCAGGGAGGTGGTGTTCGAAAGCGCCGACCGCGACGCGGTGAAGGCCCGGCTGCTCGAGCTTGTCGCCCACCGGCTGGTCAACCGCGAGCGTGTTTTGCTGGCAACACCCGGCACAAAAACCGAACCGGGCTACTCGGGCGCCGCCCTGGCGCTGGCGTGGGTTTCCGGCTTCGCCATTGGCACGATGGCGCTTTTTCTGGTCTTTTGGGCGATCACCGGGCTGCGCTGATGGCGGCGTGAGCGGTTACAAACTGAAACACCAATTGATTTGGCCCGTCAGCACGGCATTGTTAGCTATCCGTCAACAGCACTGGCCGTCATGTGGATTGTCCTGCGAGTTTGCGGTCGGGGAGGCCGGAACCGGGGTGAGGATTGAGGGTTCGGAGGGGATGCCGGAAGCTCAATTCCGAGAATTCAGGGGTTCCGAAAATACAGGGGTGTGGGTTTTGAGAATCGAGTCCAATTGCGGCCTTGCGCTGAAATCCGACACAGGCGCCATCGCGCTTCGGCCTGCGCCCACGAGCAACCGGCGTTTGCCGCAGCGGCTTGGCACGTTCGACACCCTCGCCGAAGGGCTGGATTATGCCGCCCGCGGTGAAACGGGCTGTTCGTTCTATTCGCCGCGCGGCGCGCTCGAACAGGTTCTCACCTACGCCGAATTGCGCGAGCGGGCGCTTCGGACCGCCCATCGCCTCGTCAATCTCGGGCTGACGAAAGGCGACCGCGTGGCGGTGGTCGCCGAGACCTCGCCGGCCTTTCTTGAAGTCTTCTTCGCCTGCCAGTACGCCGGCCTTGTTCCCTGCCCGGTGCCGTACTCCATGCAGATCGGCGGGCGTCAGGCCTTCGTGGAACGGCTGGCGGGGATGCTGCGCTCGGCCGCCGTGGCGCTGGCCGTCACCCCGGACGAGCTCCGGCCGCATCTGCAGGAAGCGGCCGCGCTTGCCCGCGGCGATATTCAGGTGCTGACCCATGGCGAGCTGATGGCGCTGCCGGCGCATGGGGCGCGGCTTGCGCCCATGGGCAAGACGGAAGCGGCCTACATCCAGTATTCGTCCGGCTCCACCTCGGCGCCGAAGGGGGTGCTGATTTCCCAGCGCGCCATCACCGCCAACGTGCGCGGCATCCTGCAGCACGGCCTGAAGGTTCGCGTCGGCGACCGCGCGTGCTCCTGGCTGCCGCTTTATCACGACATGGGCCTCGTCGGCTTCTGCCTGTCGCCGATGATGGGCCAGGTTTCGGTGGATTATCTCGCCACCTCCGCGTTCGCGCGCCGCCCGGCGCTGTGGCTGAAGCTGATGGCGGAGAACCGCGCGACGGTTTCCTACGCGCCCTCGTTCGGCTACGACCTTGCGGCCCGCCGCGTCACCGCCGAAATGGCCGGTCTCGACCTCTCGGCGTGGCGCGTCGCCGGTATTGGCGGCGACATGGTTCGCAACGACGTGCTGCAGGCGTTCGCCAGGGCGTTTGCGGCCAACGGGTTCGCCCCGCGTGCCTTCCTGCCGAGCTACGGCATGGCCGAATCCACCCTCGCCATCACCTTCTGCGATCTCGACTCGCCGCCGCGCGTCGACGTGGTGGACCGCGCCCATTACAAGCTGTCGCGCCGCGCCGTCCCGGCGACGTCCGGCGCGAGGCTGACGCCCGGGCGCACCCGCACGTTCATCGCCTGCGGCCGGCCGATCCCCGGCCACACGTTGGAAATCCGCGACGATAACGGCCGCGTGCTCGGACCGCGCGAGATCGGCCATATCGTCGTCAGCGGGCCGTCGCTGATGACCGGCTACTTCGGCAACGCCGAAGCCACCGCCGCCACCATGGGCTGCGACGGCTTCATGGCGACCGGCGACATGGGCTACTGGCTGGACGGGGAACTGGTGATCACCGGCCGCGCCAAGGATCTGATCCTGCACAACGGCCGCAACATCTGGCCGCAGGATATCGAGTGGGCCGCCGAGCAGGTGGAGCCGGTGCGCAGCGGCGACGCCGCCGCGTTCGCGGTGGAAGGCCCCGACGACATGGATCAGGTGGTGGTGCTGGTGCAATGCCGCCTCGGCGAACCCGAGGCCATGGACGCGCTCCGCCGGCAGATCGCCGCGCGGGTGCATCAGGTGGCGGGCGTCGAGTGCGATGTGGTTCTGGTCCCGCCGAAGAGCTTGCCGTTCACCTCCTCCGGCAAGCTGTCGCGGCAGGCCGCCAAGAAGGGCTACCTTGCGGGCGAGATCGCCGAGATCGCCGGCGGCTATGGCGCGTTCGAACCGGAGCGCCGGGTGGCCCTGGCCGGCTGAACCGAAGCCAGGCCCGCAAGCTCGGGCCGCGAGGATCATGACCGGGACCATCGCCATCACCGGCGCAACCGGCTTCATCGGGCGCGCCCTCGTGCCGCTGCTCGCCGGGAGCCATCGCCTGCGCCTGCTGGCGCGCGACCCGGCGCGGCTGGCGCTGCCGTCCGGGCTGGAGCATGGGCGCGCGCAGGTGATCGAGGGCGATCTCGCCAACCGCGAGGCGATGCGGGAGCTGGTGCGCGGCGCCCCGGTGACGGTGCATCTGGCCGGCGCCATCGCCGCACGCAACCGGGCGGGCTTCGCCGCCGCCAACGTGGCGGGCGCACACGCCGTCGCCGAGGCGGTGGCCGCTGAACCGGGCGCACGGCTTGTGCATGTGTCGAGCCTCGCAGCGCGCGAGCCTGGGCTTTCCGACTACGGCTGGAGCAAGCGGGAAGGCGAGGAGACCGTAAGGGCCGTGCTTGGCGACCGCTGCGCGGTGTTGCGGCCGCCAGCCGTCTACGGGCCCGGCGACCGGGCGACGCTGCCGTTGCTCGATCAGTTGTCCAGACAGGTCGCGGTGCTGCCTGTAAACCCCCGCCAGCGGCTATCGCTGATCCATGTGGACGACCTGGTGGCCGCCATCGCGTGTCTCGCCGGCTCCGGGACGGCCGGCGGCGCCATTGTGGAGGTGGATGACGAAACGCCCGGCGGTTACGGCTGGCCCGACCTCGTGTCTGCCGCCAGAGCGGCCCTCGGCCGCCCGGTGCGGGCGGTGTTCCTGCCGCGATCCGTCGCCGCCGCCGTCGCCCGTGCCGCCGCGGGTGCGGCGCGCCTGACCGGCGGCGAACCGATGCTTTCGCCGGGAAAGATCCCGGAACTCTATCATCCTGATTGGGTGTGCCGGGGACCATCGCTTGCCACAATGACGCCGTGGCGCGCGCGCATTCAGTTCGCTGACGGCTTTGCTGACACCATGGCGTGGTACTGGCGCGAAGGGTGGTTGCGGCCCCCGCGCGGCCTCGCTACACCACAGCGCGATCGTTCAGGAGTTTGAGACGCCCACCATGACGCCGTCCAGCGACCCGCAGATCTTCGCCAAGCTGTGCGAGCTGCTCCAGCCTTTCAACGAGGCCGGCATCGAGCTCAGGCCCGAGACGCGCATTTCCAGCGACCTCAACATCGATTCCGTTTCGGTGATGGACTTTGTGATGGAGGTGGAGGACCATTTCGACATGGACATCCCTCTCAATACTCTGGCGGAAACGCATTCGATTGAAGACCTGGTGCGGGTGGTCGCCAAGCGCGCCCGCGCCGCCTGACCGGCGGGAGACCCCATGACCGACCTCCTCGACAAGCATCGCTGGATCGCCGAACGCCACGCCCGGATGCTGTCGCTGGGGGGGAACGCCGTCGGGCTCACCAACGAGCATATCCTGTCGCCCACCCGCGCCATCATCGGCGGCCGCGAAACGATCCTCGCCGGCACCAACAACTACATGGGGATCACCTTCGATCCCGATTGCATCCGCGCCGGCCAGGAGGCGCTGGAGACGAGCGGCACCGGCACCACCGGCTCGCGCATCGCCAACGGCACCTACGCCGCTCATGAGGCGCTGGAGCGCGAGATTGCGGCGTTCCTCAACCGCAAGCACTGCATCGTGTTCACCACCGGCTACCAGGCCAATCTCGGCATGATCGCCGGGCTCGCCGGCCCCAAGGACACCATCTTCCTCGACGCCGACTCGCACTCCTCGATCTACGATGGCTGCACGCTGTCGGGAGCGAAGCTCGTGCGCTTCCGCCACAACGACGCCGCCGACCTCGACAAGCGGCTGGCGCGGATGGAGGGCGAGGAAGGCGGCCGCCTGGTGGTTCTCGAAGGCATCTACTCGATGATGGGCGACCGCGCGCCGCTGGCCGATTTCGTTGCGGTGAAGAAGCGGCGCGGCTTCCAGCTCCTGCTCGACGAGGCCCACTCGTTCGGCGTGCTGGGCGAAAACGGCCGCGGCCTTGCGGATGAGGCCAGGCTTGAGGACGAATGCGACTTCATCGTCGGCACGTTCTCCAAGAGCGTCGGCTCGATCGGCGGCTTCGGCGCGGGCGACCACCCACTGTTCGAGACGCTGCGGTTCGCCATGCGCGCCTACATGTTCACCGCCTCATCCTCGCCCGCCACCATCGCCACTTCGCGCGCCGCGCTCGCCAAGCTCGCCGCCGAACCGTGGCGGCGGCGAAGGCTGGCGGAGAACTCCCGGCGGCTGTTCGAGGGCCTGCGTGGCCTCGGGCTGGAAACCGGCTGCGATGTCGCAAGCCCCGTCGTCGCGGTGCGCTGCCCGGACGAACCGTCAACCATCGCGATGTGGAACGCGCTTCTGCAGGCCGGCGTCTACGTCAACATCGCCTTGCCGCCGGGCACCCCGCAGCGGCTGTGCCTGTTGCGCTGCTCGGTCTCGGCAGCGCACACCGACGAAGACCTCGATCGGATCATCGCTCTGTTCGGCGAGGTGGTGGCCGGGCGCGGCCGCGAGCTCAAGGTGGCGAACGCCTGACCTTTCCGCAACGTCCGCGCCCCGGATCCGGCCAGATTGCATCTTGCCGCCCGATCTCATTGGTTTTGCAGCATCCTTTCCGCCAGGTGGCGGCCACCTGGCGGAACGATGCTCGAAAACTACTGCTTCATCGGGGTGAGCTGGAGCTTGGCCACGCCGACCGCCAGGTTAAGGCCGGCGGACGTCTCGACCGAAACGGGCTGGAGCGCGATCTGCTGGTTGCTGCCGCCCAGCAGCACGTTGGCGCCGAGGCCGACGCCGGCCGTCACCTGCGCGCCGGCGCCGGCGTAGGAACCGGAGAGCGCGTGCTCGCTCACCTGGCCGGGCGCGAAGACCGCCCACGCCATCGTTCCGCCGGTGGTGGCTCCAAGGTCGAGGCCAAAGTTCTGGATCAGGCCCGTGTAGTACTCCTTGCGGCCCGCGGCGGATTCGAAGGTGCAGTTCATCGACTGCTGCGAGGTGATGATCATGCCGACGCTGCCCGACAGGTTGCAGACGAGCGAACCGACATTGACGCCCGGCTGGTTGGCCATGGCGGCAGGCGTAACGGCGGCGAGCGCAGCCGCGGCGGCGAGGGTGAGAAGCGTCTTCTTCATGGGCAAGGTTCCTTTCTGGGGTTTTGTAGTCTCATCGGGTTCGATTGTGGCCAGTCCATGGCGCAAGTCCATGGCGCAGCGGCCCGTTCGCGACGGCTGACGCTCATGACAGGTTAGCACAGAACCGCTGGATTCGCGCGCAGGCGGTTTCCAGCACGGGCGTGGCCGTTGCGTACGAGATTCGGAAATACGGCGACATCCCGAACGCCGCGCCATGAACCACGGCGACGCCTTCCGCTTCAAGCAGTTCGGTGGCGAAATCCTCGTCGGTGGAAATCGTCTTGCCGCCCGGCGTACGCCTGCCGATCACGCCCTCGCACGACGGGTAGACATAGAAGGCGCCCTCCGGGGTCGGGCATGACAGCCCCTTCGCCTGGTTCAGCATCGACACGACCAGATCGCGCCGTTCCCTGAACACCGCATTATGCGCGGCGATGAAGTCCTGCGGGCCGTTCAGCGCCTCGACCGCCGCCCACTGGGCGATGGAACAGGGGTTCGAGGTGGACTGCGACTGAAGTTTCGCCATCGCCCGGATCAGCGGTTCCGGACCCGCGCCGTAGCCGATGCGCCAGCCGGTCATGCAGTAGGCCTTGGAGACGCCGTTCATGGTCAGCGTGCGCTCATGCAGGCCGGGCTCCACCTCGACCGGGGTGACGAAGGTGAAGCCGTCGTAGACGAGGTGCTCGTACATGTCGTCGGTGAGCACCCAGACGTGCTTGTGACGCATCAGCACGTCGGTGAGTTTCTTCAGGTCGTCGCGGGTGTAGGCCGCGCCGGAGGGGTTCGACGGCGAGTTCAGGATCACCCACTTTGTGCGCGCCGTGATCGCGCGCTCCAGGTCCTCGGGCTGCGCCTTGAAGCCGTGCTCGCGGCGGGTGGCGAGCGCAACCGGCTTGCCTCCGGCGAGATGGACGATATCCGGGTAGCTCACCCAGTAGGGCGCCGGGATGATCACCTCGTCGCCGGGGTTCACGGTGGCGAGCAGCGCGTTGTAGAGCACCTGCTTGCCGCCGGAACCGACCGTCACCTGGGAGGGCGAATAGGCGAGGCCGTTCTCGCGGCGGAACTTCTCGACCACCGCCCGCTTCAGCTCGGGAATCCCGTCCACGTCGGTGTAGCGCGTCTCGCCGCGGCGGATGGCGGCGATCGCCGCTTCCCTGATGTTCTCCGGCGTGTCGAAGTCGGGCTCGCCCGCCGACAGCGCGATCACGTCGCGGCCCGCCGCCTTGAGCGCCCGCGCCTTGGCGGAGATGGCGATGGTCTGGGACGGCTTGATGCGGTCCAGCGAGTCGGCGATGAACCCCATGGCGGGAGACCTTTCGGAACGACATGCGCGCAAAGCGCCTTGCGCCCGCGTTCGATTAGTGCGGAGTGTCCCGGCCCGCAAGCGGATTCGCCCACCCGCCGCCTTGCGGCCGCCCGATTCGCGGGCGTCAGGACGGCGGCCGGCTTTCGGAGAGAACAGCCATGCAGATCGCCATCGTCGGAGGCGGGATCGCCGGGGTCGCTGCGGCGCTGGCGCTGGCGCGGCGCGGCTTCGAGGCGCAGGTGTTCGAGCAGTCGGCGCGGATCGAGGAGCTGGGGGCGGGGCTGCAACTCGGGCCGAACGCGGTGCGGGCGCTGCAGAGCCTTGGCGCCTGGGAGCGGGTTGCGCCGCTGACGGTCCAGCCGCGCGCCCTCACCGTGCGCAACGGCGAGACCGGGGCGGTGCTCTCGTCGAGCGATGTGGCGGCGATCTTCGAGCGCCGGTTCGGGGCGCCTTACCGGGTCGCCCATCGCGGCGACCTGATGCGGGCGCTGGTGGAGACGGCGAAGGCGACGCCCGGTCTTGCGTTCAGCACCGGCGGCCGGGTGGACTTCGCCGAGGCGCTCCCGGGCGGGGGCATGCGGCTGAGGGTCGCGGCGCGCGGCGCCATGGAGCCCGAGGCGGTGATCGGCGCCGACGGCGTGCGCTCGGTGATTCGCCAGGCGGTGATCGGCGACGGGCCGCCGCGGCGGTCGGGCTACGTCTATTTCCGCGCCCTCCTGCCGGCCGGAAAGGCGCCGGAGGGCGTCTCGGGCGAGGACGTGACCGTGTGGCTTCTCGCCGGCGTCCACGCCGTCCACTACCCGGTGAGCGCGGGCCGCCAGATCAACATCGTGGCGGTGGCGAAGAGCGACTGGGCGGGCGAGGGCTGGAGCGCCATGGCGAGCCACGAGGAGGTGCAGACGGCGTTCGCCGCCGCCTGTCCGCCGCTGGCGAAGCTGCTGGCGGCGCCGGCCAACTGGCTGAAGTGGGCGGGCGCGGTGCGCGAGCCCGTGCCCGGCTGGTCGAAGGGGCGGGCGGTCCTGATCGGCGACGCCGCCCATCCGACGCCGCCGTTTCTCGCGCAAGGGGCGGCGATGGCGCTGGAGGACGCCGTGGTGCTGGCCCGGCACGCCGCGCCCGGCGGGGACATCGCCGAGGCTTTCCGCACCTACGAGGCCGACCGCTTCGCGCGCACCGCCCGCATGGTGCGCGAGGCGGCCCGGCAGGGCCGGATCTATCATCTCGACGGCATGATGCGGACGTTGCGCGATCTCGCGATCCGCCTCGCCCCGGGCGAAGCGACGGTGGGGCGCCTGTCGTGGCTCTACGCCTGGACGCCGCCGTGAGCGCCGAAACGGCGCATGAGCGGACGCCGGCCTGCGGCGTTAACGAAGTCTTAACCGGCCGCCACAACACTGCCGCAAAGGTTCCGTCAGCGGGCCACGGAGCTGCAAACATGACGCCAACGAACCGGATCAGAACGCTAGCTCATCGCAAGGAGAAGCTGATGGTCCGCCTGTGGCCGGGGCGCGAGACGCCGCCCGAACTTCACGATCTCGGGCTTGCCGCCCGCGACGTCGCCGCCGACATCATCGACCGCGAGGCGCGCTCGCGCCGGGCGATGGCGGTGTTCGCCGTGGTGCTGTCGCTGGCGGTCGGGGCCGTCCTCCTGCTGCTCGGCGGCGGCGCGGGAGCCTAGGGCGGCATCCCGCCGGGTGGCCGCCACCTGGCGGCCAAAGATGATGCAAAGCCAATATGATAGAGCGGCGCCTGGCATACACCGCCTGCGGCTTGGGCCGTGCCGCTCACCTCCGCCCGTCGATCAAGGGTCCGCGATAGACAGCGGGTTTCGCTTGAGACGGCCCGCGTGTCGGCGGTATCAACGGCTACCGTTGGGTTCGATGGGGACGATGTCGTGGACGGCGTATTCAAGGACCACCGCAAGGCGACCTATCTCAACCCCGAGGGCGCCGACAAACCGTTGCGCAGCCCGCTGCCGCCTTCAACGCTGAACGCCGCCCGCGCCTACCGCAAGGGGCGTTTGGTTGAGCAGGTGGTGAAACATGACTGCGCGGCGATCCTGCTCTTCGACCCGGTGAACATCCGCTACGCCCTCGATGTCTCGAACATGCAGCTGTGGGCGGCGCACAACCCTTTCCATTATGCGCTGGTCTTCGCGGACGGACACGCCATCGATTTCGAATACGCAGGCGCCGAGCATGTGGCGAGCGGCCTTGAGACGGTGGACGAGATCCGCACCGCCAGGCCCTTCTTCTATATGTACAGCGGCCCCTATCTTGAGGAACGGGCCGCTCTCTGGGCGAGCGAGATCGCCGCCGCGGTGCGCGAGCGGGGTGGCGGCAACCTCAGGCTCGGCGTCGACAAGCTCGAACTGCCCGGGGCGGACGCCCTGCGCCGGCAAGGGCTCACACTGGTCGAAGGGCAGGAGATGACCGAGCAGGCGCGGCTCATCAAAAGCCCGGACGAGATCGAGCTCATGCGCTGGACCATTCGCGTATGCGAGGCCGGCATGGCGCGCATCTACGAGCGGTCGTTGCCCGGCAAGACCGAACAGGAAATCTGGGCGGAGTTGCATTTCGAGAACATTCGCTCGGGCGGCGAGTGGCTGGAGACGCGCTTGCTGACGGTCGGGCGGCGCACCAATCCGTGGTTCCAGGAATGCTCCGACCACATCGCCCAGACCGGCGACATGCTGGCCTTCGACACCGACATGATCGGGCCCTACGGCTATTGCGCCGATCTCTCCCGCTCATGGACCATCGGCCATACCCGCATGAGCAACGAGCAGACCACGCTTTACGCCGCCGCTCTCGAGCAGATCGTGCACAACACCGAACTGATCCGTCCGGGCATGGATTTTCGCGAGTATATGGAAAAGACCTGGCCGATTCCGGAGCGCTACCTCGCCAACCGGTACTCGTGCGCGCTGCACGGGGTCGGCATGGCTGACGAGTACCCCGGCGTGCCCTATGCGCCCGACGCCGCCGACCTGCTGCCGGGCCGCTTCGAGGAGGGCATGGTGCTGTGCGTGGAGAGCCTGATTGGCGAAGCCGGCGGCCGGGAGAACGTCAAGCTGGAAACCCAGGTGCTGGTGACTGCCCGAGGCGCCGAGCGGCTGGACAGCTTTCCGTGGGAGGATGTGTGAACATGCGGCTGACCGCATGAACCGGCCGGCCACAAGCATCATCCCGCCCAGTTGATGCCGGTAGGCGGAATGCCACGGCGGACCGGCTCTCGGCTTCACTGAATCAGGCCGGTTCAAACTGACGCGCTTTGCGAGGACGCCGCAACCTCAAGGCCCGCGGATCAAACGCGCGAATATCAGGTCAAATCATCGCCTCGCCGGCGGGCGGCGCCATCAGCCATTCGCCATCGCGACAGATCGCAGACCGGATGGTGGGCGGTACAAGGTTCGAACTTGTGACCCCTACGATGTCAACGTAGTGCTCTACCACTGAGCTAACCGCCCGCGCTCGAAGGACGTGAAACGCCGCGTCTCGAAGCAGAAGGGATATATCGGGAACGCCATTGCGGCGCAACCCCGCCGGCCGCGCCAAGCCCCGTTGGTTACGCCGCCGTCGGCGCGATCATCCGCTCCACCTCGCTCACCAGATCCTTGAGGTGGAACGGCTTCGACAGCACTTTGGCCTCCCTGGGCGCGCGCGAGTCGGGGTGGAGCGCCACGGCCGCGAAGCCGGTGATGAACATGATCTTGAGCGCCGGGCCGAGTTCAGAGGCGCGCCGGGCCAGTTCGATCCCGTCCATTTCCGGCATCACGATATCGGTGAGCAGCA
>DAIODI010000012.1:0-27149 GCA_036746875.1 Aestuariivirgaceae bacterium | reverse complement strand
GAGGTGTGGAGGAAGCGCTCCCATTCGTCGCGCTTGTACTCGTCGTAGAGGCGGTACATCTCGCCGGGCAGGGCGGAACGGATCACCTCGTCTTTCTTCAGCGCCTCCAGCGCGTCGCCCAGCGTCATGGGCAGCTTCTTCACCTGCTTGCCCTGCTCCATGGCCTGGTAGATGTTGCGCTCCTCCGGCTTGCCCGGATCGATCTTGTCGGTGAGCCCGTGGTCCATGGCCTTCAAGAGCGCCGAGGCCATCAGGTAGGGGTTCACCATCGAGTCGACGGCGCGGTACTCGAAGCGGCCGGGCGCCGAGACGCGAAGGCCGGTGGTGCGGTTCTGGAAGCCCCAGTCGGCGAACACCGGGGCCCAGAAGCCGGTGTCCCACAGGCGGCGGTAGGAGTTCACGGTGGAGCAGCCGATGGCGGTGAGGCCGCCCAAGTGGCGCACCATGCCGCCGATGGCGTTGAGGCCGACCTTGCCCGGAAGCTGGAGATCGTCCGTATCCGGAAGAAACGTATTCTCGCCGCCGCGCCGGTAGCTGAACGAGTGCTCGAAGCCGGGCAGGTTCTTCAGGTCGTTGCCGAGCGCCTTCACCTCGTCCTTGCCGCCCTTCCACAGCGAGATGTTGTGGTGGCAGCCGTTGGCGGAGACGCCCATGAACGGCTTGCACATGAAGCAGGCGATGATGCCGAACTCGCGCGCCACCTGGGCGCAGATCTGCCGGTAGGTGGTGAGCCGGTCGGCGGTGCGCAGCGCGTCGTCGTAATTGAAGTTGAGCTCAAGCTGGCCGGGGCTGTCCTCGTGATCGCCCTGGATCATGTCGAGGCCCATCTTGCGGCCGTATTCGATGACCCGCATGTAGACCGGGCGCAGGCTCTCGAACTGATCGATGTGGTAGCAGTAGGGGTTCGAGTAGCCGCCGTTCGGGGCGCCGTTCTCGTCCTTCTTCAGCCACATCATTTCCGGTTCGGTGCCGTGGCGCATCCTCAGCCCGTGCTTCGCCTCGAACTCGTCGTGAATGCGGCGCAGGTTGCCGCGGCAGTCGGCGGAGAGATAGGCGCCGGGGTTCTCGCGCTCCTCGCGGTTGCGGAACAGGGTGCAGAACAGGCGCGCCACGCGCTTGTCCCACGGCAGCTGCATGAACGTCTCGGGCTCCGGCACGCCGACGAGCTCGGCCGCCTCGGGGCCGTATCCGAGGTACTCGCCGCGGCGGTTGAGGAACAGGTTGACGGTGGCGCCGTAGACGAGCTGGAAGCCGCCGTTGGCGATGTTCTCCCAGTGGTCGGCCGGGATGCCCTTGCCCATGATGCGCCCCGTGACCGAGACGAACTGGAGATACAGGTACTCGATGCCGAGTTTGTCGATCTTGGCGCGGACCTGCCTGATCAGGTCGTCGCGGCCGGGCGCGGAAATGAACTTCTCGTAGTCGGAAGAGTCCTTGCGTGCCATTCCTGGGTTCCCCTGGAGTCTTTCGTCGTCGATCCGCCTTGTGACGGACCTTGCTAACTGTCGGATGCTTGCGGCCAGACGCGCAACCCGGGTCGGGATGACCGGCGGACACGTCGGCTGAGGCGAGAGTTTTCCTCCTTGTGGTTCGTCGGCGAGACGGCATAATTGATCCACAGGTTCAGACCGATTGCAAACCAATTGTTGCCAATCGGTACCAATTGTTACAACCTCTCCGAGGTCTGGCGCGAAATGGTTGTCTCCAAAGACGTTTCGTTCGACGAAGCGCCGCATTCGGCAGAACTGACCAAGCTCGGCGCGGCGCAGCCGAAGGGGGCCTATGCGATCAGCGCGCGGCTCCGGCAGGCGATCGAGTCGGGGATGTTCGCCCATGGCGACCAGCTGCCGACAGAACGGCAGCTGACGCTGGCGCTGGGCACGGCGCGCTCGACGGTGCGCAAGGCGCTGGACCAGCTCGTGCAGGAGGGCCTCGTCGTTCGCCGCGTCGGGTCCGGCACGTTCGTCAATTACGCCGGGCCGATCCGCCCCACGCCCGACGACGTCGCCGACCTGATCAGTCCGCTCCAGCTCATCGAGGTGCGCTTCGCCGTGGAGCCGGCGATGGTGCGGCTCGCCGTGCTCAACGCCTCGCGCCGCGACATCGGCGAGATCGAGGCGGCGCTCGAGCAGCTGGAAGCCTCCACGGGCGACCAGGACCGCTTCACCCGCTGGGACAGCCGGTTCCATCTCGAGCTCGCGCGCTGTTCGCGCAATCCGCTGATGCTGCACATCTACGAGGAGATCAACGAGGTGCGCGGCCATCCGCAGTGGGATCGCATGAAATCGGTGGTGCTGACGCGCCAGACCATGACGCACTACAACGTGGAGCACCGCGCCATCGTCGCCGCCATCCGCGATCACGATGTGACGGCGGCGGTGGACGCCATCACCCGTCATCTCGAAACCGCCCGTGGCCACCTGATCGGGGCCGAGACGACGGACGAACGCTGAGGCACAAGAACCGGCCGGAGGAGACAGCTGATGATTACCCTGACACAGGAGCACAAGGACACGTTCGCCCGCGATGGTTTTGTGATCGTCGAGAGCGTCCTCGACGAGCCGACCGTGGCGAAGGCGCGCGAGCGCTTCGAGCCCTTGTTTTCGGGCGCGTTCGAGACCGGCCTTTATCCGGACGAATGGAACTGGAAGATGGGTAAGGACCGCGAGGACGTCACGCGGCAGATCTGCAACGGCTGGAAGAGCGACCGCACCATCGCCGCGATCGTTCTGCGCGAGGACATCGGCAGAGCGTGCGCCGAATTGCGCGGCTGGCCGGGGGCGCGCATCAACCAGGACAATGTGATCTGGAAGCCGCCGGGAACCAAGCCGCTCGGCTTCCACCAGGACGACAGCTACCAGACGTGGATCACGCCGTGCGAGATGATGACCTGCTGGATACCGCTCGACGACACGCGCGCCGACCAGGGCACCATCGAGTATGTGCGCGGCTCCCACAAATGGCCGCTGTCGCCGCCGATCAAGCAGTTCCACGCGCCGGATGACGCGCTCGCCGACATGTGGCCGGCGGCGGCCCTGGCGGGCGTGAGGGAGCCGGAGATCGTGCCGATCGAGATCAAGGCGGGATGGGCGGTGTTCCACCACGGCCGCACCTGGCACGGCTCGCGCGACAACCGGGGGAAGAACCCGCGGCGCGCGGTGATCTCCCACTGCATGTCGTCGGAAGCGAAGTTCCACCCGGAGAACGTCGGCTACATCTACTCGCGCTACAAGAAGCAGGGCTCCCTGGAGATGGACGAGAGCTTTTTCCCGATCCTCTGGCGCAACGACGGCTACCGGTCCGCCTGGCTCGACGGCGTGGCGGCACGAGCGGCGTGAGCGCGCGCGAGGGCCGGGCGCTGCGGGTCCAGGCGGGCGCAAGGCCCCGAAAGGGTGGCCGGGTCAAGCCCGGCCAAACGAAGGGGGAGTGAGGCGCGCAGGCGCGCGCCTTAGGTCTTTGCGAAAGTAAAAGGTCAGGCGCGCAGGCGCGCGCCTTCCGGATCAAACGGCGGTTTCGCCAGCACCGTCGCCGTGTGGGGGCGGCCGAGAATGTAGACGTGGACCGTACTCCCCGGCGCGACCGTGGGCTTGAGGTAGGCGATGGCGAGGGACTTGCCGACGAAGTAGCCGTAGGCGCCGGAGCTCACCTGTCCGGCCGGTGTGCCGTCCGGCAGGAACACGGGCTCGCCGCCGGAAGCGTCGGCTTCCCTGGCGTCGATGTCGAGCATCATCATCAGTTCGCGCGGCGGCTCGCGGGCGATCCTTTCCCACGCCGCCTTGTTGAGGAACTCCTTCTCCGGCTTCACCAGCCGGTCGAGCCCGCTCTCCTGCGGCCAGTACTCAGGGCTGTAGTCGCGTCCCCACGAGCCGTAACCCTTTTCCACCCGCATGCTCATCAGCGCCCGGCTGCCCACCGGCCCGGCGCCAAAGTCCTTTCCCGCCTCGATCAGCGCCCGGTAGAGCTTCGGCTGATCGGCGGCGGCGCAGTGCAACTCCCAGCCGAGATCGCCGGTGAAGCTCACCCGCAGCGCCACCAGATCGACGCCCGCCACGGTGATGCGCGCCGAACGCATGAACGGGAAGTCGGCGTTGGCGAGCGAGGTGTTGGTGAGGCGCTGGAGAAGGTCGCGCGACCTCGGCCCGGCGACGTTGAAACCGCACATCGCTTCCGTTTCGCTTCTGAACATCGTCCCGGGCGGCAGCGGCGCCGCCTTGAAGAACCGCTGGTGAAAGCGCTCCGCCATGCCGGACCCGATGATCATGAACTCATCGTCGGCAAGCCGCGTCACCGTGAAGTCGCCGGCCACGCCGCCGCGCTTGCCGATCAGCGGCGTGAGGCACGAGCGGCCCACCTGCGTCGGCATCCGGTTGGCGAACAGCCCGTTGAGCCAGGCTTCCGCGCCCGGTCCCTTCACGGAGTACTTGGCGAAGTTGGAGATGTCGATGACGCCCGCCTTCTCGCGCAGCATCTTCACCTCGCGCCCCACCGGCGCCCACCAGTTCTGGCGGACGAAGCCGTAGGTCTCGGCGTCCGGTTCGCCCTCGGCGGCGAACCACAGCGGATGCTCCCAGCCGAAGTTGAGGCCGAACTTCGCGCCCATCTGCTTCTGCATCTCGTACACGGGCCGCGTGCGCACCGGCCGGCCGGCCAGGCGCTCCTCGTTGGGGAAGTGAATCTTGAAGCGGTGCGCGTACTGGTCCTCGACGCGCGCCTTTGTAAACGCCTTGCCCGCCCAGTGGCCGAAGCGCGCCATGTCCCAGCCGAACATGTCGAGCGTCGGCTCGCCCTCCACGATCCACTCCGCGGCCAGCTTGCCGATGCCGCCCGACTGCGAGAAGCCCGGGATGATGCCGCAGGCGGCGAAGTACCCTCGCATCTCCGGAACGGGGCCGAGCAGGATGGCGCTGTCGGGCGACCAGATCATCGGCCCGTTGATGACGCGCTTGACGCCCGCCGTCGCCACCGCCGGCACGCGGTCGATGGCGCGCAACATGTTCTCCTCGATGCGCGACAGGTCGTCCGGGAACAGTTCGTGGCCGAAGTCCAGGGGCGTGCCGTTCTCGGCCCAGAACTTCATGTTGCGCTCATAGGCCCCAATCAGCAGGCCAAGGCCCTCCTGGCGCAGATAGTACTCGCCGTCGCGGTCGGCGACGGACGGCAGGCGGCGCCCCAGCCCGGCGATCTCGGGGATCGTCTCGGTGACGAAGTACTGGTGTTCGGTCGGGATCAGCGGCAGGTCGAGGCCCGCCATCGCCGCCACCTCGCGCGCCCACAGGCCGGCGGCGTTGATCACCCACGGGGTGCGGATGTCGCCCTTGCCGGTGCGGACGATCCAGGAGCCGTCGGGCTGCGCCTCGGTGGCCGTGACCGGCGTGAAGCGGTGGATCTCCGCCCCGCGCTGGCGCGCCCCGATGGCGTAGGCGTTGGTGACGCCGGAGGGGTCCACGTTGCCGCCATCGGGCTCATACATGATGCAGCGGATGCCGTCGAAGTTGACGAGCGGGTGCAGCCGTTCGGCCTCGTCGCGGCTCACCTCGTGGAAGTTCATGCCGTAGCGCCGGGCCTTCGCCGCCTGGATCCGCAGCTGGTGCTCGCGGGCCTCCGTCTGGGCGAGGTAGAGCGAACCGGGCTGGAAGATGCCGCAGCCTTGGCCGGTCTCGGCCTCCAGCTCCTTGTAGAGCTTCATCGTGTAATGCTGGAGGCGCGAGATGTTGGTGACGTCGTGCAGCCCGTGAATGTTGGCCGCGGCATGCCAGGTTGAGCCGGACGTGAGTTCGGAGCGTTCCAGAAGGACCGTCTCGCCCCAGCCGAGCTTCGTCAGGTGATAGAGGATCGAGCAGCCGATGACGCCGCCACCAATCTCGACCGCTTGGGCATGGGAACGCATCTGACGGGTTTCCTCCGGGTGTGCCGCGCCCGAAGCGGGCGTTGCGGGCAGACGTTTGCGAAAGAACACTCCGGCAAGGCCGGGCTGTCAACAGCCAAACGAACCAATTCGCACCAATTGCCGCTCCCGAGCGAATTGGGTTTTCCAGAAAATGCTCCCCTTTCCCCGCTTCGCCGACGGATGGGCGCCGTTCAATTGGTCTGCTTTGGTTTCCGGCGGGACGGGAAATTCCTTGAGATCATCGCCCCCGATGTGGAATCGTGTCGTTATTGGCCCCCAACCGGAGCTTCGCCATGACCAAGCCAATCGACCCCGGCGAGCGCGTCGTCCTCAACATCAGGACGGCAAGGTTCACCCCTTACGAATCGCCCAACGGCGCGGTCGACGGCAACGGCTACCTGCAACTCGACGACACGTTTCCTCCCGGGGCGGGCTTCACCATCTATCGCATGGCCCCCGGCTCTTCGAGCCAGCCGCACGAGCACACCTGCCACGAGCAGTTCTTTGTCATCGAGGGCGAGCTGACCGACAACGACGGCTACACCTACCGGCAGGGCGATTTCGTGCTGCTCAAAAAGGGCACGCAGCATTTCTCCACGACGCAGACCGGCGCAACGCTCGCCGTCTTTGTCCGGGAGCTCGAACGGGATCTGTGAAGACCAGGCGGCGGCGACGCCGCCAGCCGAGGACAGGAGATGACGCATGAGGAAGATTCTGGTCGCAACCGACGGCAGCGCCCATTCGGAGCGGGCGGTGGCGCACGCCGCGTGGCTGTCGAAGGCGGGAGGCGTTCCCTTGGTGGTGGCGATGGTCAACGTGATGCTCGGCGCGCGCGGGCCGTTGACCCTGTCGCATCCCGAGGCCGAAGCGAAGGCCATCGTGGACAAGGCCGCGGCCGAAGCCAGGACGGCCGGCGCCACGGTCGAGGCGGCGACGGTCGTCACCGGACGCGAGGCGTCGAGCGCGGTGGTGAACTTCGCCGAGGCGAACGGCGTCGACGTGATCGTCACCGGGACAGGCGACAAGAGCGGCCTGTCGCGGCTGGTGCTCGGATCGGTGGCGGGCGACATCGCGGCGCGCGCCCACTGCACGGTGGTGATCGCCCGCTAGCGCGGGACCCGGCCTGACGGCTTTCGCGCCGGCCGTGGCGATGGGGTTTTACGCAGCTTCGGGATCCTCGTTTGGCTTGCGGCGGCGGTCGCCGGGCGATATTGACGGGGCGTCGGGTGCGTCGCGCTCGGCGTGAACTCCCCCGTTCGCCGAACTGAGGCCCATCATGAACATCACCGCGCTTGCCGCGTCCGCCTGCTTGTCCGCGCTTGTCGCGGCGGGCCTCGCCGTTCAGGGCGCGCCGGCGCGCGCCCAGGAGACGTCGCAGGCCGCGCCGGCCGACGCCGCGGCCGAAGCCGCCGCGCTGACGGCCGAGGAGATGGAGGTTCTCGTCGCGCGGATCGCCCTGTACCCGGACGATCTGGTGGCGGCGATCGTTTCGGCGTCCCTCTATCCGTTGCAGATCGTCGAGGCGGCGCGGTTGCTCGACAAGCGCGAGAAGGACAAGACCCTCAAGCCCGATCCGGACTGGGACGGAGCCGTGATTTCCATGCTGAACTACCCGGATGTCGTGAGGATGATGTCGGACGACCTCGACTGGACCCAGTCGCTCGGCGAGGCGGCGATGAACCAGCAGGACGACCTCCTCACCGCCATTCAGCAGCTGCGCGAGAAGGCGGTGGCGCTGGGCGTGCTCAAGTCCGACGACAAGGTGGTGGTCGAGCAGGCGGCGGCTCCCGCTACCGGCGCCGGAGCGGCGCCCGCGGCGGCGCCGGAGACCATCGTCATCAAGTCGGCCGATCCGCAGGTCATCTACGTTCCGCAGTACCAGCCCGAGATGCTGTACCAGCCGGACTACGTGATGCCGCCGCAGCCGGTCTACTGGCCGGAGCCCTATCCGGCCTACTACTGGCCGGGCGCGCCGTTCTGGACCGGCGTCATCACCGGGGCCGTGTGGGCGAGCGTGATCGACTGGAACGACAACCATGTCTGGGGCGGCGACGTGGACATCGACGTCGATTGGAACAGGGGCGACATCAACATCGGCGACATCGACATCGGACGGATCGACAAGAGCAAGATCGACTTCGACCGCTGGGGCATCGACCGTAACGCCATCGACCTGAAGAAGATGGACCTGTCGAAGATCGACGCGAGCAAGCTTGACCTGTCGAAGATCGACCGCTCCAAACTCAATCTCGACAAGACGAAGATCGACCGGGACAAGATCGCCTCGAACCTCAAGGCGCGCGACGCGAACCGTCTCGACAACAAGATGACGAACCTGCAGCGCCCGACGAAGCTGCCAGGGCAGGCGGCGACGCGCCCGCAGACCAAGGATATCCGCAAGAACATCGAGCAGGGCCTGGCCCGCCCGGCGACCCGGCCGGGGAACGCCGGCGGGGCGAACGTCGCCAACAAACTCCCGGGCGACATGACCCGGCCGCAGGCGCGGCCCGGTGATCTCAGCCGGCCGCAAGCCCGCCCGGCCGTCGACCGGCCGACGAAGGAGGGGCTGCAGCGGCCCGCCAAAGTCGATCGCCCGTCCCCGACGCCGCGCCCGGCGACGCGTCCCGACACGCGCCCGGCGCGCCCGGCTGCCGTGGGCGATTACGATCGCGGCACCAAGGTGAACGCGGCGTCGAATCGCGCCAAGGCCAGCCGCCAGGCGCCGCAGTTCAAGCCGCCGTCGGGCAACCGGCCCAGCGCGGGGCGCGGCGGCGGTGGCGGCCGCAAGGTCGGCGGCGGTGGCGGCGGCCGCGGCCGGCGCGGTTGAGGGGAGAAGCCAGGATGACGAAGATCAGGTGGGCGCCGGGCGTCCTCACGGCTGCGGTGCTCGCGGCGGCGGTGATGATCGCGCCGCTCACGGCGTACGCGGTCACCGCGGCGACGATGGAGACGATGGTCGGCGCGCCGGCCGAAACGTTCGCCGACGCTGATCAGGCGGTGAGCGCGCTGAAGCTGCGGCTCGCCGCGCGCGACGTGCCGGGCCTTGCGCGACTGCTCGGCCTGAACCCGGAGGAGTTCGCCAGGACGGACGAGCTCGACACGCGACTGACCAGGCTGAAGGATGCGGCGGCCGAAACCGTCTACGTGGAGCCGGAAGGCGACGACCGGCGCATCGTTCACCTGGGCAAACTCGTTTACCCGTTTCCGTTCCCGTTGGTGAAGAAGGACGGCCGGTGGTCGTTCGACACCAGGGCCGGCATCGCCGAGGCTGTCGACCGGCGCATCGGCGAGAACGAGCTCGCCGCCATTCAGGTCTGCCGCGACTTCATCGCTGCGCAAAAGGTCTACGCCAGCAAGGATCGCGACGGCGACAACGTGCTTGAGTACGCGCAACGTCTCGTCAGCACGCCGGGCCGGCAGGACGGCCTTTACTGGCCCGACACGCCCGGCGAGGACCAGAGCCCGGCGGGGCCGTTCGTGGACCCCTCGAAGCTCGACGCGGCGCAGCGCGGCGAGGGCTACTTCGGCTACCGGTTCCGAATCCTGCGGGCGCAAGGCGACAACGTCGCGGGCGGCGCCTACGACTACGTCATCAACGGCAACATGATCGCAGGCTACGCGCTCATCGCCTGGCCGGTGCGCTGGGGCGACACCGGGATCATGACCTTCGCGTGCAGCCATCACGGCGTGGTCTACGAGCGCAATCTCGGACCTGGCACGGCGGAGATCGTGAAGAACATCCGGCGGTTCAATCCGCTGGCGCGCTGGGCCGTGACTCGCGACTAAACAAGCCAAGAGGAGAAACAGAGATGACCATGCTGGATCGGCGGCAGTTCGCCGCAACCCTGTTTGCGGCCGGCGCCGCGTCGCTATCTCCGCGCGGCGCGCAGGCGCAGGACCTCGGGCCGTTCATGCCGCATCCGGGGTCGGAGATCACGACCGCGTTCACCAACTCGTATGGTCCGGATGCGGAGTCGTGGATCCGCATCACCAACGTGACGCCGGACACCATCTACATCAACTATTCCAGTTCGCGCGGGCTCCAGGCGGACCGCCAGCAGCTCGTCGCGGATCGCCAAACGGCGCGCGTGTTCGTGACGGGGTACTCTCCGGCCCTGCCGGTGGTGATGCCGGGAACCACAACGCTCGGCGTCTCGGCGGATGTGCTGCTTGGCCTGCGCAACACCGGCACGGCCGAGGTGGCGCTGATGTACAACACCGCCCAGGCGACGATCAGCGGCATGTTGACCATGATCGAGAAGACCAAGGTTCCGGTCATCCTCGAAAACACCAGCATCATGGTGCCGGTCGTCCACGCCAGCGGAATCTTCGGCACGGGACGAACCACCGCGCAGGGTAACTTCTACATCCTCGACAACCAGAACAACCCGGTGATGATGCAGTCGAACGTGCAGTACGCATGGGAGGCCCTGCCGCGCACCGAACGGGTGGTGCGCGTGACGGTCGGCGACAGCGAGCGGGCGAAGCTCGAACAGGCGTTGCGGACCGTCGGCCGGTACCGCACCTATGGAATCCACTTTGCGTTCGACAAGGCGACGATCCGCCCCGACGCGGCGAGACTGCTCAACGACATCGCGGTGACGCTGAAGAACAACCCGCTGTGGACGCTTCGGGTGGTCGGCTACACCGACTCGATCGGCGATCCGGCCTACAACCAGCGCCTGTCGGAACAGCGCGCGCAGGCGGTGGTGCTGGCTCTGCCCAGCCGCGGGATCGATCCGGCGCGGCTCACCTACGAGGGTCTGGGCGCGTCCGATCCCGTCGGCGACAACAGCACCTTGCAGGGGCGCGCGCTCAACCGCCGGGTGGAGCTGATCCGTACCGACCGCTGAGGCGATCCGCCCCGGCGGTCATCGCCGCGCCGACTGAAGCATGCTATCGGAATGCGCATGCGGGCTTTCGGCGTCCTTGCGATCCTGATGCTGGCGCTGGTCGGCGCGCCGGGTGGCGGCGCATTTGCGGAGACGGTTTACGCCGGCTCGCAAACCTGCGTGGCCTGCCACGCGGCGGTGGCGAAGGACGTGCGCCACTCCCACCACGGCTGGGCGCTGCGCGAGCCCGTGGCCGACAACGTGCTGGGCGACTTCTCCGGCGTCGCGCTCGAGCACAAGGGCGTCACCAGCCGCTTCTTTCGCGACGGCGAACGCTACATGGTCGAGACCGACGGGCCGGACGGCGAGATCGCCCGTTACGCCGTCGCCTACACCATCGGCGTCGCGCCGTTGCAGCAGTATCTCGTGGAGACCGGATCGGGCCGCCTGCAGGCGCTCGATTTCGTCTGGGACGTGGCAGGCAAGCGCTGGCTGCACCTCTATCCGGACGCGGACCTCTCCGCCGGCGACGCCTTCCACTGGACCGGCGTCTACAAGAACTGGCAGACGCGCTGCGCCGAGTGTCACCAGACCGGCTTCGAGAAGGGCTACGACCCGACGACCCAGACCTACGCAAGCCGCTGGGCCGAGCTCACCGTGTCATGCGAGTCCTGCCATGGCCCGGCGAAGGACCATCTGGCGTGGGCGCGCAATCCGTCGTCGGTGAAGGGGCCGCACAAGGGTTTCGGCTTTGCGCTCGGTCGCGGCCAGCAGGCGGCCGAGATCGCCGTGTGCGGGCCGTGCCATGCGCGCCGCGAGCCGCTGGGCGACCGCAGCCCGGCGGCCGGGTCGGCGTTCGACGACCATTACAATCTCGCGCTGCTGCGCCCCGGCCTCTACTTTGCGGACGGCCAGCAGAACGACGAGGTGTTCGTGCTCGGCTCGTTCCTGCAGTCGAAGATGGCCCAGAAGGGCGTCACCTGCTCCGATTGCCATACGCCGCATACTGCGGCGCTGGTGGCCGAGGGTGACGCCGTGTGCACCCAGTGCCACAGCCCCGCCGGGAACGCATCGTTCCCCTCGCTCAAGCCCGCCCGCTACGATACGCCCGATCATCACCGCCATCCCCAGGACAGCGCCGGCGCCCGCTGCGTGGCGTGTCACATGCCCGAGCGCGCCTACATGCGGATCGACCTGCGCCGCGATCACTACTTCCGCATGCCCGATCCCGGCGGCTCGGCGGCCGTGGGCAGTCCGGACGCCTGCACCCAATGCCACGCGGACAAGAGCCAGTCGTGGGCGGCGGATCGGGTCGCGGCGTGGTTTCCGGACGGGCGGCACACGGGCGGCCGCGCCACGGCGAAGCTGTTCGCGGACCTGGCGCGCGCTCCCGGCGACGCGGCGAGCGTCGATGCGGCGCTGGCGCTGGCCGCCGACATGGCGCAGCCGGCGATCCGCCGGGCGAGCGCGCTCGATGCGCTCGGCGATGTGATCGCGCCGCAGAGGACCGCGGCGGTCGTGGCGCTCCTTGCCGACCGGAGCGCGCCGGTGCGCGCCGCCGCCACGCGGCTGTTGCACGGGCTACCGCCCGGGGAGCGGGCGAAGCTGCTGGCGCCGCTGTTGTCCGATCCAGCGGCGTCGGTGCGGATTGCGGCGGCGATGAACATGGCGGGCGTTTCGCCGACGACCCTGCCGCCGGATGACGCGAAGCGGTTCGAGGCCGCGGCGGGCGAGCTCCAGTCCTCGCTCACCGCCCGCGCCGACTTTCCCGAGACGCAGATGGTGATCGCCGGACTGGCCATGACGATGCGGAACTGGCCGGTGGCCCGCGCCGCGCTCGCCGAAGCCGCGAGGCTCGATCCGCAACTGACGGAGGCCTGGCTGATGCAGGCGCGGATCGCCGCCGCGCTCGGCGACGCCGCGGCGGCGGAACAGGCGCTGCGGGACGGCTTGTCGCGCGATCCGCGGAATCTGTCTCTCAAGAGCGAACTCGCCGGGCTCCTCGTCAACGCCGGCCGCGCCGGCGACGCGGCGCCGATGCTGCGGGACCTCGTCGCCGCCGCGCCTGGCGACCTCGATCTCCTCACCCTGTTGGCGGTCGGCCAGCTCATGCAGGGCGACGTGACGGCGGCGCGCGCCTCGGTCGCGGCCATCCGCCAGCGCGATCCGCTGCGCCCCCTGCCGCCCGCGCTTGAGCAGCTCCGGTAGAACGACCCGCCATGCCGCCCCGGTTCGACAGCGAGCGGCTTGAGCGCATCGACGCCTGGATGCGCGGCCATGTGGCCGCGGGGCGCCTGCCGGGCCTCGCCGTGCAGATCGCGGACGCCGCCGGGGCGCCCGTGTTTTCGCGCCGTCACGGATGCGCCGACATCGCCGTCGGGCGGCAGATCGCGCCGGATACGATCTACCGCATCTACTCGATGACCAAACCGGTGACGACGCTCGCCGCGCTGATACTCCATGAAGAGGCGCGGTTTCAGCTCGATCAGCCGGTGGCCGACTTCATTCCGGCGATGTCCGGCCTGCGGGTGTGGGCGGGCGGAGGATCGCCGCTTTCCGATACGATGCCGCCGACGCGCCCGGTGACGATCCATGATCTGATGACGCACCAGGCGGGGTTCGTCTACGGCGACGCGCAGGGCGACGCGCTGGAGCGGGCCTACGACGCCGAGGGGCTTGGCTTCAACCGCCCCGGCGACACCATGGTGGCGGCCATGGCGCGGCTCGCGGCCCTGCCGCTCCGCTTCCAGCCCGGCGCGCGCTGGTTCTACGGCGTCTCGACCGACGTGCTGGGGCATCTCGTGGAGGTCGTCTCGGGGGGCTCGCTCGGGGCGTTCTTCCGTGAACGGATCTTCGCCCCGCTCGGCATGGACGACACCGCGTTCGCGCTGCCTGTTGCGAGCCTGGCGCGCCTCGCCACGCTCTACGCCCCCGCCTCGCCGGCGGGCGGTCTCAAGGCCGTCGCAACCCCGTTCGGCGCCGATCCGCGCACGCCTGTGACCATCGAAAGCGGCGGCGCGGGGCTTTACTCCACCATGGCCGACTACCAGCGCTTCGCCACCATGCTGCTCGGCCGCGGCGCGGTCGGCGACAGCCGTCTCGTGGGACGCAAGACCTTCGACATGATGGTGTCGAACCAGATGGGCGGCGACCTCGCCAGCCGCGGCCAGCCGCACTTCACCGAAACCACGATGGAGGGGATCGGCTTCGGCCTTGGCGTTTCGGTGATGCTCGATCCGGTCAAGGCGAAGATCCTCGGTTCGCCAGGCGAATTCGCCTGGGGCGGCATGGCCTCCACAGCCTTTTTCGTCGATCCGGCGGAGCGGTTCACCGTGATCCTGATGACGCAGCTCGTGCCCTCCAGCACCTACACCCTGCGCCGGCAGTTGCGGACCCTCGTCTATCAGGCGCTGGCCTGAGCGGAAAGCAGGCGCAGGGTCTGAGCCCCCAATCTTGTCGTTTGCCGGCCGCCCGCCGCCTCGCCACACTCCACGCGCCGGAACGGGAGACAGGCGGGTTGGACGAGTTCGACCATATCGTGATCGGCGCGGGCGCCGCCGGGTGCGCGCTGGCCGGGCGGCTGTCGGAGGCGCCGGGCGTGCGGGTGCTGCTCCTCGAAGCGGGCGGGCACGACCGGCGGCTCTATGTCCGCATGCCCATCGGTTACGGCAAGTCGTTCCACGATGAGGCGGTCAACTGGAAGTATCGGGCCGGGCCCGACCCTGGCGTCAACGGGCAGGAGGCGTACTGGCCGCGCGGCAAGGTGATCGGCGGCTCGACCTCGATCAACGCCATGGTTTACGCGCGCGGTCTGGTCGCCGACTATGACGACTGGCGCGCCGCCGGCAACCCGGGCTGGGGCTGGAGCGATGTCGAGCCGGTGTTTCGCGCCTTCGAGCGGCGGGTCTACGGCGAGGGCCGGGTGGAGGGCGACGGTCCGCTCACCGTCTCCTATCGCGAGCGCGAGTATCATCCGGTGAAGCGCTACTTCCTCGATGCGGCGCGCGAGATCGGCCTTCCGGCCACCGCCGACATCAACGGCGCGGATCCGGAGGGCGTCACCGCATACCCGATCACCACCCGCGACGGCCTGCGCTGCTCGGCGGCGGACGCGTTCCTGCGCCCCGCGATGGCGCGCCGTAATCTGTGTGTGCTGACGGGCGCCTGTGCAACCCGCGTGCTGTTCGAGGGCGGCCGGGCGACCGGCGTCGAGTATCTGCAAGGGGGCGCGCCGCGCCGGGCGGCGGCGCGGGCCGAGGTGATCGTCGCGGCCGGCGCCGTCAACACGCCGCAACTGCTCCAGCTTTCGGGGATCGGGCCGGGTGACGTGCTGGCCCGCGCACATGTGCCTGTTCTGGTGGAGAACGCCAATGTCGGCGGCCACCTTCAGGACCATCTCGGCGTGAGCTACTTCTTCCGCGCCAGCGAACCGACCCTGAACCAGTGGCTGGGCACATGGACAGGGCGCGCCCGCAGCGCGCTGTTGTTTGCGCTGTTCCGCAGCGGGCCGCTCAGTCTCAGCGTCAACCAGATGGGCGGGATGGTGCGGACCTCGCCGGATGCGGAACGGCCGGACGTTCAGCTCTACTTCAGCCCGGCGAGTTACACGGCGCCGACGCCCGGCAAGCGGGAGCTGCTCAGGCCGGACAGGTTTCCGGGCTTCCTCCTCGGCTTCAACCCCTGCCGCCCCGCAAGCACGGGGCGCATCGACATCCGCTCGCCCGATCCCTTCGCGCCCCCGGCGATCCGACCCAACTCGCTGTCCCAAAACAGCGACGTCGAGGCGGTGGTCGCCTGCGCAAGGCTTGTCCGGCGCCTGCGCAACACGGCCGCGATGCGCGCGCTGATCGCCGCTCCGCTTGCCTTCGATCCCGGCCCCGCCGACGACGCCGCCCTGCTCGAGGATTTCCGCGCCCGCTGCGGCACCGTCTACCACCCGTGCGGCACGGCGCGCATGGCCCCCCGCGCGCATGGCGGGGTGGTGGATGACAAGTTGCGCGTCTACGGAGTCGGGCGGTTGCGCGTCGCCGACGCCTCGATCTTCCCGAACGTCACCAGCGCCAACACCCAAGCCCCCGCCATTATGGTCGGCTGGAAGGCCGCCGAGCTCATCCTGAACGATCGCCGGAGCCACGCATGAGCCGCATCGCGAGCCTTGAAACCTTCGCCAACGCATTCGTCTGCTTCGTGAAACTCACGGCCGACGACGGCGGCGTCGGCTGGGGCCAGACCTCCACCTACAACGCCGACATCACCGCCACCATCTTCCACCGCCAGGTGGCGCCGTGGGCGCTGGGCGCGGAGACCGGCGACATCCTCGGCCTCGTGCAGCGCATCGAGGAGAAGGAGCACAAGTTCCCCGGCAGCTACCGCTGCCGCGCGCTGGCCGGGCTCGACACGGCTCTTTGGGACCTGCGCGGCAAGCGGGAGGGCAAGCCCGTGGTGTCGCTGCTCGGGGGCCGGCCGGGGAAGCTTCGCGCCTATGCCTCCTCGATGAAGCGCGACATCACGCCCGAGGACGAGGCGAAGCGGTTCCTCGCCCTGCGCGATACGCACGGCTATGACGCCTTCAAGTGGCGCGTCGGGGCCGAATGCGGCCGCGACGTGGACGAGTGGCCGGGCCGCACCGAGGCGGTCGTGCCGGTCGTCGCCCGGGCGCTCGGCCCCGGCGTCGACAAGCTGGTGGACGCCAACAGCGGCTTCTCGGTGAAGCGCGCCATCGAGGTCGGCCGCCTGCTGGAAGCGGAGGGCGTCGACCATTTCGAGGAGCCGACGCCGTACTGGAATCTCGACGACACGAAGCAGGTCACGGATGCGCTCTCCATCGACGTGACCGGCGGCGAGCAGGACTGGGACCTTGCCACGTGGCGGCGGATGATCGACATGCGCGCCGTGGATATCGTTCAGCCGGACGTCATGTACATGGGCGGTCTGTCGCGTACGCTGCTTGTGGTGGAGATGGCGGCGAAGGCGGGGATCCCGGTGACGCCGCACAGCGCCAACCTGTCGCTGGTCACCATGTGCACGATGCACCTGCTGGGCGCGATCGCCAACGCCGGGAAGTACCTTGAGTTCTCGATCGAGGGTCCGGACTACTACCCTTGGCAGGAGGGTTTGTTCCTCGGCGATCCCTACCGGATCGAAGACGGCAAGGCGACGATCCCCGAGGCTCCCGGCTGGGGCGTGGAGATCAATCCGGCTTGGCTGGAGACGGCGGCCTACGCGAAAAGCGACAGGACCTGAGGGCGCGACCGGCTCACGTCCACAGCGCGCGCACCCCGAAGAAGGCGGTGTCCTTCACCCGCCGCGCCACGGCGCGCGAAACCGTGGAGCGCGGATCGACGCAGTAGGTCATCGACAGCACGACGCGCCGCTCGCCCTCGGCGATCGGGGTGACCCGGTGATGCACCTTCGCGCCCTCGAAGACCACGAGGCTGTTCGGCGGCGTCGGAACGTAGATCTCGCCGGACGCCAGCCGCGCTTCCAGCCGGGCGTGCGACAGACCGCCGTCAGCCGCGCCGCGATTGACCATTGGCATGAGCACGGTGAAGTGGCGGCCACGATAGAAGTTGTGATCGTAGTGCCAGCCGATGTGGTCGCCCGGCTTGTCGTAAAACAGCACCGACAGCGAGCTCTGGTCGTGGAGCGGCGTCGGCCGCACGCTCACGCCGACGGTGCGCGACACGAACGCCACGAGCGCCGGGCTGTGGTACAGCGAGGCGACCTTGGGGGCGCGGGCGATGATCGTCTCGTAAGCGACCGTGCCGCCCTTCTTGTGGGTGGGGATGAAGCTGCGCTCGTGCTCCACCAGCGTTTCGATCTGGCCGCGCAGCTCCGCGAAAACATCCGCCGGCAGGAAGTCCGGCAGGCTTGCGAACAGCTGCGAGAAGTCCGGCGCGGGCCGGCCGTCGATGGCTTCGAGCCCGTCGAGCGCCGGCCGGGCGCGGGCCAGTTCCCGTTCGAGTTTGCCGTAATGCGCCGAACGCTTGTAGGCGAGGCCCAGCGCCCCGCCTGTCGCAAGGGCTCCGGTGGCGGCGGCGACTTCGAGCAGCATCTGGCTTCAACTCCCGTTCAGAAATCCGCTCCTGGAGCGGGGGCAAGAGCATCATCCCGCCGAGCGGTGTTCCCCTGGCGCGATGATGCCGTAGCTGGCGATTCTATCAGGACTGTTGCAACGGCGAAGAGGCTGGCGTCACGCCGTTGTGATCGCTCCGCCCGCTCTTGCGCTCGCGCCCGAAGCGCGTGCGGGCGCGCTCGGGCGGCGTGCGGCCGTCCTTCGCGCCGCCGGCGCGGGTTCTGCCGGCTGGCGCCCTGCCGCTCCCGTGGCGGGGGCGAGCCATGATAACGTTGCACCATGTCCATTCGCGAACTCGATCCCTGGCGCACCCAATACTTCGACGGCGTGGCGTGTCCGCCGGGCGTCGAGATACCAACTGACGACGCCGATGCGTGGATGCTGTTTCCCGAATATCGGCACGTCTACGACAAGCTGTTCGTGGCGCTGAGCCAGGGCATGGACGCCGCCCCCTACGGGGTGCCGCCGCCCGCCTACCCGGTGTTCTCCAAGCCCATCGTGAACCTGAAGGGCATGGGCGTCGGCAGCCGGCGCATCGCTTCGGCGGCCGAGTACGAGCGCGAGTTCACCGCGGGCACGTTCTGGATGCCGTTGCTCAACGGCGACCACGTCTCGACCGACGTTGCGGTGGCGAAGGGAGAAGCCCGCTGGTGGCGGCACGCCACGGGGTTGCCGGCGCGGGACGGCATGTTCCGGTGGTGGACCGTCCACGCCGGGGCGTTTCCGGCCATCGAGGACTATTGCGGCGCGTGGATCGCCCGGGTGCTGCCGGGTTACACGGGGCTTCTCAACTTCGAGACCATCGGCGCCCGGATCATCGAGGTGCACCTGCGGTTCGCCGACCAGTGGCCGGACTTGTACGGCCGGGGCTGGGTCGAGGCGGCGGTGAGGCTCTACGACGAAGGCGGGTGGTCGTTCGCCGACGCCGATCGCCGCGATGGCTTTTCCATCCCGCTGTTCGCGCGGCACGGCGCGCGCTACCGCCATCCGCCCCCGGAGGTGGCGCAGGCCGTGCGCGCCATGCCCGGCGTATCGTCGGTGCAGATCACCTTCCACGAGGACAAGCCGCCCGAGGCCCACGCCATGCCGCCGGGCGGCTTCCGGCTCGCCATCGTCAACGCCACCGATCTTGCGGCCGGAATCGCGGCGCGCGATGCGCTCGGCCGCTGCTATCCCAATGACGCCATCCTCGACACCGGGACGCTTGCGGATGCCTGAGCGCTGGTGTCTCGTCGCCGACCTCGGTGCAACGCATGCGAGGCTTGCCGCGAGTACGGCGCCGGGCCGGCTGTCGCGCCGGCGCGTGTGGCCGACGGCGGCGACCTCCTCGTTCGGGGAGACGCTCGCCCGCTTCCTCGCCGAGGAACAGCTCGATCCCTCCGCCTGCGAAGCGGCGATGATCGCCGCCGCCGGACCGGTGGACGGCAATGCGGTGACGCTCACCAACGCCGCGTGGACCGTCAACGGCGATGTGGTGTCGCGCGCGCTTGGCGGAGCCCCTGTCGTGATCGTCAACGATCTCGCCGCCGTGGCGATGCTGCTCCCGCGCCTTGAGCCGCAAGACAGCGCGCCGCTGTGGCCCACGCCGCCGCAGCCGCCGACGGCGTCCGGCGCGCCCGGCCGCATCGCCGTCAACGCCGGGACGGGGTTCGGCGCGGCGGCGGCGGTTTCTGCTGGCGACGCATGGGCCATCGTCGCCGGCGAGCCGGGCCACATGGCGCTGCCTGATCCGGTGTTCGGCGTGGCGACCGTCGAGGAGGCGCTGTCCGGCGAAGGCGTGGCGCGCCTGTACAGGGCGCGCGGCGGAGGGGGAGCGGCGACCGCGGCGGAGGTGATCGCCCGCGCCGGGGGTGGGGCCGATCCGGTCGCCTCCGGCGTGGTGGACGACCTCGTCCGCCTGCTCGGCCGCGTCACCGGCGATCTGGTGCTGGCGACCGGCGCCTGGGGCGGCGCGTGGCTCACCGGCAGCGTGGCGCACGGGCTGCTGGCGGCCGGGCGCCTCTCCCCGATGCGGGAGGCGCTCGAGGCGAAAGGTGCAATGGCGGCGCGGATGCGCCATGTCCCGGTTCACCGGCTCACGCTTGCGGATCCCGCGCTGCTCGGTCTCTCCCATGCCGTGGCGCGGCTTTCGCGCTGATGCCTGCGCCGCTACCATGCGACAAAACCGGAGGCGGGCAAGGATCGGCGCATGGCCATCGTCGTGTTCGGCAGCATCAACGTGGACATCACCGGCTACGGGGCGCGCCTGCCGCGCCCGGGGGAGACGGTGAAGGCCGAACGCTACGCCACCGGGCTTGGCGGCAAGGGCGCGAATCAGGCGGTCGCAGCGGCGCGTCTTGGCGCCGAGGTGCGGCTGGTGGGCTGCGTCGGCAGGGACGCCTTCGGCGATGAGGCGCTGCGCTGGCTGGCGCAGGCGGGCCTGTCGACGGCGCGCGTCCGGCAGACCCCGGACCGGCAGACCGGCATCGCGCTCATCTCCGTTTCCGCCGACGGCGAAAACCAGATCACCGTCGTCCCGGCGGCGAACCACGCGCTTGCCGTCGCCGATCTCGGGCCGGGCCTCGCCGCGTTCGCGGGCGCGCGCGTGCTCCTCACCCAGCTCGAAGCCCCGCCCGACGCTTCGGCCGAGGTGTCGCGGCTTGCGCATGCGCGGGGCATTCTTGTGATCCACGATCCGGCGCCTGCGCCCTACAAGGCGTTGTCGCGCGATGTGCTGTCGAACGTCGATGTGCTGACGCCGAATGCACGCGAAACGGAGGCGCTCACCGGAATCGCGCCGGACACGGTGGACGCGGCGTTGCGGGCCGCACGGGCGTTGCGCGATCTCGGCGCAGGCACGGTGATCGTGAAGCGCGCCGCGCATGGCTGCGTCGTTTCCGCGCCGCAGTTCGAGGGCGAGATCGCGGCCTTCGCCGTGCGGACGGTCGACACGGTCGGCGCCGGCGACGCCTTCAACGGCGGGCTTGCGGTGGCGCTCGACGAAGGCCGGCCGCTGCGCGAGGCGGTGCGCTTCGCCTCAGCCTGCGGCGCGCTGTCGACGACCAGGCCGGGAGCCGCCGCCGCCGCTCCCTCCCGCGGCGAGGTGGAGGCGCTGCTCGCCCGCGGCTGAAGGCGCCGTGGCGCGGTCTCCCGGCATGTCGATGCGTTGCGGCTGATGTAGCGCAACGCCGCCGCGGCCGTCGGCGCCGAGCGTATGGATGAGAAAATACGTATCCTGATCGTCGCGCCCGTTCATCACCGGCGAGGGCGCGGAGACGATACGCAAGCCGCCGATCTCGCCGATCCAGTCCACATGGCGGTGGCCGTGCATGACGACGCAGCGGCGGGCGAGCGGCAGAAGCTGGCGGATGAACCAGGTGCCGTTGATGAGCGCCGTGCCGATGCGCTGCGAGAACTTCTGCACCCGCATCGGGTACTCCACGACGTGATGGTGAACCGCCACGATCCACGCCGCGTTCGGGTGGCGCGCCAGCGCCCGTTTCAGCTTCACGGTCTGCTCGAGCGACACGTAACCAAGCGCGTTCGTCATCGAGAAGTGCGTCTCGGCGTTGGAATTGAGCACCACGACGCCGAAGCCGTCGGCGCTTGCGGGATCGAGGATCATCGGGAACAGGTCGTTCCACGGCTGGCGCAGCGCCAGGGTCTCGCGGATCGAGCCGCCGCCTTGAGCGAACGCGACCATACGCCCGCGCCATGGGGCCAGCGCCTCGCGCAGCGACGGCCGCGCGCCGTCCTGCGGCACGCGCGTCGTCTCGCCCTGAATGGCGTCCATGGCGGAGAGCGTTCGCAGGTGGCGCAACCGCATGGCGGCGCTGAACGGCAGGTCGAGACGCGCCGGGTTGGCGCGGTCCACGATGTTGACGTCGTGATTGCCCGGCAGGATGAGCATCCGTGCGCACAGCTCCGGATGCGCGGCGACGATGTCGAGGAACGCCGCCCACTCCGACGAGATGCCGGCGTCGGTCATGTCGCCCGAGATGAGCACGAGGTCGAGCGGGTCGCTGGCGTGGATGGCGGCGAGACGTTCCATCACCCGGCGGAAGCGGCCGTTGCCGCGGGGTCCGGCACGCCCGCATTCCAGCCGGAAGCCGTAATCCTCGCCGACCACGTGCACGTCCGAAAGGTGCGCCACGCGGAACGTTCGCCCGCCCTGGACCGGAGGATCGAAGGCGGCGAGCCCGGCCAGCCGCGGCATGGTGGCGTCGGCGAACCCCCAGGCGAGGGACGCGATGGCGAGATAGGCCGCCCCGATGGCGGCCGCATTGGCGAGCATCGGCACGATGAAGCTCGCGGGCGCGAGGAGATCGGAGACCGAGCCCAGCCAGCGGGTGGCCGGCCAGACGGCCGCTAGGATCGCCAGCGCGATCAGACTGAGCAGAACGCCTGCGCCCGCCGCGGTCCAGGCGCGCAGGTTGACGCGCCGGGCGGCGTCGTCGCCGCGCGCGAACAGGGCTTCGGCGAGCTGCTGCAGGCTCTCCCGGCACAGCGCGTAGCCGGGCTGGGTGGCCACCGCCTGCAACGTCCAGAAGCTCGTTTCCGCCATCCGCAGCAGCGGCTTGAGGCCGATCCGCGCCGCCAGCGCCAGCGCCACCAGCAGGATGATTCCGCCGATGCTGGCGATGTCGCCGAGGTCGACCCTCGCGGAGGCGAGCCATGCGGTGATGACCAGCGGCGTCAGGCCGAGGAGAAGCGCAGGCAGGCCAACCATCAGCGCCCAGGCGAACACGAGTTTCGGCAGGCTGATCTCGGCGAACAGGCTGCCGGCGATGGCGAGCAGGGAGCGTTGCTTGGGACTGGAGGCGTCGTCGTCGGCGTCACCCCGGCGCGGGTCGATCATCTCCTCGCCCCAGGGGCGCGCGGCGTCGGTCATGGCATGGTGGTCCTTGCGAGGGGAGGGGCTTGCGGCATCTGACACTCGCCCGCCGCGTTCGGCAAGCGCCGCCATCAGAACGGGAGACGCTGCCCCCGGTAGTCGAGGAAGGCGCCGGTGGCGGCGGGGGTGAGCCGGTCGATCACGGCGAGAAGCTCCGCCGCCGCCACGGCGGGCGGGCGCACCTTGAGCCCGGCGCGCGAGAACGGGGCGGACAGGGCCGTGTCCATCGTCCCCGGATGCAGCGCGACGCAGACGGCGTGCGGGCGCGAGCGGGCGATCTCGACGGCGGCGGTGCGGACAAACTGGTTCAGCGCCGCCTTGGACGCGCGATAGCCGTACCAGCCGCCGAGGTGGTTGTCGCCGATCGAGCCGACCTTGGCGGAGATCGCGGCGAACACGCTTTTGCCGTCGCGCGGGGCGAGGGGCAGCAGGTGCTTCATCAGCAGCGCCGGGCCGATGGCGTTGACGGCGAAGCTTTGCGCCAGCCGGGCCGTGTCCAGCTCGCGCAGCGCCTTCTCCGGCATCGCGCCGCCTCCGTGCAGCAGGCCGGTGGCCGCCACGACCAGCCGCAACGCCGCGCTGGTCTCGCGTACGCTGGCCGCCAGCCGGGCGATGCTCGCCTCATCGGTGATGTCGAGAGGAGGGTCGCCGGCGCGCGCCGCCCTGACCACGGCGGCGAACCGGCCGGACGCCTCCAGCGCCTGCGCCAGCGCCGCGCCGAGGCCGCCGCGCGCGCCCGCGACCACGGCCAGCCCGCCGGCTGGAAACGAGGCGAGGGATGATGCGACGGTGAGGGTGTTGTCCATGGGAGGTCCGCCAACGCTGGTGTTTCGTGTACGCGCGACCCGCCGCCCCAGATTGCGGGAGGCGTGGCGGGCGGCCTCGCGGGAGGCATTGCCCCGCCGGTCGCATCTGCTACCGTCCGCCCGTCTTTCCCTCAACCCGGCCTCCCATGCTCACCGATCCGCCCTGCATCGCTCCCGACGGGACCGCCTATTCCCTCGCCGGTGAGGGGCCGGCGACCGTGGCGCTGATCCACGGCCTCGGCCTCAACCGGGCCATGTGGCAGTGGCAGCACACGGCGCTGGCGCAGCGCTACCGCGTCCTCACCTACGACCTCTACGGCCACGGCCAGAGCGCGCCGCCGCCGGCCGCCCCGTCGCTGCGCCTGTTCTCCGGCCAGCTTCTGGGCCTGCTCGACCATCTCGGCGTCGACCGCGTCGCCGTGGCCGGCTTCTCCCTGGGCGGCATGATCGCCCGGCGCTTCGCCATGGATCACGGGCCCCGCCTGTGGGGCCTCGCGATCCTCAACTCTGCGCACTCCCGCACGCCCGAGGCGCGCGAGGCCGTTCAGGCGCGCGTGCGGCTGGCGGCGAAGGACGGGCCCGGCGCAACCGTCAACGCCGCGCTGGAACGCTGGTTCGGCGATCAGTACCGCAACGAACGGCCGGACGTCATGGCGCTGGTGTCGGGCTGGGTGCTCGCCAACCGCAAGGAAACCTACGCGGCGATCTACCAGGTGCTGGTGGACGGCGTGGACGAGCTCGTGGCTCCCTCGACGCCTATCGCGGCGCCGGCGCTGGTGATGACGGGATCGCAGGACCACGGCAACTCGCCCGCCATGGCGGCCGCCACCGCGGCGGAGATCCTGGGGGCGCGGCTGGTCGTCGCGGAGGGTCTGCGGCACATGGGGCTCGCCGAGAAGCCGCGGGTGTTCACCCGCGAGCTTCTGTCGTTCCTTGCCGCTGCCCATGCCGCCGGCACGGCGATCGAGCCGCGCGAGTTCCGCACCGCGCTCGGTCACTTCGCCACCGGCGTGACGGTGATCGCCACCACCGAGCCCGACGGCACGCCGCGCGGCTTCACCGCCAACTCGTTCACCTCGGTGTCGCTCGATCCGCCGCTGGTCCTCGTGTGCATCGCCCGTTCCGCCGCCAGCATCGATGTGTTCCGCGAAACCTCCGGCTTCACGGTGAGCATCCTGGAGGAGGGCCAGAAGGCGGTGTCTGGCCTGTTCGCCAGCCGGCGGCCGGACAAGTTCGACGTGGCGGACTGGCGCGAGGGCAAGGGCGGCATGCCGGTCATCAGCGGCGCGCTGGCGTGGTTCGAGTGCGCGCCGCATCAGGCCGTGGAGGCGGGCGACCATGTCGTGCTGATCGGCCGGGTCATCGACTTCGGCGCCGGGACTGGCCGGCCGCTCGGCTACTATCGCGGCAGCTACTTCACGCTGGGCGAGGAGAATTCGCTGGTCGACGCGGTGGCGCGGCGCGCCGGCACGGTGATCGGCGCGATCTACGACAACAACGGTGCGGTGCTGCTCGAAACCGATCCGTCCACGGACGAGTTGCGGGTGCCCGCCGTCGGGCGCGGCAGCGAGCCGGCGAGCCTCGAAGGCTTGCGCCGGAAGTACGCCGCGGCCGGGTTCGAGGCGGGGATCGAGTTCGTCTACGCCGTGTTCGAGGATCGTGCCGGCGGCGCCGTGACCATCTACTATCGCGGCCACGCTTCGGGCGAGCCGCCGAAGGGGACGGCGTTCGTGCCGCTCGACACGCTCGACACGAACCGCGTGAAGGACAAGGCGTGCCGTTTCATGCTGGAGCGGTATGCGCGGGAGAAGGCGCAGGGCGGCTTCGCCATCTACATGGGCGACGAGGAAGAGGGTACGCTGCGGCCGCTGGCGTGACCGGGCAGCGGCCCGGGATGAAACCGAACCGCCAGGTGGCGGCGATCATCCGACCGGCGGCGGCCGCGCGGCGGGGATGCCGCCCTATACGATGCGGGTGGCGATGGCCCCGGTCGATTCGAGCTCGTCGAGCAGCGCCATCGTCGCGCGTGCCGAACACGCGAACGGGTTGAGCGCGGCGTGCTCGGAGTACTTCAGCAGCAGCGATGGATTGATTTTCGCCGCGTTCACCTGGCCCATCGTCCATGAGCCGAAGCGGCGCTCGGCGATCTCCTCGAAGGCGAGCAGGCGCATGTGCGTGTGGCGTTCGTCGAGGATGATGCGGTTGTAGAGCTCGCACACCTCGTCGCGGCCGCCCTCCAGCACCTGGATGTAGATCGTGTCGCTCACGCACAGCAGGCCGGTGACGCCGTGCTTCACGTTATTGCGACGCGACTGGTCGAGGATCCTGTCGATCACGGATGCGGAAACCGGGCCGGTGGCGCGGCTGGCGTAGAGGCAGCGGACAAGCATGGCCGTTCAGCTCGTGTGGGTGTTGATGAGGGAGAGGAACTCGCGCCGCAGCGCCGCGTTCTTCAGGAACACGCCGCGCATCACGCTGTTGATCATCTTGGCGCCCGTGTCCTTCACGCCGCGCCAGTGCATGCAGAAGTGATCCGCCTCCATCACCACGGCGAGGCCGTCGGGGGTGACCTTGTTCATCAGCAGGTCGGCCATCTGGGTGATCGCCTCCTCCTGGATCTGCGGGCGGCTCATGATCCACTCGGCGAGCCGCGAGTACTTCGACAGGCCGATGAGGTTCGAGTGCTCGTTCGGCATCACCCCGATCCACAGCCGGCCCATGATCGGGCAGAAGTGGTGGCTGCAGGCGCTGCGCACCGTGATCGGACCGACGATCATCAGCTCGTTCAGCCGTTCCGCGTTGGGAAACTCGGTCACCGGCGGCTCGGCGACGTAGCGGCCGCGGAACACCTCGTTCAGGTACATCTTGGCGACGCGCCGGTGGGTGTCCTGGGTGTTGTGATCGCCTTCGGTGTCGATGACGAGGCTTTCGAGAACGCCGTGCATCTTGCCCGACACCTCGTCGAGCAGCGCCTCAAGCTCGCCCGGCTCGATGAAGTCGGCGATGTTGTCGTTGGCGTGAAACCGCCGGCCGGGGCGCTGGTTGCGGGCGCGGATGCGGGCCGACTCGGGCGTTACGGCTTCGGCGGGGGGCTTCGACTGGTCGTTCATGAAAACTGACTGGCCTCGCTACGGACTGGCCCGAGGGGTCTTGCGCGGGCGGCGGAAGCACGAATCTAGCAGGTCGCACCAAAGGTTGAAACGCCAAACGGCGGCGCCCGGATCGCTCCGGTCCTGTCGCGCGCGGTGTCCGGCCCGGCCGCGTCGGGCCGCTTCCGTTTGACATCGGCGGTCCGCAGGCCGACTTCTTGCCATCAGACACTGACGAGGCGGCAACGAGGCGGCGATGACCCATCGCACCGAACGCGATCTGCTCGGCGAGCACCCGACCCCCGCCGAGGCCGAGTACGGCGTCCACACGGCGCGCGCCGCCGGCAATTTCCCGATCACCGGCATCCTGCTGCGTGACTTCCCGGAGTTCGTCTCGTCGCTGGCGATGGTGAAGCAGGCGGCCGCCAGGGCCAACCGCGACTGCGGCCTGCTCGATCCGGCGACCGCCGACGCCATCGTCGAGGCGTGCCGGCGCGTCGCGGCGGGCGAGGCGAACGGCGCCTTCATCGTGGACATGCTGCAGGGCGGGGCGGGCACCTCCACCAACATGAACGTCAACGAGGTGA
>DAIODI010000011.1:0-27543 GCA_036746875.1 Aestuariivirgaceae bacterium | reverse complement strand
CGAGGCGCCCACCGGGTTGACCGCGAGGTCCGCGCCGCGTGCGCCGACGACCTCGCGCACCGCGGGGACGAAGCCCGGGCCGCGGATCGGGATGCCGACCTCCAGGCCCATCGCCCGCAGCCGCGCGAGCTTGTCCGTCGAGCCCGACAGGCCGATGGTCCGCGCGCCGAGCGCGCGCGCCACCTGCAGCGCGGCGACGCCCACGCCCGACGAGATGCCGGGCACCAGCATCCACTCGCCCGCGGCGAGCCGGCCCTGCGCGATCAGCGCGTCGTGCACCGTCAGGTGCACGATCGTGAACGCCGCCGCCTGCTCCCACGACAGCGCGTCCGGGACGGGCATCGCCTCGTCGACCCACATCGTGCCGGCCTCGGAGAAGGCGCCGTCGCCGCGGCCCATCACGCGATCGCCCGCGCGCAGCGCGGTCACGCCCTCGCCGACGGCGGCGACCTCGCCCGCGGCCTCGAAGCCGGCGGGCTTCGCGGCCCCGGCCGCGTGCAGGCCGTGGCCCGCGATGAACTCGCCGCGGTTCAGCGCGGCCGCGCGGATACGCACCCGCACCTGGCCCGGCCCGGGCCGCGGCTCGGGCACGTCGCGCAGGTCCACCTTCATCGCACCGCCTTCGGTGCGCACGTACCAGCTCTTCATCGCATCCGCCTGGTTGCCTGGGAAGTCAGCCCGCGCGCAGCGGCCGGAAGAACGCGCGCACCTCGTCGACCAGCAGGTCCGGCTGCTCGAGCGCGGCGAAATGCCCGCCGTGCGGCCAGACCGTCCAGCGCCGCAGGTCGGTGTACACCCGCTCGGCGAGCGAGCGCGGCGGGCGCAGGATCTCCTTCGGGCACTGCAGGTAGCCGGCCGGCACGCCGATGCTGCCATCGCGGATCGGCCAGGGGCCGTGCATGCGCGCGTAGTACGGCCAGAACGAGCTGCCGATCGCGCCGGTGAACCAGTAGAGGGAGATGTTGGCGAGCATCGTGTCGAGCGGCACCGCGCTGCGCGGGTCGCCGTCGTTGTCGGTCCAGCGCTGGAACTTCTCGAGGATCCACGCGGCGAGTCCGGCCGGCGAGTCGGTCAGGCCGAACGCGAGCGTGTGCGGCCGAGTGCCCTGGATCCACTGGTAGCCGGTCTCCTCCTTCATGAAGAGCGCGAGCTCCTCGAGCCAGCGCTTCTCCTCGGGCGTGGGGTTCGCGACGATCGACGGGTCGCGCCGCAGCGGCAGCATGTTCAGGTGGATCCCGGCGACCGTGTCGGGGAACTCGGCGCCCAGGATGCTGGTGACGAACGAGCCCCAGTCGCCGCCCTGCGCGCCGTAGCGGCGGATGCCGAGGCCGTCGGTCATCAGCGCGTGGAAGGTGCGCGCGATGTCGTCGACCGCGAAGCGCGGCTGCCCGGGCGCGAACGACAGTCCGTAGCCGGGCAGCGACGGCGCGACGACGGTGAACGCGTCGGCCGGATCGCCGCCGAAGCGCGCCGGGTCGGTCAGCTTCGGGATCACGTCGAGGAACTCGAACACCGAGCCCGGCCAGCCGTGCGACAGCAGCAGCGGGAGCGGCTCGGGGCCGCCCGGTGCGCGCACGCCCGGTACGTGCAGGTAGTGCAGCTCGATGCCCGACAGCGGCACCCTGAACTGCGGGAACGCGTTCAGCCGCGCCTCGTGAGCGCGCCAGTCGAAGCGGTCCTTCCAGTGCGCGAGCGCGTCGCGCAGGAACGCGGTGTCGGTGCCGGTCGCACCCGGCTCGCCCGGCGGCGTCTCGGGCAGGCGGGTGCGCGCGAGGCGCTCGCGCAGGTCGGCGATCGCGTCGTCCGGCACCTGCAGGCGGAACGGAACGGGGGTGCTCATCGGGGTCTCCATGTCGCGGTCCGCCCGGGCCCTGTGCTTCGGGACGGCGCGCGGATCGGCTATCGTCGGCGGGCTCCCCATTCTCGACGAGGTCACCGCCGATGTCCGCCCTCACGTTCCACATGATCGGCGGCGCGCCCGATCCGGTCGCGCCGTTCAGCCTCGCCGCCGAGGCCGACGGCTGTGTGATGCTGACCGGGCAGATGCCGTTCACCGGCACCTCGAACACCTCGGCGTACCCGGAGTCGATCGAGGACCAGACGCACCAGGTGATGCGCAACCTGCGCACGGTGCTCGAGGGCTGCGGCCTCGGCTTCGAGCACGTGGCGAGCGTGCGGGTGTACCTGCTGCGCTTCGACGAGGACTACGCGCGGATGAACGCGGTGTACGCGACGTACTTCGCAGAGGGGCGGCGGCCGGCGCGGACCTGCATCGGCGTCAGCGGGCTCGCGCGCGGCGCGCGGATCGAGATCGACATGCTGGCGCGGCGGCCGGACGCGCCGGTCGTGCCGGGGGCGAACACGCCGGGCGTCGGGTCGGGCGGGAGCTGAGGCGCCGAGGGCGCCGGAGTCGCGGGGAAGCCGTAGCGAGCAGGCCCGAGCCGGTGTCGAGGCGCGCAGCCGTACGCGAGTACGGCGAGCACTGCAGGCGCCGGATCGGGACGCGCAGTAGGTTTACCCGCGGCTCCGGTCAGGCGCGCAGCTGCATCGCCTTGTACTCGAGGAACTCCTCGAGGCCGTAGACGCCGTTCTCGCGGCCGCGGCCCGACTGCTTGTAGCCGCCGAACGGCGCCTGCGGGTTCCAGCGGCCGCCGTTGAGGTCGACCTGCCCGGTGCGCAGCCGGCGCGCGACCTGCATCGCGCGCTCGTCGGAGCCGGCCCACACCGCGCCCGACAGCCCGTAGATCGAGTCGTTCGCGATCCGGATCGCGTCGGCCTCGGTGTCGTAGGGGATGATCGCGAGCACCGGCCCGAAGACCTCCTCCTGCGCGAGCGTGGCCTTCGGGTCCGCGACGACGAAGACCGTCGGCTTCACGAAGTAGCCGCCGCCCACGCCCTGCGGCGGCTCGGCGCCGCCGGTCACCAGCTCGCAGCCCTCCTCGATGCCGCGGCGGATGTAGCCGAGCACGCGGTCGCGCTGCAGCGACGACACCAGCGGCCCCAGCTTCACGCCCTCGCCGAACGCGCTGCCGACGGTGAACGCCTCGGCCGCGGCCATGGCGATCGCGCGGGCCTCGTCGAGACGCGCGCGCGGCCCCAGCAGCCGGGTCCACGCGGCGCAGGTCTGGCCCGAGTTCATGTAGCAGTTCGAGACCGAGGCCTTCACCGCCTTCTCGAAATCGGCGTCGTCGAGCACGATCGACGCGCTCTTGCCGCCGAGCTCGAGCGCGACGCGCTTGACGGTCTGCGCGCCGACCTCCGACACGCGCTTGCCCGCGCGGGTGGAGCCGGTGAACGACACCATGTCGACGTCCGGGTGCTTCGCGAGCGCCTCGCCGACGACCGGGCCGAGGCCGGTCACCAGGTTGAAGACGCCCGGGGGCAGGCCCGCGTCGTGGATCACGTCGGCGAGGATGAACGCGTTGATCGGCGCGACCTCGGAGGGCTTGAGCACCACCGTGCAGCCGGCGGCGAGCGCGGGCGCGACCTTCAGCGTGATCTGGTTGAGCGGGTAGTTCCACGGCGTGATCGCCGCGACGACGCCGACCGGCTCGCGCGTGACCACCGAGTTGCCGACCTTCTGGTCGTACTCGAACTCGCGCGCGAGCTTCGCGTAGTTCGCCCACGCGGCGACCGGGCCGCCGCGCTGCGCGATCGTCGCCAGCTTGAGCGGCATGCCGACCTCGGTCGCGATCGCCTTCGCGAGGTCCTCGCAACGGGCCTTCAGGCCGTCGGCTATCTTCTGCACGAACTCGGCGCGCTTCTCCGGGGCGGTCTGCGACCAACCCTCGAAGGCGGCGCGGGCGGCGGCGACGGCGGCGTCGGCGTCGGCGTCGGTGCCCTCGGGAATCGTGGCCCAGGTCTCGCCGGTGTTGGAATCGGTGACCTCGAGGGTCTTCGTCGACGACGGGGCGACCCAGCGGCCGCCGATGTAGAGCTGCTTGCGTTCGATCATGGGGGGGCTCCTCCTGAGCCGGCGAGTATAGGTGCCCGAGCGGCGCGACCGTTCTGCGGGTCGGCGGCCCCGCGGTCGCGTCGTTCCCGGACCGCCGCCGGCGCCGGCTCGGCGGCGGCGGGACTAGAATCGGGTTGACACCCACAGCCGTCACGGACGCCTCACATGGCCCTCGCCTTCCCGTTTTCCGCGATCGTCGGCCAGGACGAGATGAAGCGGGCCATCCTGATCGCGGCGGTCGATCCGTCGGTCGGGGGTGTGCTGGTGTTCGGCGACCGCGGCACCGGCAAGTCCACCGCCGTGCGCGCGCTCGCACAGCTCCTGCCAAAGATGAAGGCGGTGAAGGGCTGCCCCTACAACTGCGATCCGGACGATGTGCGCAACGCCTGCGGCGACTGCCGCAGGGCCGCCCGCAAGGCGCCGCTCAAGGGCCACGCCGTTGCGATTCCCGTCGTGGACCTGCCGCTCGGCGCCACCGAGGACCGCGTCGTCGGCGCGCTCGATCTCGAAAGCGCGCTGGCCCGCGGCGAGAAGCGGTTCGAGCCGGGCCTGCTGGCGCGCGCCAACCGCGGCTTCCTCTACATCGACGAGGTGAACCTGCTGGAGGACCACCTCGTCGACCTGCTGCTCGACGTGGCGGCGTCCGGCGAAAACGTGGTGGAGCGCGAGGGCCTGAGCGTTCGTCACCCGGCGCGGTTCGTGCTGGTCGGCTCGGGCAACCCGGAGGAGGGCGAACTGCGCCCGCAGCTGCTCGACCGTTTCGGCCTGTCGCTGGAGGTGCGCACCCCCGGCGACGTGCCGACCTGGGTGGAGGTGACGAAGCGGCGCGACGCCTTCGAGCGCGACCGCGAGGCGTTCGTCGAAAGCTGGAGCGCCGCCGACGCGAAGGTGCGCCGGCGCATCGTGCGCGCCCGCCAAGGCCTCGCCGCCGTCGAAACGCCGCAAGCCGCGCTCGAGGACGCCGCCGCGCTATGCCTGGCGCTGAAGACCGACGGCATGCGCGGGCAGCTCACCCTCATCCGCGCCGCCCGCGCCAGGGCGGCGCTCGACGGCGACGCGGCGGTGACGCGCGACCATCTGAAGGCGGTGGCGGCCCCGGCGCTGCGCCATCGCCTGCGCCGCAACCCGCTCGACGACACCGGCTCGACGGTGAGGATCGAGCGCGCGCTGACGGATCTGTTCGGATGACCGCCCCGGGGGCTGCGGCGTTGCCCCGCGACGCCGTGCTCGCCGCCTGCCTGCTGGCGGTCGATCCGGCAGGTCTGGGTGGCGTGATCGTCAGGGGCGGCCCCTCGCCCGCGCGCGACGCGTTTCTGGCGTTGCTGCGAAAGCTCTCCGCGCGCGCTCCGCTGCGCCGCGTGCCGCCGCAGATCGGCCCGGAGCGGCTCGTCGGCGGGCTCGACCTCGCCCGCACGCTCAAGGCCGGCCGCCCGGTGATCGAGCGCGGCGTTCTCGCCGCCGCCGACGGAGGCGCGCTGCTGCTGCCGATGGCCGAGCGGCTGGACCCGCAGGCTGCGGCGCTGATCGCTTCGGCGCTGGCGGCGCGCAGCGTCACCATCGATGTTCATGGCCAGACCGAAACCATCCCGGCGCGGTTCGCCGTGGTGGCGCTCGATGAATCGCGCGACGGCGACGATCCGCCACCCGCCGCGCTCACCGACCGTATGGCGCTCGCCATCGACCTCGATCGCGAGGGTGAAGGAGAACCGGACCCGCGCCTCGCCCGCCGGGCGACGGCGCGGCGGATCGCGGCGGCGCGCGATCTGCTGACCGAAGTCGAGGCCGACGGCGCGTTCATCGAAGCCTTGTGCGCCGCCGCCGTGGCGCTCGGCGTCCGGTCGCTGCGCGCCGGCGCGCTGGCGCTGGCCGCCGCCCGGGCGCATGCGGCGTTCGAGGGCCGCGACGCGGTGGAGGAGGCCGACGTGGTGGCGGCGTGCCGGCGCGTGCTCGCCCGGCGCGCCACCCGCATCCCCGCCCCGCCCGAGGATGAAACGCAGCCCCCGGAACCGCCCGCGCCGCCGGAGCGCGACGACGCCGACCGGGGCGAGGAGCCGCCGGAGGACGACCTCGGCCAGCGCCCGCTCGACGATGTGCTCACGGAGGCGGCGCTGGCCGCGCTGCCGCCCGATGTGCTCGCCGCGCTCGCCTCGCCGCAGGCCCTGCGCTCGCGCACCGGCGGCAAGAGCGGCGCACGGCTGAAGGGCGCGCGGCGTGGACGTCCGGCCGGATCGCGGCGCGGCGCGCTGAAGCCGGGGGCCCGCCTCGACCTGGTGGCGACGCTGCGCGCCGCCGCGCCGTGGCACCCGCTGCGCCGGCAGACATCGCAGCCGCAGGGAGAGCGCCGGATCGCCGTGCACGCGGACGACCACCGCATCGTCCGCTACCGCCAGCGCACCGGCTCGACCACGCTGTTTGCGGTGGACGCGTCGGGCTCGCAGGCGCTGCACCGCCTCGCCGAGGCCAAGGGCGCGGTGGAGCTGCTGCTCGCCGATTGCTATGTGCGGCGCGACGAGGTTGCGCTGATCGCCTTCCGGGATCAGGGGGCGGAGGTGCTCCTGGCGCCCACCCGCTCGCTCACGCGGGCGAAGCGGTCGCTTGAGGCCCTTCCCGGCGGTGGCGCGACGCCGCTCGCCGCCGGCATCCTCGCCGCGGGGGCGCTGGCCGACGCCGAACGCCGCCGGGGCCGCAAGCCGGCCATCGTCCTCATCACCGACGGACGCGGAAACATCGCGCTGTCGGGCGAGCAGGGCCGGGCTCAGGCGGAAACGGACGCGCTGGCGGCGGCGCGCCGCATCCGGGCCGAAGGTCACGCCGTGATCCTGATCGACACCTCGCCGCGCGCCAGCGAGGCGGCGGGGCGGCTCGCCGGAGAGATGGGCGCGCGCTACCTCGCCCTGCCCCACGCCGACGCCGGCCGCCTGTCGCGGGCGGTGGGCGCGCTGGCCGGAGGCGCGGCGTGAACCCGCGCCTTGACTGGGCGACCGACGGCGCCGACTGGCCGCACCGGTCGTCGAGCCGGTTCGTCCGGGCGTCCGGCATCGACTGGCACGTGCAGGTGCTGGGCGACGGCCCGCCGATGCTGCTGCTCCACGGCACGGGCGCGTCCTCGCACTCCTTCGCCGGGCTTGCGCCGCTGCTCGCCCGCCACTACCGGGTGATCGTCCCCGACCTCCCGGGCCATGCCTTCACCGGCGACGGCGGCCCGCGGCTCCTGTCCATCGGCGGCATGGCGCAGGGGCTCGCCGACCTGTGCGCCGCGCTGGACGAGCGGCCGCAGGTGATCGTCGGCCACTCGGCGGGAATGGCGATCGCCGTTCGCGGTACGATCGACGGCGTGTTCGCGCCGAAGCTCATCGTCTCGATCAACGGCGCGATCATCGCCTTGCGGGGGATTGCGGCGCACCTGTTCTCGCCGATGGCGAGGCTGATGTCGTTCAACTGGTTCATGCCGTGGATCTTCGCCGCCCGCGCCGGGGACGACCGCATGATCGACCGGCTTCTCGACGGCGCCGGCTCAACCATCTCGCCGGAGGGCAAGGCGCTCTACGCGAAGCTCGCCCGCAGCCCGCGCCATGTGTCGGCCGCCTTCGGCATGATGGCCAACTGGGATCTGCCCGGCGTGGAGCGCGACCTGCCGCGGCTCGCCGTGCCGCTGCTGCTGATCGCCGGCGCGCGCGACCGGATGATTGCGCCTTCACAGGCGCTGGAGGCGGCGCAGCGGGCGCCGCAGGCGAACGTCCTGACGCTTCAGGACCTCGGGCACCTCTGCCATGAGGAAGACCCGCCGCGGCTCGCCGCTCTCATCGAGGACGCCGCCCGGCGCTTCGGCGTTGGCGGAGCTTCCGCGCCCACTCCGTCAGCCTGAAGCGTACGAAAACGACGAAGCGGCGAGGACGTTCCGGCCGCTCCGGAGCAGGTGCGAGACGGTCAGTCCTGTTTCACCGTGCCAAGTTCGGTCAGGTAGTCCTTCAGCATCTGGGCGCCGTTCATCGGCTTGTTCTGCCCCTGATGGCAGGTGGCGCAGAAGACCTTCGCCACGTCGCCGTGCGGCCCGAGGCGATTGGGCGGGAACACCGGCTGCAACGGATCGATGTAAACATTGTTCACGTCGCGCACCATGCGGATGCCATGCCAGGCGGTGACCCGCTTGGGCGTGCTCTCCGACCATTTCGCGATGGCGCGGGTGTTGTGGCAGAAGGTGCAGTTGACCCCCAGCCCGTTCGACATCTGCATCATCAGCGAGTAGGTCTTCTCGGCGTCCTTGACCGACACCTTGTGCGCGTCGGTCGGCAGCGCCGTCGGACCCTCGACACGGATGTTGTTGTCCGCCGAAAGGAAGGCCGAGTACGGATCCATCGGCAGCGAGGTGAAGTTCGCCCCGGCCATGTTCTGCCCAGCGTGATACCCGAACATCCCCACCGTCGGCTGCGCGCCGTCGCCCTTGAACCAGATCTGCTTGGGAACCGGGTTGCCGCGATGGCAGGTCCAGCAGGTGACGCCGGTCTGGCCCACGTGCTTGTCCCAGTTCTTGTTGATCGACGCCGTCATCTGGAGCATGCGGCGCGCCACCACCTTGGTGTAGACGGAGTCCTCGGCGAGGTTTTCCGGGTTGTGGCAGTAGGTGCAGCCTTCCTCCGGCGACACCCATTCGGTGATCGCCGCCATCAGCCGGTTGAACTCGCCTTCGTCGAGGTCGCCCAGAACCTTGACGTTCTGGTAGACGGCCGAGGCTTTCTGGCCGGTCAGATCCGCCGGCGGCTGCGCCTCCGGAACCTGGTTGGCCTCCGCGAGCCTTGCGAGGGTGCGCGGGTTCTGCACCAGCTCCATGCCGGTGCCCCGGAAACCGGTCTGGGTGGACACCATCGGCGGGCGCTCCCAGCCGGGCAGCACGAGGATGGCTGCGGTGGCGGCGAACGCGAGCGCTGCGAGAATGATCTTCATGACACTCTCTCCTTCTCAGAGCGCCGGATCGACGACGGGCGGCATGACAGGCGGCGGGTAGGATGCGGCCACCCCGTGCTTCACCGCCCAGAGGTACCAGTTGTCCACAACCGTGCCGGTGAGCAGGATGCCGATGCCGCCGGTGATCGTGGTGAGGGCGGCGAACCACCAGGCCCAGCGATGGATCGACTCCATCGTGGCGTTGAACCCCATGGTCCAGCGCCAGAACAGCGCCGCGCGCTCCGAGGCGGTGCCGCGATCGGTGATCTGCTCGAGCTCGCGCTCGCCGCCGAGCTTGCCGACCGACAGGATGGTCGCGCCGTGCATGGCGAACAGCAACACCGAGCCGTAGAAGAACACGATCGAGAGCGCGTGGAACGGGTTGTAGTGCAGGTTGCCGTAGCGCAGCGAGAACGCGGCCGTCCAGTCGAGGTGCGGGAAGATGCCGAAGGGCACGGCCTCGGCCCAGCTTCCCATCAGCAGCGGACGGATGAAGCCCAGCACCAGGAACAGCCAGATCGCCGCGGCGAACGCCCAGGCCACGTGCGTGCCCATGCCGAGCGCGCGGGCGCGGCGGTAGGTGCGCGCCCACCACAGCAGGATCGAGGTGGTGAGGAACAGACCCGCGATCAGCCACCAGCCGCCCTCGTTGAGCGGCGGAAACGCCATGATGCCGTACTTGGCGGGCGGCGGTTCAAGCCCCAGCCAGAACAGCTGGCGCACGAACTCCACCGGGTCCCAGCCCACCGACGCCCACATGTTGAGGCCGATGATCTCGATGGCGATGAAGCCGCACACCAGCGAGAAGAAGCCGAGGTAGCCGAGATAGATCGGCCCGATCTGCGCGTTGCCGATGCGCCCCAGCAGGTGAACGAAGCGGGGCGTTCCCCGGCGCGGCGAGTCGCCGGCGGGCAGCGGCACGCCCATGTCGGGAGCGGTGCGGACCTGAACGCGGGTGAAGATGTTCTGATAGTCGGCCATGACTGGATCCTCCCCGGGTCAGCGCAGCCAGATCGGCAGGTTGAGCCACCAGGCCCACCACTCCGGCCAGCCGCGAGACCAGAACGGGCCGCTGATGACGATGCAGATGGCGCTCCACAGGCCGGCGTTGAGGGCGAGCAGCAGGCCGAGGCGATGAATGCCGAGCGTGCCGATCGAATAGCCGATCGTGTCGCGGAAGAAGGTGTCTTCGTATTCGGGCGTCTTCACCTTCTCGCCCCGCCCGGGATTGGCGGCCGAGAGCACCAGCGATCCGTGCAGCGACAGGGCGAGGATCGTGGTGAAGAAGAACGTCGAGGCGATCATGTGCGCCGGGTTGTAGTGGAAGTGCAGGTACTGGTAGCCGACGTTCGACACCCAATCGAGGTGCGAATAGATGCCGTATGGGAAGCCGTGTCCCCAGGCCCCGAGCAGGAGCGGCCGGATCACCACCAGGGTCACATAGGCGACGATCGCCGCGCCGAACGCCACCGGCACATGGTAGCCGATGCCGAGCTTGCGGCAGATTTCCACCTCCCGTAGCGCCCAAGAGACGAAGGCGCCGATGGCGCAGACGGTGATGAGCTGCCAGAGGCCGCCTTCGAGGATCGGCGCAAAGCCGAGACCGTATTTCAGGTCGGGCGGGGCGATGCTGATCTGCCAGATGTTCCAGGTCCCGCCCTGGCTCGCCCCGTAGACGATGAGCAGCGTCCCGAGCGCGGTGAAGAACACCGTCGTGACGCCGAAGAAGCCGACGTAGAACGGTCCGAACCAGTAGTCGAACAGGTCGCCCCCGATCAGGGTGCCTCCGCGGACTCGGTACTTGCGTTCGAAACTGAGCATGGTCATGGCGGGTCCCTCTCCGGGGATTCAGGTGCGGCGGTCCGTCGCGTTCGGGGTTAACGTCAAAGTTCGGGTTCGGGCAGCGGACGAACCCCGGGCGAAGCCGAAGGGCCGTCCGCTGTCCAGGTCGTTCGCTACTGCTGGGCCGTCGGCGCGGGGGCGTTCAGCCAGCTGCCGTAGCGCGGTGTAGAGAGCTGAATGAAGTGGTTCAGCAGCACGATCACAAAGGCGAAGGTGAGAATGCCCACGAGCGCCCTGCGGGGATCGAAGAGAAGCCAGATTTTCCACATATCTTTGTCTCCGGCTCAGAACCAGGGCCGCCACGACCAGATCAGCAGATGGGCCACGGCGGTGACCGCCACGAACCCAAGCGTGCTGGACATGAAAGCCTTATGGAACTCCTTCGCTTCAGCAGCTGTGAGCCCCGAAAGGGACCCACTTCTCCGTTCTTCAGCCATAGTTCACCTCATGCGTTGGGTTCCGTTGTCGGGAACCCTCCCGCGCTGCGCCCGGCGCGGGATCGGGACCGGCCGGCGCGGACGGATGATCCGTTAGCCCCGGCAGATGGGTGGAGCCGGCGGCGAACCGCCGGCGAATTCCGTGTCCGCTCAGCCCATGAAGGCGAACGGCAGAAACTGGTCGGTCGCCGCCCGCGCCTCTTCGAGCACGGACATGCGTTGCCGGGCGGAGCCGAGCGGCCTCATGCCGCGCGGCAGAAGCCGCGTCACCAGCGCCACGACGAGCAGGATCGAGAAGCACAGCGCGAACAGCAGCTGGTACTGGCGCCGCTCCGACAGGCGCTGGCGGGTCCACGCCGTCGATGTGTCGGTGATGTGGGCCATGGGTCGTCCTCCTTGGTGGATCGCTGGCTGGATGGCGGTGAGGGCGGGCGCGCTCATGCGGCCCTCCCCGGCGGCGCGCCGCGTACGGCCGACACCTGTTTGATCGTGACGGTGGGTTCGCCGGCGGCGCGGGCGGCGCGCTCGGCCTGGTCGCGCAGCCGCTTGGCGGCGGAGATGCGCACCAGCACCGGCTCTGCGGCGATGATGGCGTCGAAGGCGGCGCGCGCCTCGTCGTCCCAGGGCAGGTCCTCGACGAGCCGCGAGGGCGTCGCCACGGCCTTGTCCATCTCGGTGGCGAGCGGCAGGACGTGGAACAGCGCGTCGAACAGGCCGTTGCACACCTCCTGCACCAGGTAGGTGGCGCCGGCGTAGCCCATGAACGGCGTGCCGGTATGCCGGCGGATGATCGCGCCCGGGAACGAGGCGGGAATGTAGATCGCCCGGCCCCCTGCCTCGGCGATGTACATGCGTTCGTTGTAGCTGCCGAACACGATGAGCGGCGGGGTCTCGCGGATGGCGCGCCGCACCGCCTCGTTGTCGGGCTTGACGCCGGCCCTGCGGGAGATCGCGAACGTGCAGGGCAGACCGAGATCGTCGGCGAGGAAATGCTTCACGCCGCGCGCGTAGGTCTCGCTGGCGACGATGCCGAAGCTGGCGGTTCCGAAGAAGTCCTGCGTCACCGACCGCCAGAGATCCCAAACGGGCTTTAGCGTCGTGTGCTTCTCGCGCTCGATGAACGGCTCCGGGTCGAGCCCCAGCATCTCCCCGAGGGTCCGCAGGAATTTCGTCGTCGAGTGGACGCCGATCGGCGCCTGGAGATAGGGCCGCTCCAGCGTTTCGCACAGCAGGCGGCCGAACTCCCGGTAGAGACACACATTCGCGTCGGCGTCGGCGAGCTTGCCGATCTCGGCCAGGTGGACGCCGAGCGGGAACACCAGGTTCACTTCCGCGCCGATGCCCTCGATCAGCCGCTTCAGCTCGGCCACGTCGGAGGGCATGTTGAAGGCGCCGTAGATCGCGCCGATGATGTTGACCTTCGGCTTCGCGCCCTGCGCGCGCGGCTTGCGGGCGGGCGCCTTCTTCGGGCCGAACTCGGTCCACAGCCAGTTGAGGGCGCGGTTGGCGCTCTGCCACTGGTCCTCATCGATGGTGCGCGGCAGGAACCGCTTGATGCCGGTGCCCTCCGGCGTCACGCCGCCGCCGATCATCTCGGCGATCGAGCCGGTGACGACCACGGCCGGCTGCGAGGGATCAAGCGTCGCGTGCGCCCGCTTCATTGCGCCTTCGGTGCCGAGCTTGCCCAGTTCCTCCTCGCCCAGACCGGTGACGACGATCGGCAATTCGTGCGGCGGCAGCGCGTCCGTGTAGTGCAGCACCGAGGTGACGGGCAGGTTCTCGCAGCCCACCGGGCCGTCGATGACCACCTGCAACCCCTTCACGGCCGTGAAGGCGTAGACGGCGCCCCAATAGCCCCCTGCCCGGTCGTGATCGAGAACCAGCATCAGCCGAGGTCCTCCATCTTCGGGGCGGCGCGCGCCTTTAGCAGGTTGTGCTTCACCGGCGGCGGCTTCGGCTTCTCCTGCCAGACGCCGGCGGTCGCGCCCTGGCCGACGCCGGCGAAGAACGCCGTCATCTCGTCGAAACGCGGCCTGTTCGCCATCGCCGCGTTGACGACCTGGGCGAGCGATCCGGCGCCCGCCGGTCCCATCAGCGGCCGGGCCGAGATCAGGTTGGTGAAGTAGAGCGCCGGGATCGACAGCTCCTTGGCCCGCTGCACCACCGGCGTGGTGCCGATGGCGAGATCGGGGCCGAACTCGAGCATCGCCTGGATGTCCTGTTCGAGCGAGGCGCGATACTGCACCCGGCAGCCCTTCGCCTCCAGCCACTCGCGGTCGGCGGCCGACCACGGCGTGCGGCCAAGCGCGGTGCCGACGTAAGGCACCTCGGCGCCGGATTCGATCAGCAGGCGGGCCACCAGAAGCTCGGAGCCCTCGTAGCCCGAAACCGTGATACGGCCCTTGATGGGGAGCTTCGCCAGCGCGGCGTCGATGGCGGGCAGCGCCCGGTTCTGCGCCGCGGCGATCTTGTGGGGCGCGATGGCCAGAGCCTCGCCGATGGACTTGAGCCAGACGGCGGCGCCGTCGCGGCCGCCCGGCGCAGAGCCGACGCCCGGGCGGCCAGCGGTTTCGAACTCGCGGATCGAGGCCGTGTAGAAGGGATGGATCGCCGCCACCACCGATCCGGCGAGCGCGGCGTAGAGCTCGCGCCATTCGCGCACCGGCACGACCGGACCGGCGGCGAGGCCCATCGGTTCGAGCAGCATGCCCACGCCCATGGGATCGGCCGGGAACATCTCGCCCAAGAGCGTCACGGTGGGCCGTTCGCTGCGGCCGCCGCGCGGCGCGAGCACCGGACCCTGCTCCGCCTCCTTGCGGGCGTAGGCGAGCATCGCGCCGGAGAGCACGTCCTTGGCCTCCGCATGCGTCGGCACGCCGAAGCCCGGCACGTCGATGCCGATGATCCGCACGCCGTTGATCTCACGCGGCAGAAGCTGCAGCGGCACGCCGGAGGCGGTGGGCACGCACAGGTTCGTCACCACCACGGTGTCGTACTGGTCGGGATCGGCGAGCTGGTAGACCGCCTCGCGGATGTCCTCGAACAGCTTGCCGGTGACGAGCGTTTCAGAGTTGAACGGCACATAGCCCACGGTGCGGCGCGCGCCGTAGAAGTGCGACGTGAAGGTGAGGCCGTAGACGCAGCAGGCCGAGCCAGAGAGCACCGTTGCGGTGCGGCGCATCCTCAGGCCCACGCGCAACGAGCCGAACGCCGGGCACATGGACTGCGGCTGATCGTGCGGGCCCTTCGCGTAGTCCTTGGCGTAGCGGGCGAGAACGTCGCTCTTGCCCGCCTGCGCCGCCGCCTCGGCGAGCGTCGCCTTCCCGGCGTGGCACCCCGGCCCGTCGGCGGAGACCGCGACGTTGGCCGGGGCCGCCATCGCCGGCGCGGCAGCGGCTGCCGGCTTAGGGAGAGCCGGGGCCGTGCTGTCGCGTTTCAAAGCGGTGCCGTCCATGGAGAAGCTCACACCGTGTCGTAGATCACTTCGAGCGACGGCTTGTTCGGCAGCGCGCCGCCGCACATGTCCTCGGCGCTCGCCGACTGCAGCACCACGTCGCGGCCCACCACGTCGCCCTTGAACAGACCCAGCAGTCCGTCCTGGGAGAGCGGCGCCGGGCGCACCGGGGGCGCATCCGCCACGGCCTGCGCGAGCTGCGCGAACAGCGGGCCCCACCGGCCGTCCGGCCGGCCGACGATTTCGTAGTTGGCGCTCTTCTTGCGGATGTCGTCGTCCGCCGGGATGGCGCCCAGAACCGGGATGCGGGCGGCCTCGGCGAACGCCGTCGCCTCGCCCGAGCCGTCGTCCTTGTTGACGACGATGCCGGCCACGCCGACGTTGCCGCCGAGCTTGCGGAAGTACTCCACCGCCGAGCAGACGTTGTTGGCGACGTAGAGCGATTGCAGGTCGTTGGAGCCGACGACGATGACCTTCTGGCACATGTCGCGGGCGATCGGCAGGCCGAAGCCGCCGCACACCACGTCGCCCAGGAAGTCGAGCAGCACGAAGTCGAAGTTCCAGTCGTGGAAACCGAGCTTCTCCAGCGTCTCGAAGCCGTGGATGATGCCGCGTCCGCCGCAGCCGCGCCCGACCTCCGGTCCGCCGAGCTCCATGGCGTAGACGCCGTCGCGCTTGAAGCACACGTCGCCGATGGCGACTTCCTCGCCCGCCGCCTTCTTCAGGGACGAGGTTTCGATGATGGTCGGGCAGGCCTTGCCGCCGAACAGAAGCGAGGTGGTGTCGCTCTTGGGATCGCAGCCGATCAGCAGCACGCGCTTGCCCTGCTGCGCCATCATGTAGGAGAGGTTGGCGAGCGTGAAGCTCTTGCCGATGCCGCCCTTGCCGTAGATCGCGATGATCTGCGTCGCCTTCACCGGCTGGGCGATGGCTTCGCGGGGCCGCTCCAGAGTGGCCGTGTCCGATCCGTCGGCGGCGGTCATGCGCGGTTCCTCCAGTTGAGGATCATCTTCAGGCAGTAGGGGTCGTTGAACGCGGTGCGGTAGGCGTCGCTCGCCTTCTCGGCCGCCTCGCGGTGGGTGATGAGGCCGCGCAGCGACAGCGCGCCTTCGTCCACCATCGCCTTGACGGCGGCCAGATCGTCCGCCTGCCACTCGGCCGCAACCCGCAGGCGGGCCTCGCGCATGAACGCCGGAGCGAACATGAACGACAGCGGCTCGGTGTAGAAACCCGCAAGCACCACCTCGCCGCGCGGGGCGAGCCTCGCGATCAGGCCGTTGAGCAGATCCGGGTCGCCGCTGGCGTCGCAGATGGCGCGATAGTTGAAGCGGTCGTCGTCGACCGGATCGAGAACCGTGTAACCGCGCTTGCCGCCGGCGCGCACCGAGTTGCGTTCCCACACAACCGGCTCGCCGCCCTTGGCGAGCACGATGCGGGCGATAAGGCGGCCGAGCACGCCATGGCCGACGATGAGCTCCGGCAGAACCGGAGAGCCGGCGATGGCGTGGTGCGCCGTGGCGGCGAGCGCCAGCAGCACGGCCTCCTCGCCCATCGTTTCGCCGAGCGGCAGAACGCGCGACTGCGGCACGACGATGCGCGACGCGGCGCCGCCGAACAGGCCGCGCACCTCGCCGTAGCACCGCGCGCCGGGCACGAACACGCGCGCGCCGGACTGGATGCCGGCCTTCGGGCCGGTTGCGACAACGCGGCCGACGGATTCGTAGCCGGGAACCAGCGGATACCCCATGCCGGGAAAGGCGGGCATCGTGCCGCAGTAGAGCAGCCGTTCGGTGCCGGTGCTGATGCCGCTGTACTCGATGTCCACGACGAGGTCGTCCTCGCCGTAATCGTCAAGGCCGAGGCGGCTGACGATCAGCCGTTCGGGCGCTTCAAGAACAACAGCTACGGTTTGCATCGCTGGCCCCGGGGACCGGGCGCCGCATTCCCTGCGACGCCTTGTGAATGTCAGTCTAGCTTGACTGCTTGTGATGTCAACACAACATTACATCTGATCAGCCCTGTGGATGCGCGATCATCACGCGCGTCAGCAGCGGACGGCTGGTCTTGAGCAGGCGCGAGCGGGAAAATCCGGCCTGTTCAAGCAGTTCCGAGAGTCTTCCCGGGCTGCGCGGGCGGCCGCGGCCCATCGCCAGCAGGTAGAAGCCGAAGTAGGCGTCGCCCGCCGGTTCGGCGCCGGGCGTGTCCGACATGGGCTCGGCGATGAGCAGCGTTCCGCGGGCGGGCAGAATCTCCTTCACCTTGCGCAGCAGCGTGAGCACTTCGGCGTCGTTGTGGTCGTGGACGACACGCACCAGCGACACGATGTCGGCCCCCGCCGGGAGCGGATCCGACAGGAAGCTCCCGCCCACCGTGCGGGCCCGCGCCTCGATGCCGGCGGCGGCGAATCGCGCCCGCGCCCGTTCGGCGACCGCCGGCAGATCGAACAGCATCAGCGACAGGTTCGGGTTGGCCTCGGCCGCCGCCATCAGGAACGCGCCTTCGCCGCCGCCCACATCGAGCAGGCAACGGTGCTTCGCCATCGGATAGGCGCTGAGAACCTCCTCGGCGATGAACGGCTGCGATAACGTCATCAGGGTGGAGTACTCGGCCACCTTGTCGGGCGGCAGCGCGGCGGGCGCGCCCTCCTGGGCGTAGGGCCAGTAGCCTGAGAGCCCGGTGTCCGCATGGTCGCCGCGCAGCAGCTGCACGGGATCCTTAAGGTCCGCATAGAGAATGGCGTGGTGCTCGATCATCGCCGCCACGCCGGGATTGCCCGCGAGCGCCGCCCCCAGCGCCCCCAGCGCCACGCGATCGCCGTTGCGCCGCGCGAGAAGCCGCAACGACACGGCCGCATCGACGAGCCGATGGGTGGCCTCGGCGGTGAGGTCGATGCGCCGGGCCAGATCCTCGATGCCGAGCGGCCCGTCGGCGAGGATCGGGAATACGCCGAGGCGTACGCAGGCGAACAGCACCTGCGAATAGACGAACCCGGCGCACAGATCGAACAGCGCGCGGGTGCGCTGGCGCGCCATCGGCCGGGTGAGCGGAAAGCCGCTGGCCCAGCGCTGAAAGCCGGGATCGGCCAAGAGCGCGGTGTACCGGTCCCGCCAGCGATCGGCGAGCGAAGGAGCAGGCCGCTCCGCGATTTTCCGCGACATTTCAGGCGGCGCGGCGCGCGATGTCCCTGGGCAGGAAGCGATTCGCCTCGGCCACGACGAGGCGGCGGAAGGCGAGCGCGCCGGGGCATGCCGGCACCGAGCCGATGGCTCCGTCCACGAGCTCCTCCAGCAACCGCTTGGCGCCGTAGAGGCCATACTGCGGCACGGCGCTGGGGCGGCCGAGCGCGACGCCGCGCCCTACAGGCTTGCCGAGTTCCTCCGGGCTCGATTCCACGTCCCGGATATCGTCGGCCACCTGATACGCCTCGCCGAGGCGCTCGCCGAGCAGCCGCCAGGCCCCGATATCGTGGCCGGCGGCGGCCGCACCGGCGGCCGTGGCGGCGGCGAACAGCGCGCCGGTCTTCGCCCGCTGGTAGTCGCCCAGAGGCGGCGACGGCTCGCACTCCCACGCCTGGCCGGCCGCGATCCCGTTCGGCATGCCGACCGACCGCGCGACGATGAGCGTGACCGGGGCTAGGCGCTCGGGCGACTTCGTGGCGGCGTGCGCCAGCGCCTCGAAGGCGAGAACGATCAGCGCATCGCCGACCAGCACCGCGATCGGCTCGCCGTACTGGCGGTGCACCGAAGGCTTGCCCCGCCGCATCGCCGCGTCGTCGAAGGCCGGAAGATCGTCGTGGACGAGCGAGGCGCAATGCAGAAGCTCGATGGAGGCGGCCGCCGCGTCGGCCAGCGCCGGATCGTGATCGCCGCAGGCGCCCGCCACAGCCAGGCACAGCCGGGGCCGCAGCCGGGTTCCGCCGGGAAACACCGCATAGGCGAGCGCGCCGGCGAGCCGGGGCGGAGCGCCGGCGCCGGACGCGCGGGCGATGGTGGCCTCAAGCGTACGCTCGATCCGGGACATGGCGTCCATGTCGTCCTCCCTTGATCTGGGAGTGTCATCATAGCTTTACAGGCAGAACGATCAAGCGGAATTGACAGCTAAAAGTGTCAAGTTTACTTGTCACCTCGATCCTGCCGCTGGCTGCGATGGACTTTCCAGATCTCCCAGGCGCACCACGCGATCGCCGCGACAAAGAACAGCGAGAATTCCAGGAACCGGGCGGTTTCGCCGCTCATGCGCTTTCCCGGACAGGGGCCGCGACGCCACGGTCGCGCGCTTCGAGCCGGTGGCACAGATCGATGACCCAGCCCGCCCGCTCGTCGACGCTCGCCAGCCGGCCACGCGGCTCGATGATCCGCGCCGGATGCGGATGGGCGGCGACGGCGTCCACCAGGAAGCGCCCCTCCGCTACGTCGCCTGACTGCGCTCCTGCGCCCGGCGCCACCGACTCCGCCACGGCGCGCGCCACCAGCACCAGCTTACGGTGCTGCGGCACCACGGTGCGCGTCGTCACCGGGTCGATGCCGCGACGGTGCAGCGCGCGCCCGATCTCGCGGTAGAGCAGCCGCGCCGCATGGATGCCGGGACGGCAGTCCGTCGGCAGCGCGTCGATCGACGGCCGCGCCGCCGCGTAGAGTTCGTCGGCGGCGGTGGTCAGCCGCCGCACCAGCCCCGCGAGCGGCGGCGTATAGGCGGGCGCGGCGAGGAACGCGGCGGCGTCCACCCCGGCTTCGGCCAGCCACGACAGCGGCAGATAGAGCCTGCCGTTGCGGGCGTCCTCGCCGATGTCACGGGCGATGTTGGTGAGCTGCATGGCGACGCCCAGCTTGATGGCGCCCGCCACCGGCGCGCGCGAACGCGCGCCCATGAGCAGCGCCATCATCGCGCCCACCGTGCCCGCCACGCGCACCGCATAGGCCTGCAGCGCGGCGAAGGTCTCGTAGCGTCGGCCCTCCACGTCCCACGCCAGCCCCTCCAGCAGCGCCTGCGGGATCGCCAGCGGGATGGCGTGCCGGTCGAGCACGTCGGCCAGCGCGCGGTCAACCGCCGTCGCCCTGGGCTTGCCCTGGGCGGCGAGCGCCAGCCGTTCGTGGAGCCGGGCGACCGCCTCGAGCGGCGCGCGGTCGAGGTCCACCTGGTCGTCGGCCTGGCGGCAGAAGGCGTAAATCACGCCGGCCGGCTCGCGCACCCGCTGCGGCAGCAGCAGCGAGGCCTGGAAGAAGGTTTTCGATCCCGCCCGCAGCATCGCCCGGCATTCCGCCAGATCCTGCGCGGTGGCATGGGTGACCGGCGGCGGCTGTGGCGACATCGGACCTCTTCGCCCGGCGTTGACGAACGGAATTACGATGTGTCAATCTGGCGCGACATTCAAGTGTCAAGTTATCCTTACGCCATGAACGCCCTCAACACGCCGGACAGCCCGTTCGCCGCCCGCCCGCCCAGCAATCGGCGCGGCTGGGAGTTCGACAACGACGTGCCGCATCGCGGCTACACCTGGTGGTATCTCGACGCCATCTCCACCGACGGCCGCCATGGGATGACCGTCATCGCCTTCCTCGGTACGGTGTTCTCGCCTTGGTACGCGCTGTCGCGGCGCATGGGCGGGGGCGATGCGCTCAACTTCAGCTGCATGCATGTGGCGCTCTACGGCAGGCCGTGGCGCTGGGCGATGACCGACCGACGCAAGGACGCCGTCACACGGGGCGCCGATTTCCTCACCATCGGCCCGAGCAGCATGCACTGGCATGGCGATCGTCTCACCGTCGAGATCGACGAGATCACCGCGCCGCTGCCCAGCCGGTTGCGCGGGCGCATCACGCTCATCCCAGACGCGCTGTCGAACCGGCCGTTCCGGCTTGACGCCCACGGCCGCCACCACTGGCAGCCCATCGCGCCGCGCTCGCACGTCGAGGTGGCGTTCGACAATCCGCAACTGACGTGGACCGGCGCGTCGTACTTCGACACCAACTACGGCTCCGCCCCACTCGAAGACGATTTCCTCGAATGGGACTGGTGCCGCGCCCCGATGCCTGAGGAAACCGCCGTGCTCTACAACGCGCTGCGCAAGGACGGGTCGTCGCAATCGCTGGCGCTGCGGGTGAACGCGCGCGGCGACGTGGACATGATCGAGCCGCCGCCGCCCGCCCGGCTGCCGCCCGGTCTGTGGCGCGTGCCGCGCCCTGCGCGCTCCGACAACGGTGAGGCGAGCGTGGCGCGCACGCTCGTCGACGCGCCGTTCTACACGCGCTCGGAAATCCGCACCCGGTTGCTCGGCCGCGACACCATGGCGGTCCACGAGAGCCTCTACACCAGGCGCTTCGACAACCTCCTGGTGCAGACGTTGATGTTGCCGTTCAGGGTGCCGCGGGCGCTGCGTTAGGCTCGTCCGTCCAGCCGACGTCGAGCGTCGCCACTTCGCCGAACGGCACGTTGCGTTGGCGCGCCGCCTTGATGATCGGCCAGGCCGTCCAGATCATGGTGAGGAACGGCATGGGATCGCGGGCCGTCCAGCTCACGTCGCGCGTGGCGGCGAGCGCCCGCAGGATCGGCAGGCTCGGCTCGCCACGCTTCATGGCGGAGCGCGATTCGGTGAGCGTGGCGTAGAACTGCTGCAGACGCCGCTCCGGCCGGAACCGCGGCGCGAACCCCGGATCGGCGACGGCGCGGGCGATGTCCTCGTTGCGCCAGAAGTGCAGGCCGCTGGTGGTGCGCGGGTTGCACTCGATGGCGAACGGCCGGCCGTCGGCATCCACGATGAAGTCGAACGAGACGAACCCGGTCCAGCCGGTGGCCGCCACGAATCGCTCCACCCACGCCGCAATCGCCGGGTGATCGACACGCTCGAAGATCACCGCCACCGCGCCCGAGCGCAGCACGCCGCGATAGACAACCGTGGACTGGACACGGCCTTGATGCGCAATCGAGCAGGTGCTGAACTCCTGCCCCGCCACCAGCCGCTGCACGATGGCCGGGCGTGAGCGATCGGCGTCCGGCAGCGTCTCGCCCGCCTTCAGCCGCACCATCCCGCGCCCGCCGCAGGCGTGCACCAGCTTCACGACGACCGGCAGCCGCCGCGCCATGGCTTCGGCTTCAGGGGACCCGAGCGCAAACGTTTCCGGCACGTCGAGGCCCATGGCGGCCGCCGCCAGCGCGAAGGCGTGCTTGTCGTGCAGGCGCACCACCGTTTCGGGCGGCATGGCGAACAGCCGTACGCCTTCGCCAAGGCGATCGCGCACGAAGGCGGCGTGCACCGCCTCCTCGGAGACCGGAACGACAAGTTCGGCCCCCTCCTCGCGCGCCACGCGGGCGAGATCGTCGAGGTAGCGCGCCCTGCTCACCGACGGGGCCGTCACCTGCCGCGACAGCGCCACCGCGCGCGACGCCCCGGTGAGGTGGCGCCGGAACGGCTCGGCCACCACCACCCGCCAGCCGTTGGCGGCGAACGAGCGTGCGAGATCCAGCGCCTTCGGCAGCCGCCCCAGCGTCAGGATGACGGTGCGCATCGCCGGCCGCCTCAACGCGCGCGGCGGGAGACGGCGCACATCACCTGCGACACCGGCCGGGTGGTGAGCCGCGCGGCGGGCCGCACCTCGCCGGGACGCTCGATGCGGAAATCGAAATCGCGGAACAGCCGGGCGATCAGCAGCACGGCCTCCACCTGCGCGAACGCCGCGCCGGCGCACACGCGCGGCCCCGTGCCGAAGGGGATGTAGGCGCCGGACGTCATCTCCGCCTCGCGTGCGGGGAGAAAGCGGTCGGGATCGAACACGTCGGGCTGCTTCCAGTAAACCCGATGCCGATGCAGCACCCACGGCGCGACCATGATCAGCGCGCCCTTCTTCAGAGGGTAGCCGCCGAGGTCGAGCGCCTGGTTGGCGACGCGCGGCAGGAAGGTGATCGGCGGATAAAGCCGCAGCGTCTCGCGGAACACATTGCGCACGAACGGCATCTGCTTCGTGTGCTCGAACGTCACCGGCCCCTGCCCCGCCACCCGGTCCACCTCCTCGCGCAGGCGGGCGAGAAGGGCCGGCTGCGTGGCGAGGATGTAAAAGGCCCACGTGAGCGCGCTGGCGCTCGTCTCATGCCCGGCGAGAAACAGCACGCCGAGCTGGTCGATCAGCTCCTCGCGCGTGAACGCCTTGCCGTCCAGATCGTGCGCCTGGACGATCGCCGTGGCGATATCGTCGAAGCGCTCGCCGTTGGCCCCGAGGTGGCTGTCGAGCAGCGCGCCGAGATTGCGGCGGATCGCATGGCAGGCGGCCAGCACGCTTCCCTTCTGCGGGATGCGCGTCCACGCCCGGTCCATGATGAGCCGCCTGATCTCCACCTGCGCCACCGACTTCTCGAACGCAGTGAACGCCTCGAACACCTCGTGCGTCATCCGGCTGTCGAGCGTGGTCGAGAACACGGTGCGGCAGATGATGTCAGCCGTCATGTGGCTCATCATCATATCGAGCGAGAATCGTTCGCCGGCGGATGCGTACCGCGCCAGCGTCGCCTCGGCGGCGGCGGCGCCCGCCTCCATCGCCGGGAAGGCGGCGGTGACGCGCATCATGGTGAAGGCGGGGTCCACCATCCGGCGCTGGCGCTTCCAGGTTTCGCCGGAGGAAACGAAGATCGAATCGCCGATGAGCGGCTCGAGCGCGTAGACCATGAGGTCACTCTTCGGCATGACGCCGCGCGGATCGGCGAGCACCTCGCGCACGAGGTCGGGGCGGTTGACGATCACGATGGAGCGGCGCGAATAGCCGAGCGGCCCGATGGGCATGCGGTAGGCTTCGGCGGGCAGCAGCGAGAGCAAATCGCCGTCGCCGCGCAACAGTGCACGGATCAGGGCCGCGACGGGTGACAGAGGCGCCGGGCGCGGCGGCGTGAAGGCGAAGGGTTCGGCGGTCAGCGCGATGGCCATCGCGGGTGGGCTCCGGCGGGCGGCATGACGAAATACTCTCTTTACAGAAAAGTGTGTCAAGATAGATTTACGATGACAAGTCCCGAGGCCGCCCGATGGTTCTCACCGTTTTTCATGCGCTCATCGTCGCCCACATCTGCACCGGCGTCGTCGCCGCCGTCGCCGTCTGGACGCCGATCCTCGGGCGCAAAGGCGGCCGGACACATCGCTCCTGGGGGACGGTGTTCGCCTACGCCGTGCTGATCACCGGTTGCCTCGCCATCGTGATGAGCACGCTCACCCTGCTTGCGCCCATGGAGACGCACCCGCATCTCGAAGGCCGTTTCGACGCCGCGTTCGTGCGCGGCATGTTCGGCTGGATGATGCAGATGACCGGGCTGCTCACCGTCAATCTGGCCTGGTACGGGCTTCTGGCCGTGCGCAACAAGACGCGCCACGCGGCCAACCGAACGCCGCTCAACATGGCCTTGCAATACCTCCTGATCGCGGTGTCGATCAATTGCGCCGTCCAGGGCTGGCTCATCGGCCAGCCGCTGATGATGGGCATCTCGCTGGTCGGCCTCGCCACCGCCGGCACCAACCTGTGGTTCCTGCTGTCGAACCATCCGGGGCCGGGCGCGTGGCTCAAGGAGCACATCAAGGCGCTGGTCGGCGGCGGCATCTCGGTCTACACCGCCTTCTTCGCCTTCGGCTCGGTGCGGGTGATCCCGGAGCTGGCGCTGCATCCGGCGCTGTGGTCGATCCCGCTCGTCACCGGCGTGGCGATCATCGTCTGGCACCGCCGCGCCGTCGATCGCCAGTATCAGGCGCGGCTCGGCAAGGCCGCCTGAACCGGCCCCCATGGCTGGCCAGCGCGTCGCCGTCATCGGCGCAGGCGTGGGCGGACTTGCCGCCGCCGTGGACCTGGCCCGCGCCGGCCTCGACGTGGCGGTCTACGAGCGCGCCCGCCACCCCGGCGGCAAGATGCGCGAGGTGATGGCCGGAAGCGCCGCCATCGACGGCGGCCCCACCGTGTTCACCATGCGCTGGATCTTCGAGGGCCTGTTCGCCGACGCCGGGGCGCGGCTTGCCGAGCGCCTCGATCTTCGCCCTGCGGACATTCTGGCGCGGCATGCCTGGCGGGCCGGCGGCCGCCTCGATCTCTTCGCCGACATCGCCCGCTCCGCCGACGCCATCGGCGACTTCGCCGGCGCGGAGGAGGCCCGCGGCTACCGCGCCTTCTGCGCCCGCAGCGCCGGCATCTACCGCACGCTCGTCCAGCCGTTCATCGCCGCCGAACAGCCCTCGCAGGCCGGGCTGGTCCGGCGCGTCGGCCTCGCCAATCTGCCCGCGCTCTGGCGGCTGGCCCCGTTCTCGACGCTCTGGTCGGCGCTCGGCGATCATTTCGGCGATCCGCGCCTGCGCCAGCTCTTCGGACGCTACGCCACCTACTGCGGCTGTTCGCCGTGGCTCGCCCCGGCGACGCTGATGCTGGTGGCGCATGTCGAGCAGGACGGGGTGTGGTACGTCAGGGGCGGCATGCGGCGCACGGCGGAGGCCATGCAGCGGCTCGCCGAAGAGCACGGCGCGCGCTTCCGCTTCGGGGAGGGCGTGCGCGAGATCGCGGTCAGCGACGGGCGCGTGCGGCGGCTCGTCCTCGACGGCGGCGAGACGGTGGAGGCGGACGCGGTGGTCTTCAACGGCGACGTGTCGGCGCTGGCGGAGGGGTTGCTTGGCGAGGCGGCGCGCGCCGCCTGCCGCGGCACGCCGCGCGAGGCGCGATCGCTCTCCGCCGTCACCTGGTGCGTCCACGCGCCGGCGTCCGGCTTTCCGCTGGCGCGCCACAACGTGTTCTTCGCCGAGGACTACGCCGACGAGTTCGACGCGATCTTCCGCCGGCGGACGATTACGCGAGCGCCCACGGCTTATGTTTGCGCGCAGGACCGCGAGGACGGCCCGGCGGAGGCGAGCGGCGCGGCCGAACGGCTGCTGGTGCTCGTGAACGCGCCCGCCGACGGCGACATCGCTGCAATGACCGCCGGGGAGCGCGAGGACGTGGCGCGGCGGACGTTCGCTCTCCTGGAGGCGTGCGGCCTTCATATCGGCCGGTCAGCGGGCGTCGAGACCGTCACGGATCCGCAAGGCTTCGCGGCGCTGTTCCCCGGCTCCGGCGGGGCGCTCTACGGGCGGGCGAGCCACGGCATGTCGGGCACGTTCCAGAGGCCTGGCGCAGTGTCGGCGATCGGCGGCCTCTATCTGGCCGGCGGCACGGTCCCCCCCGGCCCCGGCATCCCCATGGCGGCGCTGTCGGGCCGCATCGCGGCCGCACGGTTGCTCGCCGATCGCGCCGCGCCGCACCGGCGCGGCGGGCGGCGGCGGCCGGTGACGATCCCGGCCCCGTGAGGCAGGATTATCCGGCGCCGGCCGCTGTCTGGGCGCGGCGCAGCGTATCGCCGTGCGGCACGATTTCGTCGAGAATCTTCGCCGACGAGATCACGCCCGGCACGCCCGCGCCCGGATGCGTGCCTGCGCCGACGAGATAGAGGCCCTTCACCTCCTCGCTCACGTTGTGCGGCCGGAACCAGGCGCTCTGGAACAATTGCGGCTCGAGCGCGAAGCCCGCGCCGTTCACCGACAGCAGCCGGTCGCGGAAGTCGAGCGGCGTCAGCACCCGCGAGGTGACGATCGCCCGCGACAGGCCGGGCAGCACCGTTTGCTCCAGCCGGGCCTCGATCTTGCGGCGATAGGGTTCCGCCGCGTGCGTCCAGTCCGTGCCGGAAAGGAGATTGGGAACGGGCGAGAGCACGTAGAAGGTGTCGCAGCCTTCGGGCGCCATCGCCGGATCGGTGGCGGTCGGCCGGTGCAAGTACAGGCTGAAGTCGTCGGCCAGATGCTTGCGGGTGAAGATATCGGCGAGAAGTTCGCGGTAGCGCGGCCCCAGCACCATCATGTGGTGGTAAACATCAGGGTACTGGCGATTGGTGCCGAAGTACCAGACGAACAGGCTCATGGAGTAGCGGGCGCGGGCGAGCCTGGCGTCGGTCCAGCGTTTGCGCGGATGGTCCTTGAGCAGCTTGCCGTAGGTCCACGCCACATCGGCGTTCGACACCACGATGTCGGCGGCGATGTGCTCGCCAGACGCCAGGTCGACGCCGGTGGCGCGCCCGTCGCGGGTGGTGATGCGCGCCGCTTCGGCGTTGAGCCTGAGCGTCGCGCCGAACCGTTGCGCCAGCTTGAGGACACCGCCGGCGAGCGCGCCCATCCCCCCCATGGCGTAGTGGACGCCGTGCAGGCGTTCGAGGTGGGCGATCAGACAGTAGTAGGCCGTGGTGGTGGCCGGATTGCCGCCGATCAGCAACGGGTGGAAGCTGAAGGCGATCCTCAGCTTGTCGTTGGTGAAGAACTCGCACACCCGGCTATAGACGGTCCGGTAGCCCTTCAGCCGGATCATGTCGGGCGCAGCCCTGAGCAGCGTCGAGACCTTGTGGAACGGCTGGTCGGCAAGCTCGGCGAAGGCGACGCGGTAGATGCGCTCGCTCTCGGCGATGAAGCGCTCGAAGCCGGCGCTGTCTTCGGGTGCGATGCGCGCCACCTCGGCGCGGGTCACGTCAAGGTCGGCGGAGCAGCGCATCACCTCGCCGTCGTCGAACCGGATCAGGTAGAACGGATCGATCGGCCGGATGATCACATCGTCGGCGACGCGCCGCCCGGCCAGCGCCCAGAGCTCGTCGAGCAGGTACGGCGCGGTGATGATCGTTGGCCCGGCGTCGAACGTGAAGCCGTCCTGCCGGTAGACGTACGCCCGGCCGCCAGGCGCGTCGAGCTTTTCGAGAATGGTGACGCGCCAGCCGCGCGCGCCGCGCCGCACGGCGGCGGCGAGGCCGCCGAACCCCGAACCGATGACGACCGCATGCGGGCGCGGATCGTCAGCCCGGGCGTGCATCATCTCCCGGCACCCCAGCCGCCGCCCTCACGCGACGGCGCGGGCGAGGGCGCACTGGCGCCAGAGTTCGTTGAGGGCTGAGGC
>DAIODI010000010.1:0-27777 GCA_036746875.1 Aestuariivirgaceae bacterium | reverse complement strand
GATGTCGCGGTCGTGGCGGAACGCGCGAACCGGGCCCTCGCCGTGCGCGTGGTCATGGCCGTGGGCGTCACTGGCGTTCGGGCGCGGACGCTGCGTTTCCTCCACCGCTTCCGACGCCAGCCATCGCCGGACGTCCACCGACTTGGTGGCGGGGTCGTAAAGCCCCGTGTTGAACAGCCGCGCCGGGGTGGGTTCGCCCGCGTGCGTGTCGAGCATCCGCGCCGTCGGGTTCAGCTTGCGCAGCCGGCGCACGATGGCGTGGAGGTTCTCCTCGCCCTCGCGGCCCACCATCAGGTCGGTCTTGGTGACAACGATGCGGTCGGCGACGGCCACCTGCTTAACGGCCTCCGGGTGGGAGTCGAGCGTGCCTGCGCCATTGACGGCGTCCACCACCGTCACGATCCCTTCGAGCCGGTAGCGCGACAGGAGGAACGGGTCGGTCATCAGCGTGTGCAGCACGGGCGCGGGATCGGCGAGGCCGGTCGTCTCGATGACGACGCGGTCGAACGGCCGGATCGCGCCGGTGTCGCGGTCCTCGATCCGCCGCGCCAGCGTTTCGCCGAGATCGCTGCGGATGGTGCAGCAAAGGCAACCCGAGGCGAGCTCCACCACATCGCCGTCAACGCGCTCGACGAGGAGGTGGTCGAGGCCGATCTCGCCCAGTTCGTTGATGACGACAAGGGCGTTGGCGAGGCTTTCATCCCGCAGGAGGCGGGACAGCAGCGTGGTCTTTCCCGCGCCGAGAAAGCCGGTGAGGATGTTGACCGGGATCTGGTCCGGATACGCGCTCATGATGTCTCCGATCTGGCCGCCGCGCGGTCGCCGAGTCCGATGGCGACGACCGCGGCGAGCACCATCGCGGCGCCCGCGTACTGGTTGGGCGTCAGCGTTTCGCCCAGCATCAGCGCGGCCAGCGCCATCGTCGTCACCGGTTCGAGATTGAACAACGGCGCCACCCGGCTTGCCGGGGCCAGCGTGCAGGCGCTCATCTGCAGAAAGAAACTGGCCACGTAGAGCACCGACAGCGCGGCCAGCGCCCCGTATCCCAGGGCGGTGACGCCGGGCGACAGCGTGGCGATGGCGCCGCCGCCGATCCACCACGCCAGCGCCAGCGAGAACGGTAAAAATCCCAGGTGCGCGATGAGGGCGAACGCGACGGGGTTCATCGCGCCGCCGAGCGCCCGCGCCGAATGGAACTGCAACACCGCGCCAAGCGAGGCGAGACCGGCCAGCGCCAGGCCGCGCGGATCGAGCGCATCGAGGTTGGGCCCGATGGCGATGGCGAGGCCGGCGAAGGCGAGGGCGGCGAGCGCAAGGCGCACCCGGCCGGCCGGCGCGCGTTCGAGCACGGGCGCGAGCAGCACGAGGATCACCGGGAAGGTGAAGAACACGATCACCGCAAGACCCACGGGCACGAACTGCACCGAGGCGAGATAGCCGGTGGAGATGGCGAACGTCGACAAGGTCAGCCCCGCAAGCGGCAGCGCGTTCCGGCGGCCGATGACGAGGCGCCAGCGCGACCGCCAGACGATCGCGCCGTAAACGGCCACGGCGGCGATGGTGCGAAACAGCGTGCTGTCGATGGGCGGAACGCCGCCGATGTGGCCGAGCTTCGCCAGCACCGGCAGAAAGCCATAGCCGGCCGCAGCCGAAAGCGCGAAGGCGAGCGCAAGCGCCGGACGGTCGGCCATGCCCTGTTACTCTCCGGCTTCCGGATCGGCCGCCGTGCGCCGCCTCTGCTTCCCGCCCGCCGGTTCGGGCTTTGCGTCGCGCGCGGCGAGGGCGCGCAGGGCGGAAAGCGATTCGGGGGTGATCGGCTCGCAGTAGCGATTGAGCGCCTTGAGATACCCGCACAGCTGCGCGGTGTGCTGCTGTTCGAGGCCCCAGGCGATGGCGAGGAAGTCGGTCTTCGACTGCGGAGCCCTGACGAGCCCGGTTCGGATCTTCTCCAGCGCCCCGCCCGTCACTGCCGCGCTGCTGGCGATGGCGGCCTCGCTCTTCACCACGCCCTTGTAGCGGCCGAACGACACGCCCCAGCCTGTAAGCTGCATCGGATCGGCCGGCTTCACCGGTGTTTCGCATACCGCCTCGCGCAGGTTCTCAGGCCCGGAAGCAACCGGCGCAATGGCCACCAGCCGCTGCGGCCGCGAGCCCGGCGCGGTGGCGAAGCCGAGTTCGAGGAGAGCCTGCGCCGCGTCGGCCCTGCCGACAGCGGTTCGCTGGCCGAGCAGCACCGCCACGAGGCGTCGGCCGTTGCGCGAGGCGGTGGCGACGAGATTGAAGCCGGACGGGCAGACGAAGCCCGTCTTCATCCCGTCGGCGTCCTTCATCTGCCGCAGCAGCAGGTTGCGGTTACGGAGCTTCTTCTTGCCGACCTCCACGAACGGCGCGGCGAAATAGCGTTGGTGTTGCGGAAACTGCTTCAGGATGGCGCTGGCGAGCAGTCCGAGATCGCGCGCCGTCGAGATCTGGGTGGCGTCGAACAGCCCATGCGGATTCGCGAAGCGCGTGGACGACATGCCGAGCCGCTGCGCCGTCTGGTTCATGCGGGCGACGAACGCCGCCTGCCCGCCCTGCGCCTCCGCCAGCGTCAGCGCCATGTCGTTGGCGGAGTGGACGAGCATCGCCTTGAGCGCCAGCTCGACGCTCACCGTGCTGCCGGGCTTCACCCCCAGTTTCGAGGGCGGAATCTTCTCCACGCCCGGCGGCGCCCGGATCAGCGTTGAAGGTTTGAGCCGTCCCGCGCCGAGCGCCTCGAACGTGAGATAGGCGGTCATCAGCTTGGTGAGCGAGGCCGGATACCACCTCTCACCCGCCTCGTGTTCGAGGATCACCTCGCCGGTCGCCGCGTCGAACAGCAGCAGCGGCCTGGACTGCGCCGGCGGCGCAAGCGTCATCGCCATGGCCAGAACGACCAGCATGGCGCAGGCGATGCTTGTGGTTATCGGGAGGAGTTTGCGCACCCGCAGGTGCCTAGCACCTTCGCCCGCCCCGCTTCAACGGCCGCGCGTTGTGGTGCCCCTGGCCGGAATCGAACCAGCACGCCCTTTCGGGCAACAGATTTTGAGTCTGCCGCGTCTACCAGTTCCGCCACAGGGGCAACCGCGCGAAAGATCGCTCTGCCGATCATAGGCGGCAAGCCTGCCCCGTCAACCCTCGACAGACCTTGCGCCAGGGCAATCGTCTCAGCTTAACGCGGGTGTCTGGCGAAGAAGCGTTGGGAGGTAATCGGGATTGAGGTTGGCGAGCTTTCGCCTGTCTTTGAGGCTGTGTTTGCCCTTTGGATTACGGGCGAGGTTCATGGCCATGTGTCGTGTGACGGCCATGTTGGCTGGACCGTTTCCGGTTCGCAGCCGCGCCAGGTCGTCGTTAACGACGACCCGGTCGTCTTGAACGCCGGCTCCAGCATGTCGGCGGGCGCATTGGCGAAGAAGCCGGCTACGTCTTCCAGGAAGGCCGGCTGGTTCGCCTTCAATCCAGGCTGATAATCGTCGCCGTGCGCCACGATATCGGGAGCCTCGTCGCGCAGCGACTCCACCCATGCCGCGAAGCAGGATTTGAACAGCTCCGTGTCGCGCCCATTGATCACATCCGAACCTCCCTTGAGGTCCGCCAAGTCCGATCATGTCGCGCACCGTACGAGCACCGGGATTTCCGGCAGCGGATAGATCACCCGCCACCGTCGTCGCGGGCCCTTCAGCACGGAAAAATGGTCGCGCAGGTTCGGCGAACGCGTCGGCATCGGCATCAAAGGCGCCGAATCATCGAAGCCATCCGTGGATCACGTCTCAACGATCCAGACATCCGCGTTAACCTGAGCCCATCGCCCTGCAAACGAGCGGCCCGCCCCTTGCGCCAGCCGTCGCGGGCGGGATACACACCCGGGCCGCTCTGAACGCCCGCGAGGCCGACCGAAACCCATGCAACCTTTCGTCTGGCTTATCCTGACCCTGCTCAACCTCTACATGTGGGCGGTGATCGTTTACGTGGTTGTCGAACTGCTGTCGAACTTCCGTGTGCTGGACGGCCGCAACCCGATCGTGGGGCAGGTTCGCTACGCCCTGCGGCGGCTGACGGAACCCGCGCTGGCGCCGATTCGCCGTTTCCTCCCCGATCTTGGCGGTCTCGACATTTCGCCTGTGCTGCTTATCGTGTTGCTCCAGTTCGTCTCCATCGCCATCGCCCAGTGGACGCGCCCGCTTCTCTGAGACGGCGCGTCACCACTTCTGTTCTCTCCAAAAGAGACCTCGAAAGGCAGACCCATGACCGCCAGCAAGATCATCGACGGCAAGGCCTTCGCCGAACGCTTGCGCGGCCGCATCAAGGCGGCGGTGGACGGCCTCAGGGCGATGCACGGCCTCACGCCGGGGCTTACGGTCGTGCTCGTCGGCGAAAACCCGGCGAGCAAGGTCTATGTCGCCAACAAGGCGAGGCAGACCGTGGAGGTCGGCATGAACAGCTGGGAGCATCGGCTGCCCGCCTCGACGCCCGAGGCCGAACTGCTCGCGCTGATCGACACGCTGAACGCCGACCCTTCGGTGGATGGAATCCTGGTCCAGTTGCCGTTGCCCGATCACATCGACGCCGACAAGGTGATCAACGCGATTTCCCCGGCGAAGGACGTGGATGGATTTCATGTCGTGAACGCAGGCCGGCTGGCGACGGGCCAGGAGGCGCTGGTGCCATGCACGCCGGTCGGCTGCGTGATGCTGGCGAAGGACCGGCTCGGATCGCTCGCCGGGCTTGAGGCGGTGGTGATCGGCCGCTCCAACATCGTCGGCAAGCCGGTGGCGCAGCTTCTGTTGCAGGAGAGCTGCACCGTCACCATCGCGCACTCGCGCACGAAGGACCTCCCGGCCGTGTGCCGCCGCGCTGATCTGCTGATCGCCGCCGTGGGTCGCCCCGAGATGGTGAAGGGCGACTGGGTGAAGCCCGGCGCGTGCGTGATCGACGTCGGCATCAACCGGATCGAACGCGACGGCAAGAGCCGGATCGTCGGGGACTGCGACTACGACGACTGCGCGAAAGTCGCAGGCTCGATCACTCCGGTGCCGGGCGGCGTCGGCCCGATGACCATCGCCTGCCTGCTCCACAACACGGTGCGCGCCGCGTGCGCCTCCCGCGGGCTGCCGCTGCCGGCGGGCTTCTGAGCCGGCCGCCGCCGCCGGAGGTCAGGCTGGCTTGTCCGCCCGGTGTCGCTCGATCGCTTCCAGGATCAGGGCGTGCGCCTCGCTCTGGTCGCCCCAGCCGATCACCTTGACCCACTTGCCCGCTTCCAGATCCTTGTAGCGCTCAAAGAAGTGACGGATCTGGTCGAGCGTGATCTCCGGAAGGTCGCGATAGCACAGCACCCTCTCGTAGCGGCGGGTGAGCCGGGTCGCCGGCACCGCAATCACCTTCTCGTCGCCGCCCGCCTCATCCTCCATCTTGAGAACGCCGATGGGGCGAACGGCCATCACCGCGCCCGGCACGATGCCGCGCTGATTCGCCACCAGCACGTCGATGGGGTCGCCGTCGGTGGACAGCGTGTGCGGGATGAAGCCGTAATTCCCCGGATACCGCATGGAGGTGTAGAGAAAGCGGTCGACGATCAGCGTTCCGGCCGCCTTGTCCATCTCGTACTTGATGGGCTCGCCGCCGACCGGAACCTCGACAATGACGTTCACGTCGCGCGGCGGGTCGCGGCCGATGGGGATGGCGTCGATGCGCATGCAGCTCTCTCCTGTTCAAACGCAGCATGGGGAGGGTGGGAGCGGGAGGCAAGTTCGACCTTCAGAGAATCATCCCGCCGGGCGGCTGCAAGCTGACGGAACACGGTGATTAAACACGAAGACGACCGAGCGGCCGGATGCGATCGGGTTTGACCACGCTCCGGCCAAAGTCAGGCTTGCGCGGCGCGCGCCCTCTCCACCTTCTTGCGCTCGTTCGGATCGAGCACCGCCTTGCGCAGCCGGATCGACTTCGGCGTGACCTCCACCAGTTCATCTTCCTGGATGTAGGACAGCGCCCGCTCGAGCGTCATGCGGATCGGCGGCGTGAGGAGGATATTGTCGTCCTTGCCGGAGGCGCGCACGTTGGTGAGCTTCTTGCCCTTGAGCACGTTCAGCTCAAGGTCGTTGCCGCGCGTGTGCTCGCCGACGATCATGCCCTGATAGACGCGTGTGCCCGGCTCGATGAACATCGGTCCGCGATCCTGGAGGTTGAACAGCGCATAGGCCACGGCCTCGCCGTCGGCGTTGGCGAGAAGCGCGCCCGTGTGCCGCGACGGGATTTCGCCCGCATGCGGGGCGTAACCGTGAAACAGCCGGTTCATGATGGCGGTGCCGCGCGTGTCGGTCATCAGCTCGCCCTGGTAGCCGATCAAACCCCGCGTCGGGGCGAAGAACACCAGCCGCTGGCGCCCCGCGCCGGACGGGCGCATGTCGGTGAGTTCGGCGCGCCGTTCGGATAGCTTCTGCACCACCGCGCCGGTGAACTCCTCGTCGACGTCGATGATGACCTCCTCGACCGGCTCCTCGCGAACGCCGGTCTGCGGGTTCACGCGCATGACCACGCGCGGCCGCCCCACCGTCAGTTCGAAGCCTTCGCGCCGCATCGTCTCGATCAGGATGGCGAGTTGCAGCTCGCCGCGGCCCGACACCTCGAAGGCGTCGGCCTCTCCGGGAACGTCGGCGATCTTCAGCGCCACATTGCCCTCCGCCTCGCGATAGAGCCGCTCGCGGATGACGCGGCTTTGCACCTTGTCGCCCTCCTGGCCGGCGAACGGCCCGTCATTGATGCGGAATGTCATCGACAGCGTCGGCGGGTCGATCGGCTGGGCGGCGATCGGCGTCGTCACCTCCGGCGCGCAGATGGTGTCGGCGACGGTCGCGGCGGTCAGCCCGGCGATCGCCACGATATCGCCGGCCACGCCGAGCTCGATCGGTTGGCGCTCGAGCCCGCGAAAGGCCAGCACCTTCGACACGCGGCCCTGCTCGATCGCCGCTCCGTCCCGGGACAGGGCCTTGACCGGCTGATTTGGCTTCACCGACCCCGACCGGATGCGGCCGGTGAGGATACGGCCGAGAAACGGGTTCGCCTCGATGGTGGTGGCGAGCATACGGAACGGCCCGTCCTCGACGACCGGCTGGGGCACGTGCTCGAGCACCAGATCGAACAGCGCCGACATGTCGTCCTTCGGGCCTTCCGGCCTGCGGGCCATCCAGCCCTGCTTGGCCGATCCGTAGAGGATCGGGAAGTCGAGTTGCTCGTCGGTCGCGTCCAGGGCTGCGAAGAGATCGAACACCTCGTTGATGACCTCGACATGGCGCTCGTCCGCCTTGTCGATCTTGTTGATCGCGACAATCGGACGAAGCCCGATCTTCAAGGCCTTCTGGAGCACGAACTTGGTCTGCGGCATCGGCCCTTCGGAGGCGTCCACCAGCAGAACGGCGCCGTCCACCATGTTGAGAATGCGCTCAACCTCGCCGCCGAAATCGGCGTGGCCCGGGGTATCGACGATGTTGATCCGCGCGCCTTTCCATTCGAGCGACGTGACCTTGGCGAGGATGGTGATGCCGCGCTCGCGTTCGAGGTCGTTTGAGTCCATGGCGCGCTCGGCCACGCGCTGGTTCTCGCGGAACGCGCCGGACTGGGCAAGCAGGCGATCGATCAGCGTTGTCTTGCCGTGGTCAACGTGGGCGATGATGGCGATGTTACGCAGCATTGGAAAACGATCTTTCGGGTGTGAAACGGCTTCCGCCGGGCGGCAGATAGCACGCCTTCCCCGTTTGTGGCAGCACTTCGTGACGGCCGCGCCGGACCGCAAGGTTCACGCAACGCCTTTTCGGTACGATCTCCGCCCGATGTTCGAGAGATACCGCCCACCGCCCGTCACCTTGCGCTGGCCCGTGCGCTTGAGGCTGACCGACGGACGAACCGAATTCGGCAGCGTCGAGACCGTGCCCGGCGTCAGCGTCGCCGACGCTTTCAACGCCGCCCTGCCGTTCATCGCCTGGCGCGGCGCGGATGGTCTTGACGTGCTGCTCTCGAAGACCGCCATCCTCAGAATCGAAACGGTGGCCGCGCCGGTCGCCGACCATCTGAAGCAGCGGCAGGCGGCGCTTGATGAACTCAGCGCCCATGCGATCCTCGGTGTGAAACCGGGAGCCGGCCAGGGCGCAATCCGGTCGGCCTACCGGGCGCTTGCGCTCCAGTACCATCCCGACCGGTTCGCCAGCGCCGGGCTGCCGCCGGAGATGGCCGACTATGTCGCCGCCGTGTTCGCCCGCATCACCGCCGCCTACCGCTTCCTGTCGCCCGCCGGGCCGGACGCCTCAGCGGAGACCTAGCGGGCGCACGGCTGCAAGCACGCGCCTCGGCAGCGCCGGCTTCAGCGCGACAAACACCGCCGCGGCCTTGGCCGCGACCTTCGCGAGATCGCCGGCCTTCCTGGCGAAGGCGAGGTCGATCTCGTTGGCGAGGAGGATCTCTGCAAGCGCTGCGCGCTGGCGGCGGGTCAGATCGAGGTCGCCGCCGGAGAAGCGGTCGCGCAAGGGAACGGCGAACGGATCGGCGAGCAAGGCCCGCCGCTCAAGCGCGCAAAAGGCGTACGCCAGCGCCTCCGCGGCATCCCCGGCCGCCCGCCGCACCCTGGCGCGCGATCCCGTGTCGTGCCCGGCGGAGGCGACGTCAAACGCTTCGGTTCCGTAGATGGAATGGATGAGACCGGCGGCGGCGACATGCGGCGGCGCGGCCCACCCTTCGAGAACCCGCCAGGTCGCCACAAGATGCGCCGCAAGCGATCGCCCGGCCCGGTGCGCCGTCGCCCCGGCGTCAAAGGTCTCCAGCAGCGAAAGCAGCCGGTGCGGCGGTTCACGCATTGCGCTCCGTCCGCTTGCGCGCGGCGAGCGTCCTCAGCCGCAGGGCGTTGAGCCGGATGAAGCCTTCGGCGTCCTTCTGGTCGTAGGCTCCGCGATCGTCCTCAAACGTCACCAGATCGTTGGAGTACAACGAATTCGGTGAGGCGCGGCCCGTGACGATCACGTTGCCCTTGTAGAGCTTGAGCCGCACCGTCCCGGAGACCCGCTCCTGGCTTTTGTCGACGAGCGCCTGAAGCATTTCGCGCTCCGGCGAGAACCAGAAGCCGTAATAGACGAGCTCGGCGTAGCGCGGCATCAGGCTGTCCTTGAGGTGCGCCGCCTCGCGGTCGAGCGTGATCGACTCGATGGCGCGGTGCGCGGCGTGGAGGATCGTGCCGCCGGGCGTCTCGTAGACGCCGCGTGATTTCATGCCGACGAACCGGTTCTCGACAAGGTCCACCCGTCCGATCCCGTTGACCCGCCCGAGGTCGTTCAGCGCCGACAGAAGCTGCGCCGGCGACAGGAGTTCGCCGTCGAGGGACACCGCGTCGCCGCGCGCAAACCCGATCTCCACCGAAGTGGCCCTGTCCGGGGCTTCCTCCGGAGACACCGTGCGCTGGAACACATAAGCCGGCGGCTCCTCCCACGGATCCTCGAGCACCTTGCCTTCCGATGAGGAGTGCAGAAGATTCGCGTCCACCGAGAACGGCGCCTCGCCCTGCTTGTCCTTCGGCGCCGGGATCTGGTGCTTCTCGGCGAAATCAATGAGGTCGGTTCGCGATTTGAACGCCCATTCGCGCCACGGCGCGATGATGCGGATGTCCGGGTTCAGCGCGTAGGCGGTCAGTTCGAAGCGCACCTGGTCGTTGCCCTTGCCGGTGGCGCCGTGCGCCACCGCATCGGCGCCGGTGTCGCGGGCGATCTCCACCAGCCGCTTGGCGATCAGCGGCCGGGCGATGGACGTTCCGAGAAGATAGACACCTTCGTAAAGAGCATTGGCGCGGAACATCGGAAAGACGAAGTCGCGGACGAATTCCTCGCGCAGGTCCTCGATGAAGATTTCGCGAATTCCCATCAGCTCCGCCTTGCGGCGCGCCGGTTCGAGTTCCTCGCCCTGGCCGAGATCCGCAGTGAACGTCACCACCTCGCAAGCATAGGTTTCCTGCAGCCATTTCAGGATGATGGAGGTGTCGAGCCCGCCCGAATAGGCGAGAACCACCTTGTTGACGCCGCTGCGCTTGGACATCCGGATCGCTCCCGCTCTTGAACACGGGAAGGGGTTATAGAGCCGCCGCAGACGCCCGCAAGCGGATCAGAAGTCGGAGGCGAGGCCCTTCTTCTCCCAGTCGCCGAAGCGGGGGGGTTCAGGCCCCCTTGGGCCGTTGACCTCCTTCGCCGCCGGCTTCTGGGCCGCTGCGGCCGCACGCCGGCGCGCCTTGGCCTCGGAGATCGCCCGGCGGGCGGCGTCGGTGAGTTTGGGCTCGTCGGTCATGCCTTGCTTCTAGCACGCCCTTGCGGGGCGTGTCGCGGCTATCCATCATTAGGGCGTCAACGGCCCTCTCACAGGACCATGCGCATGAACTACGTCCGAACCGCCATGCTGCTTGCCGCCATGACCGCGCTGTTCATGGTTGTCGGTTACGCCATTGGCGGTCAATCCGGCATGATGATCGCGTTTTTCATGGCGCTTGCCGGCAACGCCTTCGCCTACTGGAACTCCGACAGGATGGTGTTGCGCATGTATGGCGCGCGCCAGGTGACGTCGCACCAAAGCCCCGAACTCTACCGGATGGTGGAGCAGCTGGCGCAGCGCGCGAACCTGCCGATGCCGAAGCTCTATGTCATCGCCAATCCGCAGCCGAACGCGTTCGCCACCGGGCGAAACCCCCAGAATGCGGCGGTCGCCGTGACGACCGGCCTTCTTGAACAGCTGTCCACCGAAGAAGTGGCGGCGGTCGTGGCGCACGAACTCGCCCATATCCGCAATCGCGACACGCTGATCATGACCATGACGGCGACGCTCGCCGGGGCCATTTCGGGGCTGGCCAACATGGCGATGTGGTTCGGCGCGGGCCGCCGCGACAACGGGATCGGTCCCCTGGCGACCATCGCCATGATCATCCTCGCGCCGATCGCCGCCATGCTGGTCCAGATGGCGATTTCGCGGACCCGGGAGTACGCCGCCGACCGCGCCGGGGCGGAAATCTGCGGCAATCCCATGTGGCTGGCCGCCGCCCTCGATCGCATCTCGAACGCCGCCCACCACATCGAGAACCGTCCGGCGGAGCGCAATCCCGCCACCGCGCACATGTTCATCATCAATCCGCTGATGGGCATGCGCATGGACAACCTGTTCTCGACCCATCCGAGCACGGCGAACCGGATTCGTGCGCTTGAGCAGCTGCATGCCGAAACGTCGCCCCCGGCCGCAAGCCCGGGCCCATGGGGCGGGAGGGCGTGACCGGCCCGGATCGGGAAGGGTCGTCGCCCGGAGTGACCGCGCGTCTGGCGGCGGCGACGGCGCTCGATCGCGTGATCCGCCAACGTCTCGATCTCGACCGCGCGTTTGCTCCGCCGGCGAGCCTCTCGGCCAGCGACCGGGCGTTTGCATATTCGATCCTCGTCACCACGCTGCGCCGGCGCGGCGGGATCGTCACGGTGCTCGACGCCCTCATGGAGCGGCCGTTGCCGTCCCGGGCAGGGCTGACCCGCAGTCTGATGGAGACGGCGGCGGCGCAACTCCTTTACATGGACGTGGCCCCGCATGCGGCGATCCACTCCTCGGTTGCGGCCTGCAAGGAAGACCGCAACGCCCGCCACTTCGCCGGACTGGTCAACGCGGTGCTGCGCCGCGTGTCCACCGAGGGTCCGCAGAGGGCCGCGCTTCTGCCTTCCGGCGTCAATGCGCCCGCATGGCTGTTCGAGCGCTGGCGGCGGACCTGCGGCGATACGGCGGCGCAGGCGATTGCGGAAGCGCACCTTGCCGAACCGCCTCTCGATCTCACCGCCCGCGAACCCGGCGAGACCGCCGCCAAGGTCGGCGGCGACCGGCTCTGGAACGGCACGATCCGGCTCAAGGCTCACAAGGGGCCGGTGGAGGAGCTGCCTGGCTACGCCGATGGCCGCTGGTGGGTGCAGGACCAGGCTGCGTCCCTGCCGGTTTCGCTGCTGGCGAACACCCCGGGCGATGTGCTCGACGTGTGCGCCGCGCCCGGCGGAAAGACCGCCCAGCTCGCTGCGGCCGGTTATCGCGTGACGGCGATCGACCGTTCGGCAGCGCGGCTCAAGACGCTGAAGGAAAATCTGGCCCGCCTCAAACTCGAAGCGTCGGTCGTCTGTGCGGACTTCCTGGCCTGGGACGGCGAGGCCGTCGATATGGTGGTGCTCGATGCGCCCTGCACCGCAACCGGAACGATGCGCCGCCACCCCGATATCGCGTGGCTTCGCTCCGAACAGGATATCGGCAAGCTATCGGCGTTGCAGGCAAGGCTTCTCGACCACGCGGCCCGGTTCGTGCGGCCGGGCGGCCGGCTCCTCTATTGCACCTGCTCGCTCGAACCGGAAGAATGCGAGGATCAGATCAAGGGCTATCTGGAACGACACCCCTCATTCGCGCGCGCACCGGTTACGGCGGCCGAAGTGAAAGGCCACGGCGAACTGCTCTCGGCGGCGGGCGATCTGCGCACGCTGCCCAACCACGGCATGGACGGCTTCTACGCCGCCCGTCTGGTTCACCAGCGTTAGCAAAGCGTTAACGCTGTCGGCGGCCTGATAACGCGCGATTCGAGAATCGGACGGCGGCGCCTTGACCAGCCAATCCATCACCATGACTGTCGCAGGTCACGTCGCCCGCATGGCGGCGGCGCGGCTCGGCTGGCTCGGCATGCGATCGGCAAGGCGCTTGCGCCTCGCCGCAGGCCGATGCGCTCGAAACCAGGCTCCCCAAGGCGTACGAGCGGCCCGGCGGTCACTGGACGGAAGATGCGACACGGCGGCCGACATCTACCTCGGATGCTGGCGGCTGGCGGGCCATACCGTGGAGTGCGACCCCGACGGGCCTTTCGCCGAGCGTGCTGGTCCTGATGCATGGGCCGAGGCCCTGCACGGTTTTGCGTGGCTGCGCGATCTGGCCGCCGGGGGCGGGGAATTGCAGCGTGTCCATGCGAGGGGCCTCATCATGGACTGGATCGGGCGCGGCTGCCGCAAGCTGCCCGCCGCCAGCCGGCCGATCGTCGAGGCGCAGCGCGTGACCGCCTGGGCGGACCATGCGCCGTTTCTGTTGCACGGCGCGCCGGAACCATTCGAGTCGGAGTTTCTTGCCGAGCTGGGCCGGGCGGTGCGGGCGCTGGCGTTGGTCGGCCCGGCCGCAGACCGTCCGGCCGAACGCCTGGCGGCTGCGGCTGCGGTCGCGAACGCCTCGCTGGTTCTCAGGGGTTACGAAGGCCTGCGAGGCACCGCCATGGCTCAACTCGCCCATGAGCTGGAGCGGCAGACGCTCCCCGACGGCGGGCATGTCTCCCGCTCGCCCCAGCGGCTTGTCGAATGCCTCACCGCCGTCATTCCTGTCTTGCAGGCCGCTGACGACCTGCGGGTTGCGCTGCCGCCTGCGCTGGGATCATGCGTGATGCGGATGTCCACCGCCTTGCGGTTTCTCGTGCATCGCGACGGTGGCCTTGCTGTCTTCAACGGCGTCTCCAGAACCTCCGTTCGGGAGGTGGGCGCTTTGCTTCTCGCCCTTCCGGCGTCGAGCGCCCCGCCGCACCGGCTGCCGCAAAGCGGCTACGTGCGGCTTGCGCACGGCGGTACGGTCATTCTGGCGGACGCCGGCCTTGCTCCTGCGCCGGGGGCCAACCCCTTCGCTGTTCCGGCTCCGGGGGCCTTCGAGATGGCGGACGGGCCGAACCGGATCGTCGTCAACTGCGGCGCGCCGCAGTCCGGCGACCGCGACTGGGTGGTCGCCGCCCGGGCCACCGCCGCCTGCAGCACGGCGGTGATCGGCGAGGCTTCGGCGGGGCGCCTGTTTCGATCATCGATCATCACCCGCATCGTTGGCGCTCCCGTGCTGACCGGGCTTGAGCGCTGCGAAGCCGAAGTGGACGAGTCCCAGCAAGGCTCGCTGCTCAAGCTCGTTCACGACGGCTACTTGGCGAGGTTCGGCTGCTGGCACGAACGACGCCTGTTCCTGTCGGCGGAAGGGCAGGATCTGCGGGGCGAAGACAGCTTCCATTTCGACGGTCCTGCAAACCTGCCGCCAGACTTCGCCATCCGCTTCCACCTGCACCCGGCCGTCTCCGTTGAGGCGGGCGAAAACATCCGAATGACAACACCGGACGGACGCGTGTGGACGTTCCTGGCGCGCGGTGGAACGGTCGCCATCGAAGCCAGCGTCTACCTGCCGGATCATCCCTCGCCGGTGGCGTCGCGGCAGATCGTCATCCGCGGCGCGACCGGTCCGTCCCGACGTGTGACGTGGAGCTTCAAGCGCAACACGGGCGTGGCGCACTAGTATCGCCCCGCGCCAGCGGTTAAACATCGGCCCGGGAACTGGAGGTTCAGGCGATGGCGGGTCCGGGCAAGCGGGCGCTGATGTCCGTATCCGACAAGACGGGGCTGATCGCCTTCGCCAAGCGGCTTCGAACGTTTGGCTTTGAGCTGCTGGCGACCGGGGGGACGGCCAAGGCGCTTGCGGACGCCTTGCTGCCGATGCTCGATGTTTCGGCCGTCACCGGCTTTCCCGAGATTCTCGACGGCAGGGTCAAGACGCTCCATCCGCACATCCACGCCGCACTTCTCGCCCGTCGCGACGACCCCGACCATATGGCGACGCTTGCGGCCTTGGGCGTCAGAACCATCGACCTCGTGGTGCTCAATCTCTATCCCTTCGAGAAAACCGTCGCCGCGGGGCGTCCGTTCGCCGAAACAATCGAGATGATCGATGTCGGCGGACCGGCGATGATTCGCGCCGCGGCGAAGAACGCCGCCGACGTGACCGTCGTCGTTGACCCATCGCAATACGACGAGGTGCTGGCCGACCTGGAGTTGTCCGGCGGCCGGAACTCCGAAGCTCTCCGTCGCCGCCTGGCTGCCGAGGCCTTCGCCCGCACCGCCGCCTATGACGCCGCCATCGCCGAGTATCTGATCGGGGAGCGCGGTCTTGAGGCGCCCCGGTGGCGCGCCATCGGCGGCGCGCTGGTTCAGCCGTTGCGGTACGGCGAGAACCCCCACCAGCGGGCGGCGTTCTACGCCACGGGCGCAGATACCGCCGGCCTTGCCGCCGCGCGCAAGGTGCAGGGCAAGGAGCTCTCGTACAACAACATCAGCGACGCGGACGCGGCGCTGCGGTGCGTGGCCGAATTCGATGCGACGGAAGCGGCGGCATGCGTCATCGTCAAGCACGCCAACCCGTGCGGCGTCGCCGTACGCGACGACGTGACCGAGGCTTACCGGGCGGCGCTTGCCTGCGATCCCACCAGCGCCTTCGGCGGGATCGTGGCGTTCAATCGTCCCTTGACGGAAGAGGCGGCGCGCGAGGTGACCGGCATCTTCACCGAGGTGGTGGTCGCTCCCGCCGCCGACACGGCGGCCATGGACGTTTTCGCCACGAAAGCGAACCTGCGCCTCCTCATGGCTTCGCCGCCTGCCGGGCGTCACATATCCTGTCGCTCCGTGGCGGGCGGTTTGCTTTTTCAGGACATGGACAGCGCGATGGCGGAGGAGACCGCCCTGACCTTCGTCACCGCACGTCGTCCGAGCGCCGACGAGACGCGCGACATGCTGTTTGCGCAACGCGTGGTGAAGCATGTCAAATCCAACGCCATCGTCATCGCCCGAGACGGCGCGACGCTGGGGATCGGCGCGGGACAGACGTCGCGCGTCGCGTCCACGCGGATCGCCGTGGCGCGGGCGGAGAGCTTCGGTTGCGCGGGCGCGGTGGCGGCCTCCGACGCGTTCTTTCCCTTCGCCGACGCGCTGGAGGTTCTGGCCAACGCCGGAATCACGACGGTGATCCAGCCGGGCGGCTCCATGCGCGACGCCGAGGTGATCGCCGCCGCCGACCGGCTTGGCGTCGCCATGGCGTTCACCGGGCTGCGTCATTTCCTGCATTGAGGCGACCTCCATGGGCGATCCGGCTGAATCCCAGGTTCGTGCGCTCCCCTGCTGGCGAGGCGAACCGGCGCTCAAGGCGCTGCATGGCGGCGTCAGCAACCTGAGTTTCGCGGTGAGCGACGAGGCCGGGAAGTGGGTGGCGCGGGTCGGCCGCGATTATCCGTTCCACCATGTGTTCCGCGACCGGGAGCTGATGGCGAGCCGTGCGGCGTACGCGGCCGGGCTTTCGCCCGAGGTTCTGCACGGCGGCGAGGGCGCGCTGGTGCTGCGCTTCATCGACGGCGTGACCTTCAGCGAAGCGGACGTACGGGCCAACATGGACGCGTGCGTCGACCTGGTGCGGCGCTGCCACCGGATCATGCCGCGCCACGTCACCGGCCCGGCGTCGATCTTCTGGGTGTTTCACGTGCTTCGCGACTACTGTCACGCCATCGAAGCCGCCGGGCATCCGTATGCGGGGCGCGCGCTCCGGTGGCGCGGCTACATCGATGCCCTTGAAGCCGCACAGGCCCCGCTGCCGATCGTGTTCGGCCATCACGACCTCCTGCCGACCAATTTCATCGAGGGCGAAGGACGGTTGTGGCTGATCGACTGGGAGTATGGCGCGTTCGGCACCGCGATGTTCGATCTCGCCAATCTCGCCGCCAACAACAGCTTCGGGCCGGACGACGAAGCGCGCCTGCTTGCGCTCTACTTCGGGCGGCCGTCGCCCGAGATCGTCGCCTCGTTCGCGGCCATGAAAGTGGCGAGCGCGCTTCGCGAGGCGCTGTGGGGCCTCGTCTCGGAGATCAACCTCGCAACCCCGGGCATCGACTACCGTCAGTACGCCGACACCCAGTTCGAGCGTTTCGACCGCGTTCTGTCGGACTGGCGGGCCGGATCTGGCGCATGAGGCCGCCTGATGCGGACACGTTGGCCGCCTGCAAGGCCATTCTGGCCGACCTCGTCGCCTTTCCCACGGTGACGGGAACGTCGACACGGGCGATCGCCGCATACGTCAGCGACTATCTGCGCCGGTTCGGCGTCGCGGCTCAGATCGACGCCGCGCCGGACGGCGAGCGCATGAACCTCTTCGCCACCATAGGTCCGGCGATCGACGGCGGGGTGATCCTCTGCGGACACTTCGACGTCGTTCCGGCCGCCTGCGCGGGCTGGACCTCCGATCCTTTCCGCCTGAGCGAACGGCACGGGCGGCTCTACGGCCGCGGCGCCGTCGACATGAAGGGCTTTCTGGCGGTTACGCTCGCCGCCGTGCCGGCGATTGCGGCCAGCGCCAATCGCCTGCGCCGGCCCGTACATCTCGCCTTCACCTACGACGAGGAGATCGGCAGTTTCGGCGCCCGTCAGCTGTCGCCCTGGCTGGCCCGCCTGCCGTTCAGGCCGGCCGTCGCCATCGTCGGCGAGCCGACCGGCATGACGCCGATCACCGGCCACAAGGGAGGCGTCGAGCTGATCACCGAAGTGACCGGGCGGAGCGGCCACGCCTCGATCCCAGCCGCCGGGATCAACGCCATCTACGCGGCGGCGCGCTTCATCGCAGCGCTTGAGGCGAGGGCGGCGGCGCTGGCTGCAGCGCCTCTTCCCGGCTCGCCCTTCACGCCGCCCTACACCACGATCAGCGTGGGCCGGATCGAGGGCGGGGAGGCGCGCAACATCATCCCGAGGTCGTGCCGGTTCCTCTGGGAGGTCCGCCCGGCGCCGGAGGACGATGCGGACCTGCTCCTCGACGGGTTGCTGGGCGACGCGGCGCAAATCGACAGGGAGCTGAAGACGCGCGACCCCGATGCAGGGCTTCGGGTGACCGAGGAGGCGCGCTACCCCGGGTTATCGCCGGCGCAGGCCGGGGAGGCGCTGGAACTGGTGCGGCGGTTGTGGACCACCGGGGCGCCGGGCGTGGTGTCGTTCGGCACGGACGGCGGCTTTCTCGCGGCGGCGGGAATTTCGACGGTGGTCTTCGGGCCGGGAAACATGGCGCAAGCCCATCAGCCCGACGAGTTCATCGCCGAGACCGACCTTGCGGCGGGACTTTCGTTTCTGCACCGCCTTTTGGAGAATTTGCACGGCGGCTGACTGGAGCGGGCGATGGGATTCGAACCCACGACCCCAACCTTGGCAAGGTTGTGCTCTACCCCTGAGCTACGCCCGCGCTCCGCCGCGCCTTATTGCGTAAACCGTCTTCAAATGCAATAGCAGCCCCCGCAGGCCAACCTGCGCCCGAAAGCATCGGAAACATGCCGCTCACCAGGGACGAACTGATCGCGAAACTGCGCCACGCCGCAATGGCTTTCGAGGTGTTCGAGCACCCGCCGGTCCACACCGTCGAAGAGGCGCAGGCCCTGCGGGGCGAGATCGACGGTGTGCATTGCAAGAACCTGTTCCTCAAGGACAAGAAGGACCAGCTCTGGCTTCTGGTGTGCGAGGAAACGGCCAACGTGAACCTTAAGACCGTGCCGGAGCGGATCGGCGCCGCCCGCCTGTCGTTCGGCAAGGCCGATCTCCTGCGCGAGGCGCTGGGCATCGAGCCGGGTTCCGTGACGCCGCTCGCCGCCGTCAACGACGCCACGGGACGCGTCAAGATTGTGCTCGATCGCACGGTTGCCACTGCTGCGCGTGTTTGTTGTCACCCGCTGGTCAACATCGCGACAGTGACGCTGTCGAGCGCCGATCTGATCCGGTTCCTGCGTTCGGTTGACCATGAGCCGCTGATCGCCGATATCATTGAGAGGGCCCCTTTGAGCGGTTGCAAACTGCCGGGCGTTGACCCATTTGACTGTCGATAATCACCGGCCGGAGCGCCGGGGCCGGGGAGGTTTCCACATGGACAAGCCTTTCATGAGCATGGGGACGTCATCGACCAGGGGCGCAGCTGCGACATCGGGCGCAGCGTTCGCCCGCGGCGCGCCGCAGGCGGCGCCGGCGGACGTGGTGAAGGAGTCGAGCACCCGCACGTTCATGGCGGATGTGATCGAGGCGAGCCGTCAGGTTCCGGTGATCGTCGATTTCTGGGCCCCGTGGTGCGGACCCTGCAAGCAGCTCGGGCCGGCGCTTGAGAAGGTCGTGCGCGAGGCGCGAGGCGGCGTTCGCATGGTGAAGATCAATGTCGACGAAAACCAGCAGCTGGCCGCGCAGATGCGCATCCAGTCCATTCCGGCCGTCTTTGCCTTCGTCGACGGCCAGCCGGTGGACGGTTTCATGGGAGCGCTGCCCGAACAGGAGCTGCGGAAGTTCGTTGACCGCCTGGCCAAGAGCGGCATGGGCGCACAGGTCGAGGACGTACTGGCGGAAGCGGATGCGGCGCTGGCTGCGGGCGAGCACGAACTTGCCGCGCGCGCCTATGCCGATGTCCTCGGCGTCGATCGGGAGAACGCCCGCGCCATCGCCGGGCTCGCCCGCAGCCAGATCGCCGCCGGCGACCTCGACGCCGCGCGGCTCACGCTTGGTCTGGCGCAGGGCGCGGCGGCGAACGACGCCGCCATCGTGGGCGCGCGCGCGGCCCTGGAGCTCGCCGCCAATCCGGTCGATGTGTCCGAGATCGACCGGCTGGCCGCAGCCGTCAACGCCGATCCGTCGGACTTCCAGGCGCGTCTTGATCTTGCGGTCGCGCTCAACGGCGCGGGCAAGCGCGCAGAGGCGCTCGACCATCTCCTTGACATCGTGCGGCGCAAGCGGGACTGGAACGACGAAGCTGCGCGAAAGCAGCTGGTGAAGTTCTTCGAGGCCTGGGGACCGAAGGACGAACTGACGGTTCTGGGCCGCAAGCGCCTGTCGTCAATCCTGTTTGCGTGAGGAGCCATGCCGGGTCCGGTGTACGACGCAGTTGAACGCCTGCCGCGCCGGATTCCGGTTTTTCCGCTGACCGGCGCGCTGCTGCTGCCGAAGGCGCAGCTGCCGCTCAACATTTTCGAGCCGCGCTACCTCGCCATGGTCAACGACGCGATGTCCGGAGACCGCATCATCGGCATGGTGCAGCCCGACGTCGGCGGCGGAATGCTCGGCGACGATCGTCCGGCCCTTTCGGGCGTGGGGTGCGCCGGAAAGATCACGGCCTTCGCCGAGACCGGCGATGGGCGCGTCCTGATCACGCTCACCGGCGCCTGCCGCTTCGCCATCGGCCGGGAACTGCCGAGCCCCTATCCGTACCGGATCGTCGAGGCCGACTTTGCGGCCTTCGCGAACGATCTCGACGAACCCGACGTGGTCGACCGCGCCGCGCTCATCGAAACCATCCGCTCGTTCCTCAACGTCTATGGCCTGAACGCGGACTGGGAAGAGATGCAGCGCGCCTCCTCGGAAGTCCTCGTCAACACGTTCTCGATCCTCAGCCCGTGTTCGCCGCAGGAGAAGCAGGCGTTGCTTGAAGCGCGCGGCCTTCGAGAGCGCGCAGGCGTCCTGAAAACCCTGACCGAGATGGCCGTGGCGACACTGGGCCAGGACGGGCCGCGCTCGCTGCAATAGAGCCCCGCATGAACGACGACGCGAAGTCCGCCGCTGCGGGCATCGATCCGAAGCTGCTGACGCTGTTGGTCTGTCCCCTGACACGCTCGGGGCTCGAGTACGATCGGGCCGCGAACGAACTTGTCTCGCGGCGCGCCCGGCTCGCCTACCCGATCCGCGACGGCATTCCGATCATGCTGCCGGAAGAGGCGCGGTCTCTTGACGACGCGTGAGGCCCCGCTGGAACTTCGCGTCGGCGACGCCGGCCGCAGACTGACGGTCGTGATGGGGAACGGCCAGCGCCTCGACTTCGACGCCGAGTACTTGCGCGTCGAAAGTCCGAGCGCCGAGGTGAAGGGGCACAGTCCTGGCGAGGCGAAGATCGTGGCGGGCAAACGAGACGTGCGGATCGCGCGGCTCGAGCCCGTGGGCAGCTACGCCGTACGGATCATCTTCGATGACGGCCACTCGACCGGCATCTACACCTGGCCCTACCTGACGGCCCTCGCCGACGGGAAGGATGCGAACTGGGCGCGCTACCTCGCGGCTCTTCAGGAGCGCGGGTTGGCCCGCTGACCTGGAGCATCATTCCGCCAGGCGGTGTCGACCAGGCATGACGCCATCTTAAAGCGCCTCGGCGTTGAGCAGTTTCGGCGTGCGTCCGGCGAAGCCCGCCGCCTCGTTGACGAAGGCGGACTTGAGCGGGGCGAGACGGTCGACGGCCATCAGCCCGGCGTCGCGGATCATCTTCAGCAGGGCGTTGTCGTTCGAGAATAGCCGATTGAGAAGGTCCGTCGTGGCGGCGACCGCCAGCGTGTCGGCTCGCCGCCAGGACGCATAGCGCTCGAGAACATCGGACGCCCCGACGTCGCGGCCATCGCGGGCCGCCTCGGTGACGACCTCCGCCAGCGCCGCCGCATCCCTGACGCCGAGGTTGTAGCCCAGCCCGGCCAGCGGATGAATGACGTGCGCCGTATCGCCGATCAGCGCGGCGCGGGTTGTGGTCAAAGACTTCGCCAAAGACAGCTCAAGCGGCCATGCCTGGGCCTGACTCCAGTCCTTGAGCTTTCCCAGACGCGGATTGAGGCGCTTTTCCAGTTCAACGCCGAGACTGACGCGATCAAGCGCCACGATCTCCCGCGCCCGCGCTTCGGTCTCCGTCCAGACCAGCGTGGACCGGTTGCCCGGCAGCGGCAGCGTCGCGAACGGGCCGGAGGGAAGGAACCGCTCCTCGGCGACGCCGTGATGGGGATGCTCATGCTCGATCGCAAGCACGATGCCGGACTGGCCGTAGGACCATCCGATGGTCTCGATGCCCAGCATCCGGCGGACCGGCGACGACCTGCCGTCGGCGGCGACCAGCAGGCGCGCCCGGTGGCGCTCACCGTCCGCCGTTGTCACGCATATGGACCCTGGCTCATGGTCCAGCTTCGAGATGCCGGAGCGGCCGAGGATGCGGATCGCCGGCGACCGGATCGCGGCCTCCCGAACGGCCGCGAGCAGATGCGGATTCTCGATGATGGAAGCGGCGGCCCCGGCCTTGCCGGAGTCGAACGACAACAGAACCGGCGCCCGACCAGCGGGACCGTCAATGACCTCAACCCTCATCATCCGCGCAGCGAACGGTTCCGCCTGATCCCATGCGCCGACGGCGGAAAGCAGGTTGCGTGAGGAATCGGTGATGGCGGAGCCGCGGCGATCCATCTCGGCCGAAACCTTGCGGTGCGGATCGGCGGCGTCGAGGACGAGGACGTCAAGCGGGGTTCGGGCGGTGTAGGACGAAAGCGCCAGCGCCACGGTCAGACCGTTCAATCCGGCGCCGGCGACGATCACATCATGCATTTGCAGTCCTCACGCGCACGGTGCATCCATGGGGCAGGGCATTCATCGGCGGACCGGGACGATAGCATGGCAGGATCGCTCAATGGTTTTTCGGTTCTCGAAACCCTCGATCTCGAGCCGCTCGAACTGAACCTGTTTCGCGGCGTCAGCCCGGACGCCGGATGGCAACGCGTCTTCGGCGGACAGGTCATCGGGCAGGCGCTGGTTGCAGCCTGTCGAACCGCGCCATCCGATCGTGGTGTTCACTCGCTGCACGGCTACTTCATCCGCCCCGGCGATCCCGACATTCCCATCATCTATGAGGTCGAGCGCTACCGCGACGGCAAGAGCTTCACCACGCGGCTGGTGGTCGCGATCCAGCACGGCGTGCCGATCTTCACCATGACGGCCTCCTTCCACGCCGGGGAGCCAGGGCTCGAACACCAGCACGCCATGCCTGACGTGCCGAAGCCGGACGACCTGCCGAGCGAGCGGGACATCCTCGAGCAGTTCTCGGGGCGGATGCCGGACAACATGCGACGCTACTTCTCGCGCAAGCGGCCGATCGAATTGCGCCCGGTGGACCCGGGGCACTACCTCGATCCACAACCCGGCCGGTCGGCGCTTCAGCACGTGTGGATCCGCGCCACCGAGAAATTGCCGGACGATCAGCCGATCCACCAGTGCGTTCTGGCCTATGCGTCCGACATGACCTTGCTGGACACCGCCCTCGTCGCGCATGGCCGCAACTTCTTCGATCCGGGGATCATGATGGCGAGCCTCGACCACGCTCTCTGGTTTCACCGGCCGTTCAGAGCCGACGGCTGGCTGCTGTATGCGCAGGATTCGCCCTCCGCCGGCGGCGCCCGCGGGTTCACCCGAGGGTCGATCTTCGACGAACAGGGGCGGCTGGTCGCCTCCGCGGCGCAGGAGGGACTGATTCGACCGAAGCGCCGTCCATAATCATTTGATCATTTTTTGAGCAGTTGATCATTGCTGCTTATGTTTTAAGCGAAACGTGATGGGCGACACCCCGCAGTGAGTCCGTTTTTCCATCATGAATCAGAGGGTTATCTGAAAAACGAAAACTGGCACGTTTCTTGGTGTTTGGGAGCATTGGGGCGGGAGGCTTCCCGGCCTTCTGACAGGGAGGTTCAAGAACCGTGTTTATGTCCAGAGTTCGCAAAAATGCGCTCTTGTCGCGCAGATCCCTCGCAGGATTGGCGGCAGGGCTCCCCGCGCTGATCCTGATTTCAACCCCGGCGCTGGCCGCCGAGGTCTCCAAGGGTGACACCAGCTGGATGCTCACCGCGACCGTGCTCGTCATCCTGATGACCATGCCGGGTCTTGCCCTGTTCTATGGCGGGCTGGTGCGCGCCAAGAACATCCTGTCGATCTTCATGCAGGTCATCGCCTGCTTTTCGATGATCGCGATCCTCTGGATCCTATACGGCTATTCGCTGGCGTTCACCGCCAATCCATCATCGGCGTTGAACCCGTTTATCGGCGGCTTTTCCAAGGTGTTCCTGTCAGGCGTTGATCTCTCGACGATGGCGGCCACGTTCTCCAAGGGGGTTTACGTACCCGAATATGTGTACGTGATGTTCCAGATGACGTTCGCCTGCATCACGCCGGCGCTGATCATCGGCGCGTTCGCCGAGCGCATGAAATTCTCGGCGGTGATGATGTTCCTCGCGCTTTGGTTCACGTTCGCGTACCTGCCGCTCGCCCACATGGTATGGTTCTGGGCCGGTCCGGACGCCTATACGTTGAGCCCTGACAATCTTGCGGCGCTTTCGGCTGCGGTGGGCGAGGACACGGCGAGGAGACTTTTGGCCGACTATGCGGCCGCCGCGACCGAGGAAGCCAAGGCCGCGGTGCTTGCCCAGCTCAACGATCTGGTGAACGCCGGCAACGGCTTCCTGTTCGCCAAGGGCGCGATCGATTTCGCAGGGGGCACGGTCGTGCACATCAACGCCGGCGTCGCCGGTCTGGTCTGCGCGCTGATGCTTGGCAAGCGCGTCGGCTACGGCAAGGAGCCGATGACCCCGCACAACCTCGCCCTCACCCTTGTCGGGGCCTCGCTGCTCTGGGTCGGCTGGTACGGCTTCAACGCCGGGTCGAACCTGGAAGCCAATGCGCTGACCGCGCTGGTCTTCATCAACACCACCATCGCCACCGGCGCGGCGGCGCTGGCCTGGACCATCGGCGAACGGATCACCCGCGGGCACGCCAGCGCTCTCGGCGCCGCCTCGGGCGCGGTCGCGGGCCTCGTCGCGATCACTCCGGCCTGCGGCTGGGTCGGGCCCGCAGGGGCCATCGTCATCGGGCTCGCGGCGGGCCTCATCTGCCTGTGGGCCGTCGTTTGGGTCAAGGCGCGGTTCGGCTACGACGACTCGCTCGATGTGTTCGGCATTCACGGGGTCGGCGGCATCGTCGGAGCGCTCCTCACCGGCGTCTTCGTCAATCCGGCGCTTGGCGGCGTCGGCGTCACCGACTACCTGGCGGCCGACCTGTCGCCCAAGGTGCTGGAGTATTCGTTCAGCGCCCAGATGACCGCGCAAATCTGGGGCGTCGTCATCGCCGTGGTGTGGACGACCATCGTCAGCGTCGTCGCGCTTTACATCTGCAAGGCGACAGTGGGTCTCAGGGTCAGCGAGCTGGACGAGCGCGAGGGCCTCGACATCGTCAGTCACGGCGAGCGCGCCTACAACTGAGCGAGGCCGCACGGAAGCGGGGCGGAGAGCGATCTCCGCCCCGTCTGCGCGTCAGGCGAACCGTCCCCGCTTAACGGCGGGTTAACCAAGCCGATGGAGAGTGGCGGTCGTGGGAATCCTCCGTCATCGGCGCCGCGATGTCTGCTCAGCAACAGCAGCTCGAAACCAGCGATAGCATCCTGCCCGTCGGCCTGCGGCGGTTTATGCGGAACCGTGTGCTCGAGCTCGCGGGACTGACGCTGATGGCCGTGGCCGCAGCGCTGACGCTGGCGCTGGCCACGTGGCAGGCGACGGATCCCTCGTTCAATCACGCCATCGACGCCGTTCCGTCCAATGCGCTTGGCTCCGCCGGGGCCGCCGTGGCGGACGAGCTGATGCAGTGGTTCGGGCTGGCCTCGATCCTTGTCGTCGCCTTGCCGCTGTTCTGGTCGGTGCGCCTGATCGCGCACCAGACGCTTCGCGATCCGCTGGAGCAGATCGCCGGCTGGCTGGTGAGCTGCCTCTCGGGCGCGGCGCTTCTGTCGATGGTGCCGGTCACATCGACGATACCGCTGGCGTCGGGAGCCGGCGGCGCGGCCGGGGAGGTTCTTTCGCGGGCGCTTCTGGTGACGCTCGGTTTCGTTCTTCACGGCTGGGTCGCGGTTACGCTGACGGTGGCGATCCTGTCGTCCGCGTTGGTTCTGTCCCTGGCGCTCGCCGTCGACAGCGCGCGGCTGAACCACTGGCGCGAGGGGCGAGGACCGCTCGCCGGGCCCGGGCAGAGCCATCGGCATCGGGCGTGGCGACTCGCCGCTACGGTGGCGGGTGTCCTGTGGAGAGGGGCGTTCGTCGCAACGGTCTGGTCTTGGCGAACAATCCGGGAGCGGCTGTCGAGAGACGAGAACCCGCCGTACGTTCTTGGCGAGGGCGGGCGTGTTGAGCCGCGCCTCGACGACGAGGCGCCGCGCGCCGGCGCAGAACTGCCGGAGAGCTACTCCGACGCCCTGGCCCCGGCGTTCGACGATCCGCTTGCGGACGGCGAGTATGAGGAGGAGCCGCTCCCGGACCAGCTCCCCGCGCCGAAGATCACCCCGGCGGCGAAACCGCCGCGCCAGGGAAAGCGGCTTGTCAAGGACAGCCAGCTCTCGCTGCTGGAGGGAGAGCCCGCCTTCGAGCTGCCGTCGCTGACGCTTCTGGCCGAGCCGCGGCAGAAGGCGCGGGCCGCCGAAATCTCCGATGAAGCGCTGATGCAGAACGCCCGTATGCTGGAAGGCGTGCTGGAAGATTTTGGCGTTCGCGGCGAAATCATTCACGTTCGCCCCGGTCCGGTCGTCACCCTGTACGAGCTCCAGCCGGCGCCTGGCATCAAGTCGTCACGGGTCATCGGCCTCGCCGACGACATCGCCCGGTCGATGAGCGCCGTCTCCTGCCGCGTGGCGGTGATCCCGGGCCGCAACGTCATCGGGATCGAACTGCCGAACGCCCAGCGCGAGACGGTCTTCCTGCGCGAACTGCTGGGATCGCAGCTTTACGAACGGTCTGCGCAGGCTCTCTGCCTGGCGCTCGGCAAGAACATCGGGGGTGAACCGGTCTTCGCCGACCTGGCGCGGATGCCGCACCTGCTGATCGCCGGCACGACCGGGTCGGGCAAGTCTGTGGGCATCAACACGATGATCCTGTCTATCCTCTACCGGCTGACGCCTGAGCGCTGCCGGCTGATCATGATCGACCCGAAGATGCTCGAGCTGTCTGTCTATGAAGGAATTCCCCACCTGCTGGCGCCGGTTGTGACCGATCCGCGAAAAGCGGTCGTGGCGCTCAAGTGGGCGGTCCGGGAGATGGAAGACCGCTATCGCAAGATGTCCAAGCTCGGCGTGCGCAACATTGACGGCTTCAACTCCCGGGTGGAGCAGGCGGTTGCAAGGGGCGACACGCTGACCCGCACGGTGCAGACGGGATTCGATCCCGAAACGGGCGATCCGGTGTTCGAACAGGAGGCTCTCGACCTGAGGCCGATGCCCTACATCGTGGTCATCATCGACGAGATGGCCGACCTGATGATGGTGGCGGGCAAGGACATCGAGGGCGCGGTGCAGCGGCTTGCGCAGATGGCGCGCGCCGCTGGAATCCATGTGGTTATGGCGACCCAACGTCCGTCGGTGGACGTGATCACCGGCACGATCAAGGCGAACTTTCCAACTCGCATCAGCTTCCAGGTGACGTCGAAAATCGACAGCCGTACGATCCTTGGCGAACAGGGCGCCGAGCAGCTCCTCGGCCAGGGCGACATGCTCTATATGGCCGGCGGCGGCCGCATCTCGCGCCTGCATGGACCTTTCGTCTCCGATGACGAGGTGGAGAAGGTCGTGCGCCACCTCAAGGACCAGGGGGCGCCGGAGTACGTCGATTCGGTCACCGAGGATGACGGCGAGCCTGGCGGCTCGCCAACCGGGGCCGGCATGGCCGACTCCGGCGGTGGCGATGATCTCTACGATCAGGCCGTCGCTGTGATCCTGCGCGACAAGAAGGTTTCGACGAGCTACGTGCAACGCCGCCTCCAGGTGGGATACAACAAGGCGGCGAGCCTGATCGAGCGGATGGAGAAGGACGGGTTGATTTCCGCGCCCAACGCCACGGGGCGGCGCGAAATTCTTGTGCAGACGGCGACCAGTCACGATTAGGCCGCGGTTATGGCGGATGCGTTCGCTGGTCAGGCGGTTCGATTGGCGCATCATGCCGCCAAGTGGCCGTCACTTGGCGGAAAAAGATGATGCGAATACAAGAAGATCGAGCGGCTGGTCTGGCCCAGTCAGGCCGGTTTCCACTCTAGGTCACCGACTCATAAATCGCATCCATATTCTGGCGGCTGCAAGCTTCAC